>JADFMN010000002.1:0-300000 GCA_022563855.1 Armatimonadota bacterium
TCTGGATGGCGACGGCGTGGGCGACCTGGCCGTGGGCGCACTGGGCGATGACGACGGGGGCTTCGACCGCGGCGCGGTATGGGTCCTGTTCCTCAACCCCGATGGCACCGTCAACTCCCACCAGAAGATCAGCGACACCCAAGGCGGCTTCACCGGCATCCTGGATGATGGGGATAACTTCGGCTTCTCGCTGGCCTCGCTGGGTGATCTCGACGGCGACGGCGTGGCCGACCTGGCCGTCGGGGCAATCGGCGATGACGACGGGGGGGCCAACCGCGGTGCGGTGTGGATCCTGTTCCTCAACACGGACGGCACGGTCAAGTCCCACCAGAAGATCAGCGACACGCAGGGCGGCTTTACCGGCCCGCTGGATAATGGCGATGTCTTCGGCATCACGGTGGCCTCGCTGGGTGACCTCGACGGCGACGGAATCGGCGACCTGGCCGTGGGGGCCCAGGCCGATGACGACGGGGGCCCGGACCGCGGCGCGGTGTGGATTCTGTTCCTCGACGGCGCGCGCGAAATCACGCCCGACAGTTTCTCCCTGTTCCGCGGGATGCTGACCGGCGGCGGGCTGAGCGACCTGTTCGCCAGCGAAGACAGTTGGATGACGGTTTTGCCGGGGATCACGCTGAACCAGGCTGAGCGACAAGTGCAGCTCGTCATCGTCGGAACTTCTCCGACTGAGACGCCGAGCGAGCTTCGGATCAGAGTGGAGGCGCACGCCGAGATCAACAACATCGGACAGTGGATCGAGCTGTGGAACTACGACACTAACTCGTACGAGCAAGTCGACTTCATGATCGCGACGACGGTCGACTCGATCGTCGAAGTGAGCATCACGACAAATCCAGAGCGCTTCATACAGGCGGGCACGAAGGAGATGAAGGCGAAGATCAGCTACAAAGAAGCTGGGATTGTACTCTTCTTCCCGTGGCTGATCAGCTTCGACCAGACCGTGTGGGCTATCGTCCCGTAGACGACTGACCGACGAATACCCCTTGAGGCCGGGAGGGACGGGGACACGGTGTGGCATGGGCTGCCAGCCCATGAGTAGTTCGGGCTTCTAGCCCGAGTCGGGGATCTGGGGCAGGATGCCCCAGCCACTCACGGCCAGGATGGCCGTGCTACGTTAATACCCTCCACACTGCGAGTGCCGAGGGATGAACCCCCCCCGGCTGGGTCTTGCAACCGTCAGCCGCGACCACCCCGGGCGTCATGGGGCAGAAACCTCCTATCGTTTCTGCCGGAGCGCGAAGGAAGGCGAGAAATCATCTTCCTCGTTATCCGTCAACCGCGTCTGACCTGTTCCGTCCGCGTTCATGACGTAGATCTCATAGTTGCCGTCGCGATTGCTGGCAAACGCGATCTTGGAACCGTCCGGGCTGAACGAGGGAGCTTCGTCTTGCGCCGCGTTGTTCGTGAGCCGAGCCGCCGGGCCGTCCAAGTTCACCACGTAGATCTCTCTGTTGCCGTGGCGGTCGGACGCGAACGCGATCTTTGAGCCGTCCGGGCTGAAAGCGGGCGTGCCGTCGGCGGCAGGGTTGTTCGTCAGGCGGTCAACACGGGAGCCGTCCGCATTTGCGATGTAGAGCTCCAAGTTATCGTTGTGGAGTCTCATGAACACGATCAAAGAACCGTCCGGGCTGAAGGTGGGTTCGAGATCTATCTCAGGCGCGGTCGCCAACTTCGTCTGTCCAGAGCCGTCAAGATTCATGACGTAGATCTCAAACATCCCATCGCGGTCGGATATGAACGCGATCTTCGAGCCGTCCGGACTGAACGCAGGCATGGACTCGTTGGCAGGGGTGTTCGTCACCCGCGTCTTTCCTGAGCCGTCCGCATTCATGACGTAGATCTCGGAGTTCCCGTCGCGCATGGAACTGAAAGCGATCCTCGACCCGTCCGGGCTGAACGCAGGGGAGGAATCGTTAGCCTCGTTATTCGTCAATCGCGTCTGACCTGTCCCGTCCGCGTTCATGACGTAGATTTCGGAGTTCCCGTCGCGCATGGAACTGAAAACGATCCTGGCTCCATGGTCGATGCCTCGACTCTCGCTGCTATCGTTGCATCCCAGCAACGGGACAACCAAACCGACGACTAACAGAACAGGGCACCTCTTCATTGATGAGACCTTCTTACTCGCCCCAGCTTCCACAGAACTCAAGGTTGGACACTGACTGATTGTACCGAAGATCCGCCAGTCCTCCGCCCTCTCTCAAGGTTGGGCGCTATCGCACCCGAACCCACCACCCCTTGAGCCGCGAGGGGCAGGGGGACAAACCCTCGGTACGGGTGTAGCATGGGCTTCTAGCCCATGAGTAGTTCGGGCTTCCAGCCCGAATCCGGCGGCTTGGGCAAGATGCCCAAGCTACTCACGGCCATGATGGCCGTGCCACGTTCATCGGCGCCGCCGCTCTCACCGCACACACCACTCACCAGGGCCACCAATCCTTGATCCGTGCCCAGAGGGACGGGTACCGCGGCTTGACGACGATGTAGGAAGCGTATGAAGAAAATAGGAGCCCGGTTTTAGCGCCTTGCATGACATGAATCGATTCGATGCTCTTGAAGTCCTCATTAAGAATGAGCTTGTCCGAAGCACCGTACGGCGGTTCTGCAGCTTTGCTACTGATCATGCACTCTTGGCAAGAATTGCGGAGCATAGCAACAAGGTCCGTGAACTCTGCATCGCTCAGCACCTCGGCCTGGTAAAAGCGAGTTCCATCTGACATTATAAGATGGGTTGCCTCGTATTCCTCCCTGTGCTCAAAGCCATACTTGTCGATAACCTCACTGAGCGTCGCCTCCATTTTCGCGTCGGCAGAATGCCCTTCCATGACGAGCATCACAACGGTAAACAGAACGACGAAACCCACCTCGCTAACGATCCACCAGAAATTCCTCTTCTTCCGCACTCTAATTAGTATGCAACGAATCGGCGACTGCTGGCCGTGATTCTGACCCTCGACACTGCGAGTGTCGAGGGTCAGAATCCGCGGCCATCCCTGTGCTGCAAACCCCCGCTCACACGACGATTACCGGAATCGCTCCTGCAGCTTGTCTAGCTCGGCGCTGCCGGGGCAGAGGTCGGCGAGGGGGATCTTGACCAGCGGTTCGGGGACCGTGCTCATCTGCTCGTGCATGTCGCGCGAGTCCGTGCTGACGAACAGCAGCCCGGTCGGCACCTCGCCGGCGCGCTGGTGGGCGCGGATGTGCGAATAAGCCCGGTCACGGTCGGTGGGGTCGTAGTCGGCGGAGACCTTGCGCAGCGTGATCCAGCTCTCGTCGTGCAACTGTAGCCTCAGCCGCTGTCCGTCGCCGTACTCTGCCGTGATCTCCTCGCGCGGCGCGACCAGGTTTGCCCCGACGAGCTCGATCTGATGCTTGCGCATGTACGCGTAGCTCTTCGTCGAACCGACGTGGTCGTTGAACGTCACGCACGGCGAGATCACGTCCACGAACGCAAACCCTTTGTGCATCATTCCTGCCTTCAGGATCGGTACGAGCTGCTCCTTGTCGCCCGAAAAACTGCGCGCGACGAACGTCGCACCAAGGCTGAGCGCCATCAGCACGCTGTCGATCGACGCCATCGTGTTCGGAACGCCGCGCTTGCTGGTGGATCCGGGGTCAGCCGACGCCGAGAACTGTCCTTTCGTCAGGCCGTAGACGCCGTTGTTCTCCAGCACGTACAGAAGGTTCAGGTTGCGCCGCATTGCGTGGCATAGTTGACCGAGTCCGATCGACAGCGAGTCTCCGTCGCCGGAGATGCCGATCATCATCAGATCTCTGTTCGCCGCAGACGCCCCAGTGGCGACGGCGGGCATCCGCCCGTGCACGCTGTTGAAACCGTGCGCCTCTCGTAAGAAGTACGCCGGCGTTTTCGAAGAGCACCCGATCCCCGACATCTTCGCCACCTTGTGAGGTTCGACGTCGAGTTCATAAAACGTCTGGATGATCGCCGCCGTGATCGAATCGTGCCCGCACCCGGCGCACAGTGTTGTAACGGTGCCCTCATAGTCGCGCCTGGTCAGCCCAACAGCGTTGCGCTTGAGCGACGGGTGGTGGACCTTGGGCTTAGCGGTCTTTTTCATGCGTTACTCCGGAGTTGGCAGATTGCAGTTGGCAGGCGGCAGGCGGGAAGGGTCGAGGGTCTAGGGTCTAGGGACAAATCCGGACCAATCCGATCCAACCCGAACCACCCCGAACCAACTGCAATCTGCAAACTGCCAACTGAAAACTCGTTTCTCATGCGTAGCTCCTTATCTTGCCGTTGATGCCCTCAAGGACGTGGTGCGCGCTCATGGGGAACCCCGCGTAGTACCGCACCGAGTCGAGCTTCGCCTGCTCGACGCCGGTTTCCAATAACAGCAGACTGCGGAGTTGGCCGTCCCGGTTCTGCTCAACGACGAAGTTCTTTTCGTGCGCGTCGAGGAACTCGCGAACGTCGTCTCCAAACGGGAAACCGCGCACGCGCATGTAGTCGGCGATGACCCCTTCATCGGCAAGCCGATCCATCGCCTCGACGCACGCCGCGTGGCAGCCGCCGACGGTGACGATGCCGAAGGTCGCCCCCTTGTTCCGCTTGATCAAGGGCGCGGGAACGGCCTTTGCAGCTCCTTGGATCTTGCGCGCGATTCGGTCGAGCACGTCTTGGTATTCGTCTGCGTCCTCAGTGTAGGCGCCGTACTTGTTGTGCCCCGATCCGCGGGTGAAGTACGCGCCCTTGGGGTGCTGGCCCGGCAGCGTTCGGTACGGGATACCGTCACCGTCGACATCGAGATACCGGTAGAACTTGTCCGGGGACTTTTCCTGGCCGTGCGGTTCTAATTCTGAGTTCTGAGAATTTGGTTCGGATTCGACCCTAGACCGTTGACCCTCGACCCTCGACCCCGTCCCGTGCCAACTGCCCTCTTCCAACTGCTCTGGCGTCAGCACTTTGCCTCGGTCGGGCACGTATGCGTCGTCCCACTCGAGCTTCGGAATCATCCAGTCGTTCATTCCGATGTCGAGGTCGCTCAGCACCAGGACGGGCGTTTGGTACCGCTCCGCGAGGTCGAACGACGCGACGGCCATCTCGAACGCCTCGCGCGGATCTGAAGGGTAGAGGCAGATGTGCTTCGTGTCGCCGTGCGACGCGTAAGCGCACAGTAGCAGATCGCCCTGCTGGGTCCGCGTAGGCATGCCCGTCGACGGACCGACGCGCTGGACGTCGAACACGACCGCCGGCACCTCCGCGTAGTACGCCAGGCCTAGTATCTCGCTCATCAGCGAGATGCCGGGGCCCGACGTGGGGGTGAATGCGCGCGCGCCGGCCCACGAGGCGCCGACCACCATGCCGATCGCCGCAAGTTCGTCCTCCGCTTGGAGAGTCGCAAAGAGCTTCTTCTGCGTTTTGGGGTCCTTGCGGTACTTGTGGCAGAACGTGTTGAACGCCTCCATCAACGAGGACGAGGGGGTGATGGGATACCAAGCGCCGACCGTCGCACCTGCGTAGAGGCACCCCAGCGCGGCGGTCGTGTTGCCGTCGATGAGGATTGAGTCCTTCGTGGCGTCCAACGGCTCCAGTTTGATGGGGAGCGGGCAGGAGAAATTGGCCTTGGCGTAGCTGTAGCCCAGGTCGATCGCCTTCTGGTTCCATTCGAGCAGCTCGGGCTTTTTGCCGAACTTCTCCTTTGTCAAACCGACGAGGATCTCGGTGTCGATGCCGAAGAGCGCGGCCAGAACCCCGGCATACGCGATGTTCTTCAGCAGGATGCGTTCCCGGAAGCCCCTGAATTCGGCGATGCACATCTCCGACAGGGGCACGCCAAGGTAAACGATGTCGGAACGGCGTCCTTCCTCGGCGAGCGGCCACGTCGAATCGTAAAGCAGCCAGCCGCCAGGCTGCACCTCCGCGACGTCGTCGTCGAAGGTGGCCTTGTTGAACGCCGCGATCAGGTCAAACACGGGGGTGCGCGCGGTGTAGCCGTCTTTGCTGACGCGGATCTCGTACCAAGTGGGCAGCCCCTGGATGTTCGATGGGAACAGGTTCTTCCCGGTGACCGGCACGCCCATGCGGAAGATCGCCTGCATGATGAGGCCGTTGGCGCTGGTCGATCCAGTGCCGTTGACCGTGGCGATCTTGAACGCGAAGTCGTTGGTCTTGGATTTCATTTCGCGGGTGCGGGTTCGGCGGCGGGCAGAGTTTTTTCGGGCACCGGCTGGCCAGCGTACGGCAGCTGAAGGATGGACTTTCGCATGTCGAACGCGTGGGTCGGGCACCGGTCGGCGCAAAGGCCGCAGTGCAGGCAGATGTTCTCGTCCTTGACCATCACGCGGCCCGTCTGCTTGAGTGCGCCCGACACGAACAGCGGTTGATCGTGGACGTCGGCGGGTGCGATCAGCCGGCTGCGCAGGTCCGTTTCATCGCCGTTGTTCGTGATCGTCAGGCAGTCGGTCGGGCAGACGTCGATGCAGGCGTCGCACTCGATGCAAAGCGACTCGGTGAAGTGCGTCTGGATGTCGCAGTTCATGCACCGTTCGACCTCGACTTTCGCCTGCTCCATCGTGAACCCCTCCTCGACCTCGATCGTCATCTTCAGAAATCGCTCGGGCATCTCGATGTGGGTCATCTTCTGCCGCTTTGCCGGGTCGTAGTCGTTGCTGTACGACCACTCGTGCAGACCCATGCTGGTGCTCGAAAGCGTCTGGCCCTGCGGCAGACGATCATCGACGGATTTGCCGTTGCAGTAGTTATGGATCGAGATCGCCGCCTGGTGCCCGTGCTCAACGGCCCAGATGATGTTCTTCGGGCCGAACGCCGCGTCGCCGCCGGAAAAAACGCCTTCGCGGGTGTACATGAACGTCGTCTCGTCCACTTCGGGCATGTCCCACTTGTTGAACTCGATGCCGATGTCCCGCTCGATCCACGGGAACGCGTTCTCCTGGCCGATCGCGACGATCACCGTGTCGCAAGGGATGACGACGTGGCCCGCAGGCTCTTGCACGAGCTTGCCGTCTATCTCGACGGACGTGAACTTCTCGAACTCCATGCCCACGAGCGTGCTGTTCTCGAGCACGAACTGGACGGGCGAAAGGTTTTCCAGAATTTCAACATGCTCCTCCTCGGCGTCTTCTAACTCCCACGGCGAGGCCTTGAAGTACTTGCGGGTTTTGCGCGCGACGACCTTGACGTCTTTTGCTCCGAGTCTCTTGGCAGAGCGACAGCAGTCCATCGCGGTGTTGCCTACGCCGATGATGAGCACCCTTTCGCCGACCGAATCGACGTGTTCGAAATGGATGGACTCGAGCCACTCGATCCCGATGAACACTTGGTCCGAGTCGTGCCGGCCCGGTATGTCCAACTCCCTGCCCTTCGGGGCGCCGGTGCCGACGAACACCGCGTCGAACTCTTTGGAGTCGAGGAGTTTCTTGAGGCTCTTGATGGGCGTGTCGTAGAGGACCTTCACGCCCATGTCGATGATGTAGGCGATCTCCTCGTCCAGCACCTCTGCTGGGAGCCGGAAGGCGGGGATGTTGATTCGCATGAGCCCGCCCGGAAGCGGCAGCGCCTCGAAAAGGGTCACGTCGTAGCCGAGCGGTATGAGGTCGTTGGCAACGGTCAGAGAGGCAGGCCCCGCACCGATGAGGGCTATCTTCTTGCCGTTCTTCTTCTTGGGGGCTTTCGGCAGGCGGTTACGAATGTCCGACTTGTTGTCTGCCGCAACGCGCTTTAGCCGGCAGATCGCGACGGGCTTTCCTTCTACGCGGACGCGGCGGCAAGCCGGTTCGCAAGGTCGGTCGCACGTTCGCCCGAGGATGCCGGGGAAAACGTTCGACTCGCGGTTCAGCATGTACGAGTCGTCGAAGCGCCCTTGAGCGATAAGCCGGATATATTCGGGTACGTTCGTGTGGGCCGGGCATGCCCATTGGCAGTCCACGACCTGGTGGTAATAGTCGGGCTTGTCAACGTCTGTGCGCTGCATGCCACCCTAATTATGACTTATACGGCGCGGGTTGGCGGCATTCAGCGGAGCCGAGTTCAAAACCCACGCGGTTTTACGCCCTATTGCCGCCGATAGTGGCCATCTCAACGCACGACGGACCGCCTGTGAAAGGGAGCGAGAATAGACATATCGTTACAAGAGTCAACTCTCCATCATTTTCCCACTGTAGGGATCGTAGGTAATGAGCCAAATTAACGATTGACAGCTAGGGAAAATGCTTGAGACAAGACAGGGATCGTTCAACAAAGTCGGGCAAGGACAGCCCGAGGACACAAGCGATAACGGTGACGAAACGGCGCAGACTCAGCACGGTTGCCCTGTTCTGGGCCGCCTGATCGTAGCAGGAGCTAACTTTCGAACAGCCAACCTCGCGGTTCGTAGTTCGCTCGCGATCACGGAGCATTGCCTAGGGCCGTTCTTGAGGGGTTTGCAAGAGCAGGGCGTTGAAGAGTGCTTCGCGCTTTCGACTTGCAACCGGGTCGAAGTGTACGCTCTGACCCCGAGAAACGAGATCGTCCTCAAAGCGCTATCCGACAGGTGTGGGAGTCCGTTCGGATCGGTGCGCGACCAGCTCTACGTCCACGCTGGCACGGACGCGATCAAGCATCTGTTGCGTGTCGTTTGGCCTCGAATTGCACAGGCGATCATGTCAGCCATCGTCGCGAAGCGGCACTGAATGTCATCAAAGATGATCCGCTTCTGAGACGCCTAAGAACCGAAACGTCTGATTCTGAATCGGAACCGCCAATCACAGGAAGCTGCCATACAGTCTGTCTCGATTTGTTGCGAGCGATGGTTCCACGAATCGGATGACACGTGCAGCGCACACGTCGACTTGGCGGTCGATCGCGTCGATCAGGCACGGATCGAGTGCGGGCATTGCAAGGGCATCTTCTTGCAAAGTTCAGAGTGCCAGGCACAGATGGTGACTGGACCGCGATATGACCGCGCCTCGTTCAAATATCCCAAGGACTAAGCGTTACCCAGCAAAGGCAGCCATAAAGGAGGACTTTTATGGGACCTGGTCACATGGAACAGGGGTGCGCATCTGTGGAGGCATGAAAAACCTAGAACTAATCCACGATCCGAAGAACACGCCGACCGAGAGCGAGACCGTTCGACTGGTCCTTTCGCAAGACGAGGCGCTCGCGCTCTTCATCTCACTGGCTCTTGCGCCGACCGCAAACCCGTCGAACCTCGACGAAGTCCTTGTCCGCCTGTGTGGTGATCTACGCCGCTCGTGGAGCGTTGAAGCCGTGGGCTAGGAGGACGTTGCGAGAACTTCTCGCAATGCGCGGCGCTCGGCCAATCCCGAGACGACTGAGGCAAAGTAGCGGCAAAGCACGCATTGACATTCGTATAGGAAGAGGCGTAGTTGTCACGTGCACAGCGTTCATCGCCGGCTTCATGTTCGTCTCACCAGCGCGGCGAGGCTTCGCGTGATCTTCAGCGATGATGACCGCAGCCTTGTTCCAGATTTCCTCAGCTACCTTCACGACGTCCGTTTCATCGGTGACCAGGACGAACTCTTCTATCGGTGACGGCTCTAATGCTCCCTCTAGTGGATCGGACCAACGGTCAACGAAGACGGTGACCGTCAGCGTGCCATTTAAGAGAGAGTACTTGCCTCCGACGACGTATGCGCCGGGATGTTCGTCCACTTTCCAGACCGAGACGCCAGGATTTCCGCCTCGTGTTCCAGAGCTCTTATCGAGTGCGTTTATCGCCTTTGCCAACCCGAGCGTGTCGTTGAGCCTTCGGTCGTTCTCGTCTGGGAAGGGGAGCGAAGGCAGCACGACAGGCCTCGGCTCTTCGAGACGGACCTTTGCGCGAACGACGTCGTTCATGACTCCGACGTCGAACGTGCGCGCTCCGTACTTGACCGACTTCAGCTCGGGCTTCTGGACTCCGCCGATGCCGGCCTCGCGCGTGAGCTGGGGAACGCGGTCCTCGGCGTACGAGAACCAGGCGAACAGGTCGATGAACTTGGTCTCGCCGTCCGTCCTCAAGATGCCGTCGTCCCTCTTGAGCCCTTCGAGCAGGCTGTAGGTGAGCAGCCCCTGGCCGTAGACGCTCGCCTCGTAGCTGACGGAGTTTGCTGCGCAACCGGCGAGCACGAACACTCCCCCGCGGTCCTTGAGCCGCTCCCAGCTGCGCTTGAGGTCTCCCGTCACGCTCTTGTCCTCGCTCAGGGATGCGACCGCTCCCGCCGGGCACGTGTCGAGCACGAGGGCTTGCTTGGCCGCCGGCACGTCCAGCATCCACGCGCTCAGCTCGGCGCCGGTGATGGTCTTGCGGGCGACGTCCGCCGAGAGGAGCTGCAGGTTCGCGTCGGCGGCGTCCGCCGTCAGATAGTAGTACTCGTCGCTCGCCGAGCCCGCGCTGACGCCGTGGCCCGAGAGGAACACGATGAAGATGTCCGTCAATCTGGCGGTCTCGCTGATCTTCTCAAACGCCGCTTTGATGTTCTCTTTGGTGGCGGGCTTTGCGCCGTCCTCGATTTCGTCGCTGACGAGCAGGTGCGTCTCGACGTTCTCCTCGCCGACCCATGCCACTGCTGCTGCGGTCGTGGCGTCTGCGAAGTCCCGCGCGTCCTTCGCGGCGAACTTCAGATCCATCCCGTTGCCGACGTAGTCCGACACGCCGGCCGCCAGTATGTACACCTTGGGCTTGTGCGCGGTGGTCACGGGAGGGGGCGGCACGTTGACCGGCTTGGAGCGGCTGCTCCAGTACTGCTTGTTGCCGACAGCTTCGGCGTCGTAGTTGTACGCCTCTGCGCGGATGTTGTTCGTGACTCCTTCGGCAAGATCCCACTCAGGAATGAGCAACCGAGAGTATCTCTTCTCGCTCGTATCGATAATAAAGGTGAACTCGTCTTTCGAGGGGTTGTTCGGCCGTTTGCGCAAGACGCTCTTTCCGTTGAGGAACACCTCGACCGCGCCGATTCCGCCGCCGCGATTGCGAGCGGTCACTGTCACGATGTCGCCGTTCCTTTCGACCGTCGTCGATGGGAACAGCTTGAGCGCGCGCTCTTGGATGGGGATGGGCAGGGCTCTTTCAGCTTCGCGGTACCCCACGACCTGAGCGAACAGCCCTGGAGTGTAGTACTCGTCCTTCAACTGGTCGAGGTCGATAGATTCCAGGATGCCGCGCCCGGAGTCGGTGTAAACCCAGTACAGGTCGTCCGTGTTACCGGTGTTGCTGAGGTCGTACCGACCGTCAGGCGTCGTGACGGCCCATCCTCCGCCTTCGAACGACACGAGGGCGCAAACCTCCTCTCCCGTCTCGGTCTTCCAGACCCTGATCGTGTTGTCTAGCGAGAGCGTGACAATATGCGAGTCGTCTTGTGTAAAGAACGCTTGAAGAACTACTCTACTATGCCCCGACAGTACAGCAAGCGAACTTCCAGTCTCTGCGTCCCACACTCGGGCGGTATTGTCGCTCGAAGACGTCAGAATCTTCGAGCCGTCATGGGAGTAGACGGCCGAGTAAACGGAATCTGTATGACCAAGAAAATTCTTTATCGGGCCGCTTTTAGTTTCTGCGTTCCAAGTTTGAACTTCACCATTCCAATAGCCTGTAACGACTCTAGAGCCATCGGGAGAATACTGGCGAGCGGTCGCAGCTTCCAAGTGTTCCCAATTCACCAGATCTCCAGTGGAGAAATCGTAGGATGTGAGATAGAATCCCTGGTTCATGATAATCGAACCATCTGGAGAAAAATGGGGGTCGTCGAAATACTCGTCAGAGATTATTCGTTGCTGCCTGGAAATCTCGGCGTCATATTCGTATTGTTGCCCTCCCCTCTGCCTTGTCCAGACGTGGACGACGCTGCACATGCTAGCAAGAAATCGCGAGCCCTCGCTTGAAAACTCGACATGGTTGACGTTCCTTCTGTCTTCGTGGGTGCGGTAATCTGATTCAGACAGAATTGAGTCCTCAAGAGCTACAAGATCCATTGTCTGGATCAGAGAGCCTGTCTCTGCATCTCGAATTCTGACGACTCCCCGATCATCACCGGTTGCGATGAAAGTGCCGTCCAGTGATACTGCAACAGACTGGCAATCTTCGGCGTACTGCAAAGTTCTGTAGGAGAAATCGGCATTCCACACGTGAACGCCTCCGCTGCCAGTGATGAAGAATGAACCGTCTTCACTTATACTTAGAGATCGCTGCCGTGATACTCGGCTTGCCTGGATTCTACCAAAGCCTGTCGAGAGGTAGTTGTAAGATGCAAATGGTGCCCTAGTACCGACGCTCAGGAGAGTTCCATCCAAGGCGAAGTCAACGTCCCAGACATATTCCAATTGAGAATCAATTTGGTCTAGCAATCGTCCCGAGGCTGAATCCCAGACTCGCACGACGTCAGTCGCAGACGAGGTCGTGGCGAACTTTGAACTGTCCGGTGCAAAGGCGATCTTATCGAAGGAGCGAAGCGGATCCTCAATGGTGTACAGCAGCTTCCAATTCGCTGTGGCCCAAGCGCGCACGATCGCAGGTTTAGACATTGTTCGGTTTAGTTCGCCAGCAATGACGATCATCGAACCGTCCGGAGAGAACACTACGGAATTGACCTCGTTTCCGCAGTGCAAAGCATTGACTTGGCTCCTGCTTTCCGTGTTCAAGATGCGTACGATTCCGCCAGTGCCAGCGTTGGCGAGCATCGATCCGTCAGGGGAAACTGCTCCGTCGTTTGCAGCGTAGTTGACTTCGTCCAATAGGGCGCCAGTCGTTCGATTCCAGAACCGAGTCGCACCTAAGCTGCCGCCGGTAACAACGATCGTGCCGTCTCGCGATAGCTCAGCCCATGTGGCTTCTTCTGTCACGTCCCACTCCAACGTCAACAATCTTTCGCCTGTCGTTGCGGACCAAACTATAACTTCCATGTCAGAACAAGAAACGATCGACCGTCCGTCACCTGAGTACCGGACCGAGGTGATCGCTGATAGATGATAATCCGTATGGCCAGCAAGTGCGAACAGCTGGCGTCCAGTTCTGCTCTCCCAAATTCGAACGACACTATCTTTACCAGCCGTTGCGTACTGCGAGCCGTCTGGAGACACGTCAATACTATAGAAACCGCCGCTGTGTCCGGTCTGCACCATCAGCGACATAGTTGGTCCATCATCTGCCTGGATAGTCGGTGAAGTGAGACCAGCCGCGGCCAAGAGCAAACAAATCACTATCATCTAGACCCTCGATCTAAGACTCAGTCTATCACTTCACTCAGAAGATGGCCCACTTTGCCGGTCATGGATCAGTATTGCGAACAGCTGATTACATCGACCGAGCGCCAAGGAGCACATCAGCCTGTGCGGAACGGCGCGCCGAGGAAACCCTGTTCGATCGCTAACCCCATGGCGCCGATCTCGGCCATAGCTTCCAGCCTCGTGCCCGGTCGTCTCCTGGGACCTTTCGCCACCGTGGTCATACGCGCTGCGCATTCGCATCTAGCAAGGGCGTTATGAACAACATCACAACCCGAATCAAGTCAATCTTTGCAGTTTCCCTCCTCGCAGCCACCATGGTTGCCGGAGCAACGACCCCGACGCTTCAAGCGTCCGACAATCGCGAGGCGTTCGGCGAAGCCTATAGCTACGCGAGCCTCGTATTCGAGGTCTACAGCGCCGTCTACGACGAGGATGGCCGCGAAGACGCTGCCGCCCACATGCTGGAGTACGCAAATGCCTACGCCAACGATGAGTACCGGCTAGCCATCGAGCAGGCGGTCGGCCAGATCGAGTGGACCGAAGAAGGAGTCGAGCCGGTGCTCGACCTGATCACGTACAGCTCGATAGAGTATCTGTATTCGCTCGACGACGAGCAGCTGTGGTACAGCGATTTCGGCCTGAATCTCACAGCGTTCCTCATCTCATTGACGGTCGGAGACTTGGACTGGATCGTAGAGGCCCTTGAAGACCTGGCGGCTACCCTCGGCATGGCTCCTGATGAGATCGAGCCCTTCCTCGCCCCTGTGCTGACCGCTCTAGGCGATCTGGTATCTGACGACGACATGAACACGGACGAGATACTGACGATGCTCGACGAGCTCGAGCTGGTCGCAAGGAGCAATCAGTGATAACGTGACGATCAGAAATACGCGCTCACAGGAGTCTGCCGGAGGCAGACTCCCTTCTCTATTTGGAACCGTTTGCTAACCGGTGCCTCGACCATTCATGCTATGGCGATTAATGATGCCTGCGGCTGGCCCCGAGCTGGTCGAAGTGTTGTGTGCCGCGTACCAGCACGAGGCCGAAAATCATAAATCGTATACGTCCAATACGACATATAGTCCTTTCTTCTGCAGAAGCATAATCGGAGCATGAGCAGCCTGAAAGTCCGAGGGCAGTGGTCCGCGGCCAGGCGGGAGCAGGACCGCCTATCGCCAATCCCCAACGAGCATGAACGGCGCCCAGTGGAACGGGTGCCGCCATGTCGCGTCTTCGCGGACCGACGCCATCGCGCGCTGCAGGGCGACGTCCTTCGCCGCGCCCTTTAGCAGCTCCGTGTAGAACGCGACCATCAGATCTGAAGTGCTGTCGTCTTGAACGCTCCACAGGCTCACGACGATGCTGCGCGCGCCCGCGTACTGCAGCGCGCGCGTAAGGCCGACCACGCCCTCGTTCTTGGTGGTTTCGCCGAGCGCGGTCTCGCACGCGCTGAGCACTACGAGGTCTGCGTTTAATCGGAAGCTCTCGAATATCTCCCAGGCCTGCAAGATGCCGTCATCGTCATCCGATGCCAACAGTGCGATGCCGGACGCTAGCGGGTCTTCGTCGTCCAGCAACCCGTGGCTGGCGAAGTGTACGATGCGCGCCTTTGCGGACAGCTTCTTCGCCTCCGTCTCAGTCGCCTTCGTGCCCAGACGGACTACCGCGGCGTCGCCGAACAGCGCGGCGATGGACTCCACTTCCAGCAGCGTGAACGGAAGGCGGGACAGCTCCTGTTGCCTTAGCTGGCTGCGCCGTGTGCGAAAGTTCTCGTCGGCCTCTGCCTCCTGCCCGTTGGAATGCTCTCCGTACGCGGGATCGCCGAAGGCGAGCAGCTCGTACTCATACTCCTTCGGGGATTCCTCCCACTGCAGGCGGGTCTCCGCGTAGACCGTCATCGAGACGATGGTGTGCAGAGGCTTCGTTTCTCCGAAGAAGCGGGCGTTTGCGAGGGCCCGAGGATCCTCCTTGTCCGCTAATGCCCCTACTCCCGCGAACTCGCTGCGTCTTTGTCCTGAACGCCAGCCGCCCCGCGCGGTTTCACTTTGGCTGCTTTTGCTCGTGCTGGCATCTTTGACATTGGCGACCAGCGCAGCGAACGGCAGGTTGTGGAGGGGGCCGTCGGGACAGACAAGGACGCGCTCGGCTTTTTCTATTTCGGACTCGGCTGGCCGGACCAGAAGGTCGTAGAGCCCCTTTCCTTTCTGCACGACCGCCCCCAGCGCAACGATCGCGTATCTGAAATCGGTGACGAGCTGCTGCAGTTCCTCGGCGCCGACGTTCAAACGGTACAGCTTGAGGCCGAACTCTCTTTCCTTTCGGGGTTTTTCACCGCCCAGGAGCGTGAAGAGGTAGGTCTCCTCCTTGTCCACGAAATAGGTGAGCAGCAACGTCCCCTCATCGAGCGCCGCCTGCGAACCTTCGAGGTCGAGGGGTTGCGGGTACTGGACCGACGCGTACTTCGGCGACTGCCTGCGGAACTCGGCGTCCAGCTCGCGCTGCTGGACGCCGAGCCTCAGTATTTCCGCCCGCAGATCCTCTGCCTCAGGCGAGCCGGCTCCGCCGGCGAGCTTGGCGAGCATGGAGT
Source organism: Armatimonadota bacterium (assembly GCA_022563855.1). Taxonomy (NCBI): domain Bacteria; kingdom Bacillati; phylum Armatimonadota; species Armatimonadota bacterium. The sequence goes on from JADFMN010000002.1 coordinate 15,786, forward strand.
AGGTGGAAGCCCTCCTCGCGTCAATTTCGTCCTGTTCTTCAACCAGCTCTTGCGGCGCGTCTGCCGCGAAGTCCAATCCTCGCTCGCTGATCTCGTCCAACAGCCCGCGTGCGCGGCTCCGCTCGACAAGGTCGAAGGCCGCAGTTCCATCCGCGAGCGCCACGTGCGCGCGGACCAGCAGCGCATACGCCGTGAATTTACTACCCAGCAACAGAGAACGGGCCTCAGCGGAGCGTATCTGCTGCCTCTGCGACTCGATGATCTCGATCGCTTGCGAGTAGTACTGAACTGCATCGGCGAAGTTATCCGTGCCGTATGCGACAACGCCCAGGTTCTTGAGGCTGTCGGCCACGTCTAACGAATCGGGAGCGAGACGCTCATAGATTGCCAGCGCGCGTCTTTCATACTCCTCCGCCGCCTGCAGATCCCCACTCTCCCATGCTACGTGACCCAGACTGCTGAGGGTCGACGCCACGTCGAGCGAATCGGGAGCCAGACGCTCCTTGATCGCGAGCGCACGCTTGTGATACTCCTCCTCCGCCTCAAGGTTTCCACGAGATCCCGCGATGACTCCCAAGTTGTGTAGGCTCGCGGCAACGTGGAGCGAATCGGGAGCGACACGCTCGTAAACTGCCATCGCGCGTTTGTCATACTCCGCCGCCGCCTGCAGATCCCCGCGCGCCCATGCCACGTTGCCCAGGTTGTTGAGGCTAGCGGCCACGTCTAGTGAATCGGGAGCGAGACGCTCATAAGTTGCCAGTGCGCGCTTGTAATACTCTTCGGCCGCCTGTAAGTCGCCAAGATCGTACGCGACGATACCCATGTTGTTGTAGGTATCTGCCACGTCGAAAGAATCTGGAGTAAGACGCTCTTGAATCGCTAGCGCGCGCCTGTAATACTCCTCCGCCGCCTGGAAGTTGCCACGGTCGGCGGCGACGATGCCCAGGCTAAAGAGGCTTGCGGCCACGGCGAGCGAATTGGGGGCGAGACGCTCCCTAATCGCCAGCGCGCGGCTGTAGTACTCCTCCGCCCCCTGAAGGTCGCCACGGTTGGAAGCGACGTTGCCCAGGTTGTTGAGGCTCATTGCCACGTCGAGCGAACCGGGGGCCAGACGTTCTTTGATTTCCAACGCACGCGCGTAATAGTTCTCCGCCGCCTGTAGGTTCCCTCGGCCACCTGCGGCGATCCCCAGGTTGTTGAGGCTCGCGGCAACGGCGAGCGAATTGGGAGCGAGACGCTCTCTGATCTCCAGTGTTAGCAGGAAATACGATTCCGCTGCGCCTGGGTCGCCGCGCATGTCTGCGATGATGCCCAGGTTGTTGAGGCTTGCGGCCACGCCGAGCGAATTGGGAGCGAGACGCTCCTTGATTTCCAGCGAGCGCTCGTAATACTCCTCTGCCGCCTGCAGGTTCCCTCGGCCGCGTGCGGCGATCCCCAGGTTGTTGAGGCTTGCGGCCAAGGCGAGCGAATCGGGAGCGAGACGCTCCCTGATCTCCAGTGCGCGCAGGAAATACGATTCCACTGCCCGAGGGTCGCCACGCATGTCTGCGATGATGCCCACACTCGTTAACATGTCCGCTAACCAGAGTTCGTATCCTGCACTTTCACTTGCTTCGCAAGCTTTGTCATACCACTCCTTGGCCGCCTCAAAATCATTCAGGTTCCGGCTGCATCGACCGAGGGATGACAGAACATCCGATACTGCCGCCATATCTCCGCTATCCGACAACAGTTCCAGAGCGTGCTTGTTGGATTTAAGCGCCTTTTCCCAGTTCCGCTGGTCGAACGAGACCCCGGCCACCCGGCGATATAGCCAGGCCGCAGACGTTTTGTCGACCTCTCTCTCCGCCAGATCCGCTGCCTCGGTCCATTTCGCGATCGCCTCATCCACAACGCCCGACTCGAGCAGCGAAGAGCCTTCGGAGTACAGCGCCAGTACCTCGGGCGAAAGATCGGGCCGGACCTTGACGCCCAATGGCCTCAGCGGCACCTGCAGGCTCAGCGTCTCATCCCCTCGCCGCAGTCGCAACTCCACGCTATCTGGACCGAACGTGTTCTCCTCCAACGCCTCCAGCTTCGCTGGCGAGGTCAGCGGCTTGCCGTCATACTCCAGCAGCCGGTCCTCGACCTCGATCCCCGCCTTCTCCCCCGTGGAGCCCGCCTCCACGCTCTCCACGATCAGCCCCTTCACCAGCACGGCCTGCGACAGGTCGCTTCCAACCGAGAATAGGCCCGAGGCAGACAAGGACGCACAAGCAACGGCGATCCCAGCAGCCAGCGTCGGCAGTATCCGCATCATCATCCCTCCACCGTTACACGAATAAGATAGTCCATGCTGGCTGAGAAGTCAAGAACGTTCGGCGTTTAGGCTATGAATGCAGCCCATGCGAGCACCGTGCGCCGCTCCGGCATCGCTGTGACCGGCAGTGGCGGCGTATCTTCGGTCGGTAAGGATGTCATGGACGCTCTATGGTAATAAAAACGCAATAGGTATATACTCGATCTGAGGTGCCAGGCTGGCGACTGAAGCGTCAAAGGAAAACGTAATGCGAATCGCTCAATCAGTCCTCGCGCGTCTCCATCGGCCAGCGCTGGCCCTGTGTGGTTCCGTCATTCTCGTGGCGCTGACCGCCACCTCTCTGCCGGCCACGAATCCCGTTTCGCGGGATTTGGCAACGGAGCCCACCAAGATCGCCATATTGATCGGCGTCTCTTACAAATTGTGTGAAGGCAATCCCAAAATGCTACACACCGCGCAAGATGTCGAGGCGCTGAAAGTCGTTTTAGAGAAGGAGCGGTTCGGATTCCAGGTGTTCACTTTTGTCACTCCAGAAGAAACCACAAAGGATGCAATCCTGAACGGAATCAGAGACATCGCCAAGAAACACGTCAAGCCGGGCGGAGTGCTGTTCATTCATTTTTCCGGCCATGGCAAACAGGTCCGCGATGAGAGCGGCGACGAGGCGATCGACGGAAAAGACGAGGCGTTCGTACCGTCTGACGTCTGGCAGGACGGAGTGAAGAAGCGGTACATACTCGATGACGACATTGCCGTGCTGCTAAAGGAGCTAGAACAGTTTCAAACACTGCAAACGTTGCTCACGTTCGACAGCTGCTTCTCTGGTTCGATGATGCGCGGTGGACCGCTGGCGCGGGGCGATATCGACCAAGAGTCAGCCGGTGATGCAATCGTGGATACAAGCTTTCTGCTTGACGAGATGTCGGGTGCGATAGTCATGTCGGCCGCTCGATCGAACGAAAGGGCGTATGAGCTTAGGAATGAAAAGATCGGAGCGTTTACGTTCGCGCTGGCGTCTGCACTGGAGTCTTCCGCTGGTCCAGACACCACGATTGAAGAAATTCTCGGAAAGGTAAGACGAGTCCTGATGTCGAAGGGGCACACCCAGGAGCCCCAGGTCGAGGGCGACAGAACCAGAATCATTTTTGCTGGGGGCACAAAGCAGCGTCCGACTAGCTGGCCTGCGGGGTTAAACGGCAACACCGTTCTGCTCCGGGCGGGCACAGTGCACGGGATCACAGTCGGCAGCGTACTGCTAGGATGCCAACTCGGCACATTCAGTCCCAACGATGACGATGAAGCCGTCATCGGTAAGTTTGAGGTCACGAAAGCTGGGATGCTGGAGTCGGAACTCGAGCCGCTCGATAAGGGCATTTTTGACTCGATACCGAAGAAGTTCGTCACCTTCATGTATGAGCGGTCTGTCGCGACAGATCAAACGCGTGTTTACTCCGACATAGAAGAACTGCGGCTAGCCTTGTCGCAGCGGCTTGACGATAAGAGGTTCGCCGTAACTGCCGACGACCTTATTGCAGACTTATCGATCGTGCCAGCCAGCGAGCAGGGGAGCGGTCGCGTGTCGCTAGCGAGATTTGGCGCAGTTATTCCGCTGATCCAGGCAGATAAGAGCTATGTGACCTCAGTTGATCCAAACACGGATGAAGGCATCGGTATTCTCACGGATGCGATCAATAGGTTCAGGCTAGCGCAAAGGTTTGCCGTGCTGGAGAATCCGGAGGAGACCCGGCTCGTCTCGCTACTCCGCGTCACTCCTTGCGCGGTCGAGTACCGGACGCTCGAGTATGACGTCTCCGGCGGAGAAACAAAGGAGGGAAGATTCTTGTGCTATGTTGCCGACTTACCAAGACAGTCTGGAAACGCCGACAAAGCGGTCGTAATGGAGCCGGGTAGCTACTTTACGATCAGAGTCAAGAACCTGTCTCCACGTGAAACGTACTACCATATTCTATCGATCGATCCTGCGTTTAGCACTCATGTTCTCTGGCCTCCTAGAAACCAAAGCAACGAACCAGCCCAACCACTGGATGAACTTGCGATCAAAGATGACTTGGTCGGCTGGAAACAGTTCATGGTCAATCGGGAAGTTCGAGGAACAGTCGTAGGAAAAGTAGCGTTGTATAAAGTCGGCGAAGCGGGCGGAAACGAGACTATCAAAGTGATTCTCGCCACCCGTGACATTGGAATTCACGGGGCTATCGCAGGGACCGGGCCTCGCAGGGGCGACGCGTTGAGCTCGCTGCTGCAAGATGCTCTACCGGGCACGCAGCGCACTTCCCCGTTACGAGGCTGGGGCGCGACCGAGATGACGTTCGTCGTTGGCAAGAAGCGTCCGGCCGACTAGCCGCCGCAGTATTGGCCATGAGTCATGCAACTCTAGAACTCCAATGGGATCCGGTCGTCTCGCGCACGCTGCGAGACGACCAGGGATTGATCGATGAGATCGAATTCGAGAGCCTTATCGAGCGCCATGTCGTTCCTCTTGCTGGTCGCGTGCTGAAGAGCCGCTTTGGCGGTTTTCCAAGCCGCGGTCCAAACGTGCGAATGACTGTGGAAGAGGACATGGCAGACCTTGAGGGCGAATGCGTTCGGCTCGTCATTCAGAGAATCCGCACGGCAGCGGCGGGCGATGCGGATGTGATCCAAAACCTTGATGGGTATGTAGCGAAGACCGCGCACCGCGTGTTCGACGAGTACTTGCGCCGCAAAAGCCCGTTGCGCAGTTCCATCAGTAACAAGCTGCGGTATCTGTTGCGAAACCGGACAGGGCTTGCGTTGTGGACCGATTCCGAAGGCGGGCTTGTCTCGGGATTCGAACAGTGGAAAGCAGAGCAGGTTTCTGTGAAGGGTCGCATCCGCCTGCGCGCGGAGCGTGACGCCAACGCCGTACTCCAGGCGGTTTTCGCAGCCGGAGAAGACCCAAAGGACTTTCAGGCGCTTGCAGTCTGGCTGCTGCGCGAGAACGGCGGGCCTGCGAGCTTTAGCGATCTCGTTGCCTCGATCGCGCTCGTAACGGGAACTGTCGACCAAGAGCCGGTGTCTCACGAAGACCTTGGTGCCGGCCATGCCGAAGACATCGTTTCTTCCGGTATATCCGGTCCCGACGTCCTGACTGAGATGAGGCAGCAGCTTGAACTGCTATGGAGCGAACTGTGTGGACTCCCTGTGAATCAGCGTTGCGCGATACTGTTGAACCTTCGAGACCATCGCGGCAAGGGCATCGTCGCTCTCTTGCCGATTCTCGACGTAGCGAGCCTGGATCAGATCGCGGAGGCGCTTGAAACTAACCTCGACGATCTCCGGTCCTTCTGGGACGATCTTCCGCTCGATGATTCGGCGATAGCCGAACGGATCGGCGTAACCCCAGTACAGGTGATTGGGCTCAGGCGGGCGGGGCGGGCGAGGCTGCATAGAAGAATGGAGGCGAAAAATTGAAAAAAGTCTCGACCGGTGGTCATATCGCGCATTTGTTCGCATCTCGGCACTGCAAGACGGCCTGTGCATCTGGTTTGCGCGAGCGGGGTTTTAGGCTATGAAGCGAAAAAAGAACGGCGACGAAGAAAGCAAGCGAATCGACAGGGTTGCAAGCTACGAGAATCTGGCTAAGACCCTCGCGGACGAATCTGCGCGCAGCGAATTCGAAGATACCCGCCACTACTCAGCGCTTCGCCAGAGCCTCTTAGGCGAACAGTCCGAATCGGGCGTCGAGTTCGAGCTTCTGGAGCAGTACGTCAACGGTACTGCTGACGATGTAACGAGAGAGATTGTCCAGGCGCACATGGCCAGCGACCCAACCGTTCGGCAAGAAGTCGAAGAGCTATTAGAACTTCGAGGCAAGATTGAGCTCGGAGGACAGACTGCACTCTCTCCGAAGCCGTCAAAGAAGGGCCGGGCTTCGCTCACCAACTGGGTGTTCGGTTCCTTTGGTGCCGTCGGGATGGCTGCGGCCGCAGCAACGCTCCTGTTCATCGCCAACCCTCGCAGCGAACGGATCAATGGACTCGAGTCGGAAGTCGCGATCCTCGGTCAAGAATCAGACCATGCAAGATCGGGGTTTGAGGCAGCGCTAGAGGAGATGCAAAAGAACATCGATGAGCGAGAAGGAGAAATCGGTGACTTGAATGTAAGAATAGGCGACTTGAACGAGGCGCTAGAAGGAGCGACGCCTGAGTCCGTTTTTGAGCAAGCGGGAGCACGGTACGTAAGATCTGCGAACGGGTTGATCGAGAAGAGAGAGCCAGCCTCAGAGTCGGTATTGGCACTGCTCAGCGGCCGCGCGATCTCCGAGATTGCGTTCACGGTGCCGGTGGCGGTAGAAGGGGGCGTTTCTCGCGGGGGCGATCTCCGCGCTGTCGGGCTGACTCCGATTCAATCAAAGGTGCCGACGGACAAACCTGTTTTCCAGTGGGAGCCGGTCGAAGGCGCAGTCCGCGTCCAGGTCGTTGTCGAGACGATCGCAGGCCAGCCTGTCATCACGAGTCCGTGGCTTGACGGCGAGCAATGGACTTGCAGCATCGAGCTTGAACCCGGGGTCACGTACCAGTGGTACTTGAACGTTGAGGATTCGGCGGGCGGGATTGAATTAGCGACGGTCCGGGATGAGCTGCCTGCGACGTTCGAGATCGGACAGCCCGCTGAGTGGGACAAGGTTGGTTCCTTCACGTTGGGCGAGCCGACGCTTGAGGGCTTCGGGTGGCTGCTCGAGCGCGGCTACCTGGAAGGAGCGGAAGAGGTCTTAGCAAAACTGATCGCAGCTAACCCGGACGATCCGGAACTCGGTAAATGGCAGAGAGAGCTTTCCCGCATGAGTGGTTAAAAGGTCTCCTCTGACGCATCGTTCTGGAAAGGTCATTGCCATGGCTTCGTAGCGGTTCGCACTGGGGATTTTTGTTAGCGGGACGCGCATACTCAGCACCAAGCGATCTTGTCCGGAAGACTGCACCACTGCAGGTAGGATCAATCGCTGTTCAGAACCTATTGTGCCAACGCGGGCCACAAGATACCGGGCGAGAATACGCTGCGGAACTAGGTATAACTTTCACAGGTCCATTCTTTCCACTGGATCGATGGACCAAAGGAGAACCGACATGACGTTTCTGCCTTTGCTTTTGCTGCTCTCCGGCACCGCTCAAGACCCGGAATTTACGCAGGCTGACCTCCAGCTGCTAGTCGATCGCGTGAGTGCTGTGGCCGAGAAGTTTGACAAATACCTCTATCCGCCAACCGTGAGATTGACTTTCAATGATCGGATAAACGCTTTCTCGACAGTTGAAGCAGAAGGCGATGACCTGCGCGCAGTCGTCGAGTTTGAACTTGAAATGATCAAGGCGTTCGAATACGACGAGGGCATGATAATGTCGGTCTTGTGCCACGAATTCGCACACTTGGCAAAAGGTCATTCGTATTACCGGCTTGTGGACATCGTGACAGGAAAGATTCGAACCGACGTTGAATCCAGGGGTCATTCGCAGTTCGCGGAAACAGAGGCCGACAAGATCGGACTTCGATACTTGCTTCAAACCGGCGGTACGCGTGAAGACGCGATGAAGGCGTTCCGGTGGATGGAAAACGACCAGCGACGCGGCCGGAACGACGGCTACGCGCTGCTCCACTTGCTAAGTGCAACGCATCCCTCGGCGATCGACCGTATGGCATCCATCGCAGAAGACCCTGCCGTATGGGAGTCGCTGCTCACATTCAGGACCGGCCTTGCTCTGATGGAGTTCGGTGAATGGACTCGCGCAATTCGGCAGTTCAATCGCGCTATCCGGCAAGAAGACGGGTTGGAAGAAGCTTACGTCAATCGTGCGATATGTTCTCTGAGGCACTATTACGACTTGCTGTCCAATGACGTGCGAGCGTCTTGGCCGATTCCCGAGTTCTATTACGGCGTCTGGCTGAAGTGGTCGACAATAACGGCACGAGGCGGTGGGATTGATGTCAAGGACCGAGAGCGGTACGCGGAGGCTAAGAACTATATCTCGGAAGGACTAGGAAAGTTTCCGACCAACGGAAAGCTGCTTGGTATGTCTGTTCAAGTTCTATCATTGCACCCTGATCAAGTGCCAAAAGCCGAATTCCTTGAAAGCCGTCAAAAGCTGCTGGACCTATGGGAAGCGCCAGGTGTGAATATGAGTTGGGAAGACAAGAGAGTGGATGACACAGCTCTCATGAGCTACTACGATCGCTCTGAGCTGTCTACGACCGTCGCCAATACGTATCGCGCAGCCCTGATGGATCATTACATGGACATGATGGGAGAGGTGGCACTCGACCTCGGACTGACGAAAGACGAATCGAAAGACAAATGGGGATTCCTATTGCGCCAGACTCCGAACATAGCAAGCCTTCTCAGCCACCAGAACACCGCCCCGGAGTGGAAGGACGGGACGTTGCTATTGATGAATTGGCTCATGCTCAATCCGGCGACGGATATCTGGAATAGAACTAATGAACAGTATCAGCGGCTCTGTGCGGCAATCGATGCTGAACCTGAACCAGTTGAGCCAGCTATGCCAACGCTGGCCACAACGATTTCGGTGCAGATCGCTGAAGGTCAGGTGACACTGATGGATGAGGAGAGTGACTTGGTCAAGGTGCTAGGTGCGCCGTCATCAGCGGTAGATATCGATCCCGGTAGGCCAGGCCTGAGGAGACTGTATTGGATTGGAGCAAACGCATCCTCAGTTCTACTCGTTGACGGCAAGACCATGGCATTCTCAACCGCTAGGGTTGGCGCAACCATAACAGTACGTTTAGGTTCTGATCGAACTGCGAACGCTCGGACGGTGACGTTTGAAGTCGGCAAGACGCTCGAACATGCGGTCGCTTCCTCAAGCGGGGCACTCACGATGATTGACCTTCGATCGAATATGCTCGGTTCAGGACTGTTCGATGAAGCTGACGTACTGGGTGGTCACAAAATATACTTCGCGAACGGTTTGACTATTGCCCGGCGACCATCTGACGGGGTCATCTTGTCGCTTTCGATCAGTGCTTAATAGGAGGTTCATCGACAGGCTGAGAATGTTCGCTGACAGGTCACTTGCCGGTCGCTTCGTAGTCGTTGAGCGGCACCTGTGCCAGCTCCGCAGGCGGCTGGCGCAGTTCTTGGCGATCGTCGTTCTCGTGGCAGCTTCCATTGCTGGTGCAGAGGCTCAGCCTGCCCGACCGCAAGAGCAGAGCCTCGAGGAAGCAGTCGCCCAGTTCATCGCTAAGTCATACGACCGGGCGATCCGGATCGTGGACGACGGCATAGAACTCGCAGACCGATGTGCGGCCGCGAAGAACGCAGACCTGCTCGACACCGTTTACGGCGCAGCCCACGACAAGCTGTCCGCTGTACGAGACGACAATCCCGCAAGATGGACTTTCCAGACCCTTCGCTTAGGAGAAAACGCTGAGAAGAACGACAGGGAGGGGCTTCAAGTATCGTCGTTTGTTGAAATCAGCCAGTACAGCCAGACAAGCGACAAAGTTCCTATTCTCTATCTTATTGAAATAGCGGTTCGACTCAACGAGCAGGCATTGAAAGGAAAGTACCAAGAAGAGGCGGCGCTGGTTAACCTCAACACGTGCAAATCGTCGCTAAGGTCTTCATTCGTCCCGAACGAATTCCGCATGCAGCTCTTGGCCAAAGCCTGTGAACTCGGGCTCATCGTAGGCAGGTTTGACATTGTCGAGGAGGCGCTTGAAGTCGCACGTCCTATCGTCGACGATGAAGCGAGGAATGGTCCGAGGTGGTTGTCATTTATCCCGGCTAACCGCATGCTTTTGGCTCAGAGGCAATCGAGGTACGCCGATGCGGTTGAGATCGCGCTCTCCTCCGCTTCGAACCTTGAGGCCGCCGGGTTCTTCGATCAGGTCGCTTTTCTTTACGATCAAGCGCTGGTATTCCAGCGGTCGTATCTGTCTGGTGGCGGCGACATGCCGATCAATCATATCAAGACCGAAGTCCTGCCAAGGGTCGATGACCCCGGAATTCGAATTCGTCTAGAGGCGCAACTTGTCGCTTGGGACTTCTTTGTTTTGTCAAGTGAAACTGCGGTTGATGCAGCCGGTAGCGTGCTCGAAACGGCTTTCGGTCAACTTAGCTCCAGCCACTTTTCAGTTTTTGTCAGGCACGATTCCGCATTGGCTCTTAGTGTCTCAGCGAACGTCCTCCTTGCTGCTGGGAAGGAGCCAGATCTCGTATTTGACAGGCTCACGACCGGGTCTGCTTTCTATTCGGGATTGGATCCGATTCAGCTGGCGGCAAGAGCAGTATCGAAAGCCAATGTTGCCGCTCAAGTCGATATGCTTGCCGCATACGCGGCGCTCATGATCGGCGAATTTGGTCAAGCCGAAGCTATCGTCCTGGGCGTGTACTCAGATCCCGAGTACGACATTCTCTATCCGATAGTCGCATCTGGAGTTGCACAGCTGCTCGCAGGGATATACATTAATACGGGACGATACGACGCCGCGGCCGACACCTTGGAGCATGCATATCAACTCGTTGCAGGCACGACTGCCCTGGACTCTATTCTGCATCTGAGTATGTTGAACGACTTGTTGGTCGCAACCGCCAACAGCTTCCGAACGCAACGGTCAATTGAAGTTGCAGCCGTTACGGAGCATGCGTTGAGTGCGGTCGGGAAGCGCTACCCAATGTGGTCGTCCATGCTTCACCTGAATCTGGTCGGTCATTACATGGCGCAAGGCGACGCGTTATCCGCTGGAGCGCACGCCATGTCAGCTACGGAGGACCTCTTTCGATCCGGTCTTCCGGCTGCAGATGTGGCACTTTACGTTGCCTGGGCGGAAGTACTGTCCGCGCTGGCCGCATCGGACGTCGAGTCTGCGAGCACGGCGCTGGGACGGCTTGAAATGGCGATCGATCCTGAGGTTCAGCTTTCCGGATTGACCAACAGCTGGGTTCCAGAGTTGCTCATGCAGGCCGTTGTCGCTGCGCTGCTCCTGGACATGACCCAAGAGGCGCAGGACCTTGTCGACCTCGCCTTTGACTGGTTCTCAGACGACCTGGAAAGGAACTTCATTTCTCTTCCGGAGCAGATCGTCATCGGTCGCATGATTAGTGCCCAGTACCTGAAGGCCGTGCTGCTACGGTTGTCAAGTGACGAGGGAGCGTTGCAAGAGAGTGAGCTTTGGCAGCGGCTCCAGTACCTGAAGAACATCGGTAACTCGCTTTGGTCTATCCAAGCTAGTGCGAAGATGGCAATCTCCTCAACAGAAGAAGGAGCTGAATTGCTCAAGGAGATCCAGCGGCTGGAATCCCGACCACCGCACTCTGGGCAAGGAATCGCAGCGCGTACCGCGGACGCACGGCTGGCCCAAGCGTACTTGGAACTGGCGGCGATGATTGATGTCGCAGATTACAGCCTTGAACCCTCGGCCGGAAACTGGAGCGATAGGCTCGAGGCCGGGGATCTGCTGTTGGACTTCTATGAGGTCGGCGTACAAGACTGGCGAAAGGTCGTCGTCTACGTCGCGACGGAGAGCGGCCTTCAAGAGTCGTTTGTTGTCGACGCATCGTTCGAAGAGCTGTCGAACCGGGTGAAGAGGCTTGTCGACGCGCTCAACTCGGAAGGACGATCGGAACCTGTTTTGGCCCCCCCTGGCAATATCGGGCCGATTTGGGAAGAGCCCGCCAAAAAGCTCTACGATCTGCTTATACGTCCTGTCGAGAATCTTCTAGCCAAGTCGGACCGGCTCATCGTTATCGGAGACGGGATAATCCATAACGTAGTCTTCCCAGCCCTGTCGGACGGTGAGAAGTTCTTGATCGAGAAGGTCACGTTCGAGCGATGGATGCCGGGCCGACTGCGCAACTCTTCAGCCGAGGCCGGCCCTAGCCTAGTCGTTGCGAACCCCGATTATGATTTCAAGATCGCCGCGACCCCGGCCAACCGTGTTGGAACCGTGACGTGGACCCAGCTAAATGGCACGTCTACTGAAGGCGACGAAATATCGAAGTTGCTCGGCGTCGTGCCGGTGACCGGCCCCAAGGCGACGGAAGACGCCTTGAAAGCGGTGGAATCTCCACGAGTACTTCATATCGCGACCCACGGTTTCTTTGAGACGTCCAGCGCCAAAGCCGATCAGGCAACAGGTAGCTTCGGCATGTTCTCTCGGAACCCTTATAAGAGATCTGGCCTAGTGCTTGCCGGAGCAAACGTGCCGGGGGCGACCCTCGATCAAGACGGCATATTGGACAGCAGGGAGTTGTTGCAGATCAACCTGAGCGGTACCGAACTGGTCGTCCTCTCCGCGTGCGAGACGGGCCAGGGAGTCGTTGCGGACGGAATGGGCGTTATCGGACTTCAGCGATCGGTACTCGGCGCGGGCGCCAAGAACGTGGTCATGAGCCACTTTCGAGTGCCTGATGAGGCGACGGTCTTGCTCATGATCGCCTTCTATGAGAGCTGGCTGGGCGGGCAACGGGTCTCAGATGCGCTTAGCTTCGCACAGCGCAAGATGCTAGCGGACCCGAACACTCGCGATCCCCGGAATTGGGCGGCGTTTAGCGTTCTGGTCGGAGTGTCCCTCGACCCCAATCCTCGGGGCTGACAGCCGGAGACAAGCAGTTGCGACCTTGCTGGTACTGGCGGGGCGTTGGCGTCTTGAACCGGCTTGAAGATCGCTTTGTTAGACGACTGCCCGCCTTGATTCTGCCGTTTGACGACGTTACCGGGCGAGGGTTACGATCAGTCGGAGACTTCCTCATCAAAGTTCCAAACACCCGAGCCGACTGTCTGCTCTTTCCCGCTCGGCAACCGCACGACTGCTTCACTGTTCGGGGGCACCGACACTCCAAGTTCGAACAGACCGTTTTCGATCTTCCAGTCAGTTTTGATGTAGCCACGAACCGAGTCGAGTGTTGCTCTAGCCGACGTCAGCGGGCCTGGCACGGGCGCGATGAGGAGCTTCTTGTAGCCTGGTTCGATCACCCGGATACCGCCGATCGTTTCGAACATGAACTGTCCGACCGCGCCGTACGCGTAGTGTGAAAAGGAGTTCATTCCCGGGTTTGCGAAGCCGTCTTCCGGCGTCCAGCCGTTCCATCTCTCCCAGATCGTTGTCGCTCCGTGCTTGACGCTAAAGAGCCAGCCGGGGTACTCGTCGCTGAGAAGCAGTTTGTATGCGACGTCGGTTCGCCCGATGTCGCGCAGGACGAGCATGAGGTCTTTTGTCCCGACAAAGCCTGTCGTCAGGTGACCGTACTCTTCAATATTTCGGACGAACTTCGCAGTTGCCTTCTGCTTCAGCGGTTCATCTAGGAGTCCAAATCCAAGAGCAAGAATGTATCCAGTCTGGGTGTCACCTTGGACCGTACCGTCTTCGGCCATGAACTCTCGGACGAACGTTGCGCGCGCCTTCTCGAACAGCGTTTCGTAGCGCTGCGCGTCTTTGCTCAGCACGCTTGCGATCCGCGCCATCAGGTCTGCCGAGTGCGCATAGTAGGCGGTGAAGATAACCTCGTGCCGCGTGGGGACGTTGACGTTCACCCAGTCCCCGAAGCAGTGGAACTCCTCGGGCGCGGTGCCGTCTTGTGAGCGGGATTCGCAGAAGTCCATGAACCGCACCATCGAGTCCCACTGTTTCTCCAGAACGTCTCTGTCCTCGTACGCTTCGTACAAAGCCCACGGCACGATGAGTCCTGCTTCGGCCCACGCAGGCCCGCCGTCGCCCATGTTGTTGATGACCGGTGCGACCTTCGGATAGTTGCCATCGTCGCCCTGTGCGTCTTCCAAATCCACCAGCCATTTGTTAAGGAACTGCTGGACGTCCGCGAGGACAGTCGCGGTGCGGCAAAAAACTTGGATGTCGCCTGTCCAGCCTAGCCGCTCGTCGCGTTGCGGACAGTCAGTCGGAATCTCTATGAAGTTCGACCGGAACGTCCAGTCGATGTTGCTCCACAGCTGGTTGAGCCTCGGATCGGAACACTCGAAACTCGACGCAGGCTTGTTGATGTTGCTGATGGCCTGTCCCGAGATCGCCGATTGCGGAGGAGCCTCAGTCAGACCCTCGACTTGGACGTACCTGAAGCCGTGGAAGGTCGTTCTCGGCGTCCAATCGACGTCACCCGCGCGCAGCTTCAGCACGTCTGTGCACCGCGCTCCCCGAAGGTTTTCGGTGTAAACAGTTCCGTCTTCAGCCAGTGTCTCGCCGTGCTTCAAAGTCAACGTCGTGCCGCTTTCTGCGCCATCGAATTCAAGTGCAGAGACACCGGCGAAGTTCTGGCCCAGATCGAAGACGTAAGTGTTTGCGACTGGCTCACTGATGCTCTTTGCCGGAAGCTGCGCGTAAGTGCGGCTAGGCATCATGGGATACGGATCGAGCTTAGGATCTAGCTCCTTTCCGATGACAACGGGATGCCAGTCCGGCTCGCCCACGGTGTAGTCCGTCGACTCGCCCATAAGGAGGTCTGCCTGGCTGATCTGTCCAACCCCTGCACGCCAGTTTTCGTTTGTTTCAAAGACTTCAGTGGTGCCGTCCTCGTACTCCAGGTGTAGCATCGCGCTGAACCGTATCTGGTCTCCGTAATGTTCGCGCTTGCCAGATCCGACGTGGCCAGCGAACCATCCGTCGGCAAGGAGGACCTGAATCTTGTTCTCGCCGTCGTTGATCAGTGCACCGACGTCGTAAGCCCGGTAGTGGAGCCTCTTTCTATAGTCTGTCCAGCCAGGGGCGAACCACTCGTTACTGATCAGCCGGTTGTTGAGCTCGCACACATAGATGCCGAAAGCGGTCGCATAAAGGATGGCTCGCGAGACGGGCTTCCTGACGGTGAACGAACTGCTCAATACGCGAGGTGCCGGCAAGAAGATGGGAGACGTGCGCAGCTTGCCCCAAGGCGGAACGCCGTGGACGCCCATCGACCGCGACTTGATCCAGTCCGTGTCCTGTTCTCTGCGTACTTGCCAGGTTGTGTCGGTCTCTATTATTGTTTGCTGGGTGCCGCGCCACAACTGAAAATTCGCGAGAAGCGCTGTTGGCCCGGCCGTGGTGTTCTCGACTTCGACTTCGATAATGTTTTCGCCGACCTTCAGTCCCTCGATGTTCTCAAGGAGGACTGGCCGTTTCCAAGCATCTTGTTTACCGTCGCTTTTTCCGATCACTTGCCCGTTGATGCGCACGACAAAGGTGTTGTCGGCTGTGATGAGAACGTCGAGCCGGTCGGGCAGCGGTTGCTCGATGGTGAATGCGCGCCGAAAGTGATATTTGCCGGCTGGCATCTTGTCCGGCTCGGGGTTTGGATAGTTGATCCACGAAGCCCCCATAAACTCCGGTGGCGTATCCTCGGACAGTGGCCCGTCAAATCCGATCCACTCGGCGCTCCAATCGTCCAGTGCAGCAGTCCAAGCCGCTTCTCGGCTCCACTGTCCCTCGACTCCGCTCCTGTCCCAGACTTTGACCCTCCAATAGGCAGTCTTGCGCGGCTCCAACCTCTCGCCTTCGTAGCGGACGTCGAATGTCTGATCTGATTCGACACGACCGCTGTCCCAGAGGACCGCTTCGCCGCGCTGGCGCGATGAGACCTGGATGCGGTACGCGGATTGCATCTCGTTTTGGCTGTCGCCCTCCGTGCTCTCGAGCACCCAGGAAAGACGCGGCCGGGCATCAGCTATAGCGAGCGGATCAATCAGCCGCTCACAGCGCAGTCGTGTCGGAAAGAGGCCGGTAGCGATTGGCAGATGTTACCTGTCGCAGTAACCGTCTTCTACTTCATTGCAAATCCACAGATAGCCCGCATCCCTCCACACTCGCAGTGTGGAGGGTTCTCAGCCCCCTTCCTCTTGTTGCGAGGTCATGCGTGGCTCCATGCTTTAGCATGGTGTGACTTCGTCTCACAGCGGCGCACTCACCACTCTAAAGAGTGGAGCCACCCCTGCACCGAGGGTGAGCTGAGCGGCGTTGCTGGGCTGCACAACGTCCAAACAGCAGGTGGGTGCTCCGCTTGCCGAACTGAGAAACGTATCCAAAGCGTACGGTGGCGTTCGTGCGCTCGACGGCGTGTCGTTGATAATCGAACAGGGAGAGGTCCATGCCCTTTGCGGCGAAAACGGGGCAGGCAAGTCCACGCTCAACAACGTACTCGCGGGCGTCGTGCAAGCCGATTCCGGAGAGATCATTTTCATGGGCGAACTCATGAACGTCAAGTCCGTTCGTGACGCAGAAAAACTGGGTGTGACCATGATCCACCAAGAGTTGGTCGCGTTCCCGCATCTAGCAGCGCCGGACAACATCTTCATCGGACGCGAACCGACGAAGCTAGCTGGACTCCTTCTCGATCGGGCACGAATGGACCGCGAATCCAAAGATCTCATCGAAAGATTAAAAGAAGAAATATCCTTAACAGAAAACCTAGAAGACCTTTCGACAGCTGCCCGGCAGATGATCGGGATCGCAAGAGCGCTCGCGCAAGAAAGCAAGCTGCTCATCATGGACGAGCCCACTGCGTCGCTCTCCACGCGCGAGACGGAAGTGTTGTTCCAAGTCATCCGCGACCTCAAGGCGAACGGTATCAGCGTCCTCTACGTCAGCCACCGGCTCAACGAGGTCTTTGAAATCGCCGACCGGGTGACCGTCTTGAAAGACGGTCGGTTCGTTGCAACGTCACCGACTGCAGACCTGACGCAGCCAGAGCTGATCAAGCTCATGGTCGGCCGCGATATCGGTCCCCATATTCATGAAGAGACCAAGACAGGTGAGCCACGGCTCGTCGTCAAGAACCTGTCGGTCCCAGGGTCGTTTCGCGATGTCAGTTTCGAAGTCAAAGCGGGCGAAATCGTCGCCCTAGCAGGGCTCGTCGGTGCTGGTCGCTCAGAAGTCGTCAACGCGATCTTCGGCATCGATCATCCAACCGACGGTTCTATAAGAATCGACGACCAAGAGCTCGAACTAGGTTCCCCAGAGGCAGCAAAGCGGGCAGGGGTAGCCCTCATCCCAGAGGACAGGCAGCACCAGGGGCTAGTCCTGCAAGCTCCAATCAGCGAGAACATCAGCCTCTCCTCACTCAATGAAATAAGCAGCGTCGGTCTCATCGACAGGCGCAAAGAACAAACGCTCGCCGACGATCAGATCAAGCAGCTGGACATTAGAGTAGCAACGACGGAAGATCCTGCCCAGTCCCTCTCTGGCGGCAACCAACAAAAAGTCCTCGTCGCAAAATGGCTCGCAACAGAGCCTGACGTCATGATTCTCGACGAGCCGACACGCGGCGTCGATGTCGGCGCAAAAGCAGAGATCCACCGACTCATCAAGTCCTTAGCGGCAGACGGTGCCGCAGTGCTCGTCGTTTCCTCCGAGCTGCCGGAAGTGCTCGCGCTTGCAGACCGGATCATCGTGATGCGAGAGGGGAGAATCTCCGGCCAGCTCGACCGCAAGGAAGCGACAGAGGAGTCGATTTTGAAACTTGCCTTGCCGAGCGAAAGGAGCGAGGCAAGACGAACACAACAAGAGGTATCAACCTTGTCACGGATATTCGCAAGGAGAGAGTACGGAGTACTGGCCCTCCTCCTCCTCGCACTGACAGCGGTGAGCGTGGTCAATCCTGGCTTCTTGACAGTTGCAAACTTCGTCGATTCGCTCGTCAAAATCTCTCCTGTCGTCATCGCCGCGTGCGGAGTAACGTTCGTTCTCCTCGCCAAGGAGATCGATATCTCAGTTGGCTCAATGATGGGGCTTGTCGCGGCAATGCTAGGGCTGGCAGTTTCCGCAGAGCGGTGGGGCTGGCCGATCTGGGCAGGCATTGGCTTAGCGATAGCAGTCGGCACGATCATCGGTGCCCTCAACGGATTTCTAGTCGCCGTCACACGGGTTCCATCCATAATCGTCACGCTTGCCATGCTCAGCGTGCTGAAGGGGGTCACAGAGTTGGCGATGCAGGGCGAGTGGATCACCGACGTTCCAAGCGGCGTGAGGTTTTTCGGCACGGGCTCGGTCGCCGGGGTTCCAGTAAGCATTCTGTTAGCTTTGTCGGCTGTTGCGGTGAGCTCTTTCGTGCTTGCTTGGACACCCTTTGGACACAGAGTTCGCGCAGTAGGCAGCAACGCTCACGCCGCGCACCTGTCAGGTGTTTCACTCAAGAAAATCCGTTGGACGGTGTTCGCGATTTCTGGACTCTTCGTGTCGATCGCAACGTTGATTACTGCGACACAGATCCCAGTCATCGAATCCGGGATTGGAACAGGGTTCGAGCTGCTCGTCATCACATGCGTAGTGGTCGGCGGAACTTCGATCCAGGGTGGCCGCGGAACCATATTCGGAACAGTGGTCGGGGTCGCGTTGCTCGGACTGACCTCCACGTTTCTCATCTTCCTCAAGCTGGGCGAGGCGCTGAGCTTCTGGGAGCGCGCGATACAAGGCACCGTCATTCTCGCCGCGGTTCTCATCGACTATAGAAGGAGGAAGAAGAGGTGAGAAGACAGTTCGGCTTGCACGAAGCCGCGCTCCTAACGATGCTCGTCGCCCTCATGGTCTGGGCAGCCATCACAGATCGGAAGTTTGTCGAGCCGCACGTCCAGCTCGAGCTGTCGCGGCACGTCTGGGAGCTGGCGATATTAGCTCTTCCAATGGCCCTTGTGATCCTGACAGCGGGCATCGACCTTTCGATCGGATCAGCCCTTGCGCTGAGCGCCGTGAGCCTCGGGATGCTCCATCGAAACGGCGCTCCGATCTCAGTTGCGATCATTGGAGCGCTGCTCACCGGCCTTGTTTGCGGGGCGCTCAACGGACTGTTCGTTTCGCGCTGGAACATCCACCCGCTCATTGTCACTCTCGCTACGCTCGCTGCCTTCCGCGGTATCGCCGAGGGCGTCTCCCACGGGGAGTCGTTCAGCGATTTCCCAGAAGGGTTCTCGAAGATCGGCCAAGGGGACTGGCTCGGCTTGCCGATCCCAGGCTGGATATTCCTCATTCTATTGGGAGTCACGACCGTGCTGCTGACAAAGACAAAATTCGGGCGTGTGCTGAAAATGATCGGTCTCAACGAGTTGGCGACGACGTTCTCGGCGATTCCCGTCGGTCGAATCAAGTGGATGGCCTACTCTCTCGCTGGACTCTCAGCCGGGATCGCGGCAGTCCTTATGGTGTCGCGCCAGAACACGGCCAAAGCAGACTTGGGCCTTGGAATCGAGCTTGAAGTCATCACGGCGGTCGTGCTAGGCGGTGTGAGCATCCACGGCGGCAAAGCGACTGTTCCAGGGCTTGTCCTAGGGATTCTTCTCATCCACGAACTACGCGAGTTCGTTACTTGGCATTGGCAAATGAGCGAGGTCAACTTGCTCATGATCGGCGGGATGCTCATCCTCTCAGTACTTCTTCAGCGCGCGTTCGCACGGGGGAGCCGTGTCGAGTCGAGCCCAGTATAATGAGCTTGTAGCCGAGGACTCCATGCTTAAAAGAATCTCACTCGTCGTCGTTACGATCCTGTGTCTTGGGCTCGTCGTGGGTTGCGGGGACAAGTCCGCTTCAAGCGACGATGACGACGGCAAGATCACGATCGCGCTCTTGCCGAAGAAGAAGGGCGTCCCCTACTTCACGAGCTGCGCAGACGGTGCACGAGAGGCCGCTGCCGAGCTTGGCGATGTTGAGCTGATCTACGACGGTCCGACGGACGGGTCGCCGGAGAAAGCCGCGGCGATGATCGAGCTGTGGATCCTCAAAGGAGTAGACGTCATCGCAGTCTCGCCCAACGATCCCGCTGTCGTCGGTCCTGCAATGGAAAAAGCCCGGGCAGCAGGCATCAAGGTCGTCACGTGGGACGCTGACGCCGATGCAGAAACCCGCGACTTCTTCATTAACCAGGCGACGGCACGAGACATTGGCTTCGCGCTCGTCGACGCAATGGCGCAAGACCTCGGAGGCAGCGGCGCCACGGGCGACGTCGCCATCATCACAGCCACGCTTACGGCCGCAAACCAGAACGAGTGGATCAAGCACATGCGCGTTCGACTGGCCGATTATCCAGGCCTCAACCTCGTCGACGTCAAACCTTCGGACGAAAACCAGACTCTCGCGTTTTCGACCGCGAAAGATCTCATGAACGCTTACCCTGACCTCAAAGGGATTTTCGCTATTAGCTCGGTCGCGTTCCCCGGAGCGGCAGAAGCGGTCAAGCAAGCCAATCGCTCAGGAGAAGTCATGGTCACGGGCCTCAGCACACCAAATGACATGCGTGCCTTCGTCAAGGACGGCACGGTCAAGTCGGTCATTCTGTGGAACACGCGAGACCTCGGTTACCTGACGGTCTACGCGGCGCGCGCGCTCGTTAAAGGCGATCTCAAACCGGGTGACACGACCTTCGCTGCGGGCAGGCTGGGCGAACGAACCATCGAAGGCGACAACATTCTTCTTGGGGACATGCTGATCTTCACGATAGAAAACATAGACGACTTCGACTTCTAAGTGATGCAGCTAGCAGACTTGCAAAAGAGAAATCCACCCCGAAGGACGGTTTTAGGTTCAAATATATGGCTGCCGCAGTAGGACTCGAACCTACGACCCGCTGATTAACAGTCAGCAACATGGTGTGTGCGTTGGCATCCGTAGTTGTACACTACGAGCCTGATCCTAGGCTAAACTTGGTGAAAAGTGTGTGCGGCTGTCCGCAGTTGTGCATGGTATAGTCTGACAAATAGACTGACATTTTCGATTCTCTGTCAGCTTCGGAGTGAGGTCAACGTGCAATCATGGCGAGGATAAGACTACGACGGGACAAGGGCACGGGCGCAATCTTTCAGCTCAACGATGGTCGTTGGCGATCAGAGATCGCCTACCGCACGCCCGATGGGCGACGAAAGGTCGCCACGTTCACAAGGATGAAAAAGGGCCCGGTCGTCGCCGAGCACAATCGTCGCGTGCATTCGATAGAAAACGGCACATACGGTCGACGGGAGAACGCTGGCACTCTTGATGCGCTTGTTGCGGAGTGGTTGGAGAATGAGATCAGGCCTAATCGTGCAGCCGACACGTATCGAAGTTACAGCGAGCTGTACGAGAATCACATCGGTCCGAAACTCGGCAAGATGAGACTGGATCAGATCACCCTCTTGCATGTTCGAGAACTATTGCGAACGCGAAAGAGTATTGGATTGTCAGCAAGCACCGTGGATCGGATAAAGGCGACCATCAGATCCGCCTTCTCATACGCCATCAGCAATGGCGTGTTGGTAACGAATCCTGCCTCCGGGTTAAAGGCCTCGAAAGGACAGCGAAGAGAGGTCAAGTATCTAGAACCCGGCCAAGCCAAGGCTCTCATAGAAGTCGGCCGATCGAGTTCTATCGCTGGGCCGCTGCTTGTTGCGCTTGGTACCGGAATGCGCCTTGGCGAAGTGCTGGGATTGCGCTGGAAAGACGTAGACGAGAGTCAGAGGTACATACGATTGAATTTCCAACTCAAGCGAGGACCGGGAGGCTTTCGCTTGGATCGATTGAAGACGGAATCAAGCCGCAGGACATTGGAGATAAACGACACTGTTGCGAGTGCCTTGCAGGCTGCGAAGACTTTGCAAGTGCAGTCAAATGCAGTTGCAAGGAAGCTGGACTTGGTATTCGTTGGTCCCGAAGGAGGTCCTATGCACCAGAAGTACTTCAACGACCAGCTCAAAGCACTCTGCAGGGAGATTGGCGTGGAGCCGATCTCGGCCCATAGCCTTAGGCATACTGTTGCGACCCTGCTGATCGCGAACAACATTGATCTTGCGAAGATTCAGCAACAGCTTGGGCACAGCTCAATCACGTTAACAGCCGACACGTACGGGCACTTGATACGCGCGGGCGGACGGATTACTGCTAAGGCGCTCGACGATGCGCTGAGGTCTGGCGACGTGTCTTGACCCCCCCCGGGGGGGCTCCCCCTAGCACATGACCCCGGGGGGTGGAACGATCCATTGAAGCCCTTCTGCGCACGAGCCTCGCGGCGGAGCCCGGGTCTATATCTGTTTCAGCACGTCTACAGGCGGCATATCTAGGCATGCGCAAATACTAAAAAATTCTGTGATCGTCAGATTGCGTTCCCCGCGTTCGATCTTGCCGATCGTGGCCGGGTGGAGGTCGAGCATTCTGGAAACTTCTCGCTGCGACAGGCCGCGCTTCGCCCTGGCAGCGGCAAGGATCTTGATCAGCTGTTCGGCTCTCTTGTGGGCGTGTCTTTCTCCAGCGCGAGGCACACAATTAGCCTGACTTCAACGATGGTCATTTATTGTGACCGATGAGGTACCTTGGGTCATGGCGGACAGTGCCTCTCATTCGCCGGAGCATGAGCTAACCGCTTCCAGTATTCGGAGAATCGAAGATCTCTACATAGCGAAAGGGCGGCTTGGGAACAGTGTTATTCTGTGGATTTCGCTCGCCGTCGTTTCATTCATCGCGATTCAAATTAGTCCGGCAATTGCTGACCGCGATCTTTCTGCAACGCTTTACTTCGTGCTTATGGTCCTTCAGGGGTTTCCTGTTATTGGATTGATCAGGGCAGCGGCTGTTGCACCGGATGACTTGCCTGGTGGATTCGTCAGTGCTGCGTTAACAATCCTCGTTGCGCTGCTTCCGTTTGGCTACTGGTTGCTGGTCATCAGCCTAAGTACAAGGATCAACAGGTCTATCTCAAAGCATGGATATACCGGCTCGCTAGACCAAGGCTCGATGCGCCAGTGGTGCGAAGATCGGTTGAAGCGAATTCAAAGAGCTGCGGCACCCTTGGGTACGGGGGAGGCTTTTACAAGTCTCCCGGAAGCTTACGAATCGCGAAGTGGATTGACGATCGTAGACGTTGCGAAGAAAGTGCCAAAGTTCCGAACGTGGCTCTCGGACCTCGACGATCACTTGCAAGAACACGAAGCTGGCAAGAGTCATGCGGACTTTGATCCACAGCGGCTCTCGTACGGGTTCTTGAGCGATCTGAGCCCGGAAGAGTTTCTTGAATCACCTGAAACTCGTCGCCGCGCCCTCTCGACTATTCTGGTTCATCGATAAGAATCATGAACAGCGTGGGTAACTCAAAATGGCCGTGATCACTCGGTATCGTTCTTGTGTCGTGCGCACGGTACAAAACACTGTCCCTAACAGCGTTAGGAGGAACAGTTTTTCCGCAGGCCATGAGTCGCGTTGGCCGCGTAGCTCGTGCGGTGATGTGCGCGATCAATGCAGCGTGTGCTAGAGTCCGGACAGGCGAAGGAAATGGAATTCAGGATTTCGGCTAAGAACCTCGGCGCTCTGGCGCTGCCAGGATTCTGTCCTCGGTGCGGATGGATCAAGCTGAGGCTAGGCAGCAAGCTGCCGTTCCAAATCTTTCCAGGGATATTCAGCTCGATCGACTCCTATACGAAGAAGGTCGTGCACGGCACATTCGACACGACGGGCGCATTCCCGCCGTATATTGAAAGGCTCGGTGCCATCGCGCGGTACGTCGACCCACCGCACTATACGAAGTTTAAGCGGCTCGACCCGATGAGCGGCGTTTTGATCTGGGGTACGCCCGACGCCATCCTGCAGCTCAAGGACGGATCGTACGTGATCGCCGACTACAAGACTGCGCGGTACACCAAGCACGCGGACTCTCTCGCGCCGATGTACGACGTGCAGCTCAACTCCTACGCATTCATCGGCGAGGAGAACGGCGTCTCGCCGGTCAGCTCGCTGGCGTTGCTCTACTTCGAGCCCGAGACCACCGAGGAAAATGCCATCAGCAAGGAGTCGGCTATGGAGCACGGGTTCCGCATGGGGTTCAGGTGCACGATAAAGCCGGTCGAGCGCGACCCGTCGCTGGTCACCGGGCTCCTGCAAATGGCCGCCGACCTCATGCGCCTCGACTCCCCCCGTGAGGGCAGAGATGGGTGCAAGGACTGCGCAAAGCTAGACGGGCTACTGAAAGTAGCCGGCGATTGAGCACTTCAAGCGAATACTCTGTGCCACGTCCATTTGCTCGGCCCGAAATTTACGCTCATCGACGGTTTCCGTGAATTCGCTATGAATTGGAAAACAACGATAGCGGGCTTTGGGGTGCCATCCGCTCGTCGATAACGGTTACTTCGTTGATCTTCGACCCGCCGGCTCCCCGCCATTGGAACGAGAACAGGTTGGTAGCTGTCGCGCGAGCGATGGCTATCGCCCTGGACTCCTGGTGCAACAAATGGATCAGGGTGAGAGGTCTTCCTGATCGTTTATGCAAGCGTACAAAAGACTCCATAAAGCGGCTGTACTCTCGGAACGTCGTCTCATCCATTTCCTGAGCAGGATCATCCAGCAGCATTAGCGGGATATTGAATCGACCCCGCAGTAAGTACTGCGAGATGAACCAAGCCGTCCCAAGGATATGCGCTTCGGATCTGTTCAAGATATATTTCGCCAGGCGCTCCCGCGTTATAATTCGCAGAATCTGCCCAGTACGATACCGATCCGCTTTCATTTCAGGCTTTAGGTCGTTTACCCATGAGGCTGAAGTAAGTGAGTAAACGACCTCATGCCATAGCTGCTGTATTGTCATCGGCAGGTGTTTCGTCACAATATCACTCAGGGTCTCGTTGAATCGCTTGGAGACAACATCCCAGTTTTTTGGCTCTTCAAAAACTTCGTCGGCCTCCCTCAATTCCCCTTGAATACGGTTGGCGATCATCTCAACCAACTCCTCTGTGATCGCGATTTGCTCTGGTACGGCAGGGATCTGTTCCAACGCCTGAGCGGTTGCGATGAGGGCCTTCCGCTGGTCGTCATCGCCAAGTAGCCTCTCAAAATCACTGGATGCAGCAGTAAGCCATTGCAGAGCACTCATGACTGCTTTTTGATCCGCCGTCCCGATCGGATTCTCTGGTGCGCCTGACTCGATGGCCTTGGATTGGGCAGTTTCGGTTTTTTTCGCTAATTTCTCTGCCGTGGCTTGGAGATGTTCAAGCTCCGACTCGGTCTGCGATAGCACAGTCTCTAGTTGAGCCATGATCCCACCAGTTTGAGTATAGTCAGCATTGCAGGTTGGACACTCGGAGGCGTGATCTTCCCTCCAATGTTCGTCGATAAACGCAATCGTAGCCCGGAGGTGAGCGATCCGTTCACGCGTCACTCTACCTTGGCGACGAACACGAGAAAGTTCTTCACGTTGCTTTGCCAGACCGGTCGTAGTCGCTTTGACTTTAGGCATGCGCTCTATACCTTTCTTAGACCGCTGGCTTTCCAGCCACTTGCCCCAGGTTTCGGCGTTCCTCAGTACCTCGTCCAGCTCGCCGTGGATCGGCCCGAACCGTTCCCGCGCTTCATCGACGAGCTTCTGGGCGCGACTTATCAGGCCTTGGTAGTCTTGGAGCCATGACTCGATGTAGGCATTGGTATCTCTCCTTGAATTTCGAGCTTCCACAATATCGCCTGCCAGCCTTTTGACATGCTCATCTGAATACCACTGCCTAAACTGCTCTTCGAGATTGCCTGTGGAGACGCTTTCTATGTTGGACAGGCTTTCGAGCCAAGCTGTTAGGGCTGACGGAAATTGGGCGGCATTGTCCTTCAGTGCCATTTCGGTCAGCTTGTCGTAGATAGTGCCTTTCCTCTTGATTGATGCGCTCAAGCCAAGGTCGCGGAGGTAGCGCTGACGCTCATCATTGGAATCCTTCATCCATCGGTCGACTTGGTTCTTAACTGAGTCGGCGATGACCGAGTAATTGCGGAGTACGCTCGACGCTGCATCTTCGGGGGACTGATACAAAAAATCAATGCTCAATTCTTGACTAAGGATATTGGAAGCTGCCGTCAGCCTTGCTGTTTCCAATTCGCTATCTGACCTTAAGACGAATTTGTTTTCATTCCCGGAACCAATTACATATGTGGGCGATGAATCGATATCGTCGATTGGTATGATGTATTGTTCGAGGTATTTCTGATCGTAATTCCCTGTGCCCAAACCAGCTGAAGGACTATCAGAGCAAAAGTCCTCATATTTATTAGAATGGCCGAATAGCGCCAAAGACATTGCTTCTGCAAGCGACGACTTGCCGGTTCCGTTAGGGCCAAAGAAGGTCGCACCTTTGATTGGGGATGGCCCGACATCAAAGTGGAGTGAACGTATGCAGCGAAAGTTCTTGACTGTAAACGAGCTGAACTGCGCAGCAGTGTCATAGCTTGTCCGGGATGACGCGCTCGAATCCTGTGCCGAATTAGTCGACTCGATAAAGCTTTCGATGTCTCTTGCTAGTCTCCTTTCTCCAAGATTACTGAACTTAAGCTCGAATCCGATCAGTGCTTCCTTGACACGCGTATCGGCGCTCATCCAAAGCAATGCTTCATCGCTTGCATCCATTAGCAAGACCTTTCGCAGAGTAATAAGGAGTCGCGGGAACAAGTGTTCGACAATAGCGGAATTTGGCGCAGCTTGATCATAGAATATGGCGTCGAACGAGAGCTCCTCGGAGAATCCACTTGTCTCACGAACCGCCACGATCCGATCAATCCAGCTATCTCGATGTTCGTTCGCGACGAGCCACACGAGCACCACGCGCCAAGATCCGTCTGTGTCTACCTTGGATGCGTCTTTGGACTCCAGGCCTTGCTCACGAGTCAGCAGCGAGCGATGATTCAGGGCTCGAATGATCGCTGGCTCAATGTCGCCATCAGGTGAGTAATCAAGAAAGAAGTGGATTATGCCGATTTCTGGATCGAGAAGTGCGACCGTGTCAAATTCGCCAGTCGAAGGGAGCGTCGTGCTGAGGTTTTCAGATTTCAGATACAACCACACCGGCGCATCGATCGCCATGTCTTTTCCAAAGCCGTCTCCTATGCGAATGCCGAGATTTGCCTCATACCTGCGGTCAAGATCACGTTGGACTAGATTCAGCGTGCTGCTCATCAGCTCATTCTCCTAGGACTTCGACTCCAATTCTACTTGGGTCCGAGAGATGGGTAGCCTTCTGAATCGCCGCGACTCGCGCTTTGACACGGCGTCTTTCATCATCGCTCACCAGTTCGCCCCGAACGAAGGGTACCAAAAGGACTTTCATCGTCTTGAGCATCGAGAGACTCGGATTCCAAACTGCTCGGAGCGCATTGTCGCTTAGTAGTGTGTTCGCTTTCGCGCCGATATTCGCTGGGAGTGGGATTGTCATTTCTTGATCTAGCTTGAATGCACCCGGGCACGTTTCATAGTCATATGTCTCTAGCGAGTTATCCTCAAGTTGGGTGACCAGAATACGTGCCGCGGCCCTCACGTCGTCACCCGGTCGACCGTTCAATATCATGGGGATAACATACTCCAGGCTTCCCATCTTGAATAGTGCCGGGTCTACGGGTTGCCCAAGAAGCTGGAACTGCACAAGACCCTGCCTCCAGCAATATCTTATCCAAGTCGGTAGAAAAAAATCGAACCAGTCGAGAACTCGCTTCGATGCAGTTCTTTCGTCTTCAATCTTTTCCTGGAGGGCTTCAAGTTCGGCTTTGTCATCATCGTCTGCGTAGCAAATCAAGCAATCCAATGCGTAAAGTGCGTTTATCCAACGCATGAGATTGTCTCCGGACATGCCGGCACTATCCGTTACAATCTTGACATGCGCCTTGAGTCTCGTCGTGTTGAATGTTTCGCACAAGAGGTCGTGACCTGGCACTTGCCATTCTGGATCGATGCACGTAAAGTCGTCCTCCGGCTGAATTCCAGGTCCTCCCGGTCGCCCAATGTGGTCACAAATGAGTTGCCTGAAGTACTTTTCCGATGCGGACCATCCCATAATTGTCAAGTGGCCTGAGTTTATGTCTGCTATGAGCGGAGCATAGATGCCGAGCTGTGCTGTGCTCGTTGGAACCAAATCTCTAAGTTCCTTCTCGCCTATTAAGAACCTTTCATCGCAGTCTGTCGCGGATGTTGGATCGCGGTCCCGTGCTCGCTTTGCGTCAAGGATCACACGGGCGCAGCCATGCGGCTTGTGGACTCGAAACACTTTGTTGTTATGGGCTTTCGGAAGGTCGCTAATAGCGACAATGGTCACGTAGGCGCTGCACCAGGGCTCGTCGTCTCTAGGATTCTCTTTGTCCATGCCAGCACTTAACATTGCATTTTCTAGATGGCAGTCCCAGTTCAGCGACCAGACGCTGTCCAGGAGACCCTCTTTCGCGAATCTCGCCAAAATACGATGTCGGGCTCGAGTTGGTGCTATCGACTCCAGTGCGCCGAATGCAGGATCGGTGTGCACTTCAAGCGCAACCGCAAGCTTGAGTTTCGGCTCGTCCTCAAGATTGCTCTTGAGTAAATCGATGATGTCATCAGCCCACTTATAGAGATCGCTCTTCTTATACGTTACCTTTTCTGCAAGCGGTGAGCTGACTCCGAGCAAAGTCTCTGCACTTTTTCGTCGGTTCTTCAACAGGCAAGCCGATGACGGCGCGTCTCCAAACGAAAGCCCGGCCCCAATAAGCACCACAACGCGCTCATTTGGATCACGAATTGAGGGGAACACGTGGGGAATGTGGGCTAGCGTACTCGCCATAAACTCTGTCTTTACGAAAATTGTAGGCATTGGTTTATTGCCGATTGAAGTCTATTCTGACACCTCCTCAAAGCCGAAATGTGGTAGTTCAAGCACATCCCAACTCTCGCGTGCCAGTAAGTCTCCATGCACGCCAGCAACGCTGCCTACGCCCCCCTCGATCTGCCTATGTCTCTCATTCCAGCGGGACTTAATATTGCGCAACTTTGAGTCGACCTACTCCTTCATCCACTGAGCGGCTCAGCACCCACGAAAGCCAATCGAGGATTTGCTCTCATTTTACTCAATGGGTCTCAGGATTTGCCTCGCCATAGCGACTCTACCGTCCCGGGATCGGTTGAAGATCTGTGAATGTTCCTAGGTAAGGTTGAAGCGATAAATCTTCATGGATCCAGGCGAGACGAGTCGCTACGCGCTGTTCCCCAACCTCTCCTGGTTGGGGATGCGGCGGTTCCGCGACTGTGAGCGGCGATGGTACAACGCGCATGCCGTCAACAAGATTGATCACGGCAAGACCGAACTGCACTGGGCGCTGCACAGAGAGGGGCGGCTCGCTCCTTGGAACACTATCACGGGCAGTTCTGTGGACAAAGCGATCACAGCGGCGCTGCGGTGTCGGCGCAACGGGGAGCCCTGGCCCGACGACCTGCCCCAGGTTGCCGCGGACCACGTCGATGGCTTCATCGCGTTCAGTCGGAAGTGGGCTGATGCGGTTCGCAGCAGGCAGAAGTGGCCGAGGTCCGAATACCAGCCGCTTGACCGCATCTATTACGGCGACGAGCCGACCGTGCAGGAGCTGAAGGACGTCCGCGATCGGGCGCGCGAGTGCACCGCCCGGTTCGAGCAGGGCGAGGTCAAGCGATTCATCTTCGAGCAGAATCCCGCGACGCTCGTCGTGCCGCCTGCCGAGGGCGAGGGAATCCCCTGGACGACCATTGATGGAGTGCCGACGTATACGAGCTACGACTTCATCGTGCGTACCGAGGAGGAGGTGACGATCTTCGACTGGAAGACCGGGAGGCTCACGGAATTGTCGGAGAAGAAGGCCGTGATGCAGCTGCACATCTACGCGCTGTACGCGATAAACGAGTGGGGCGTGCAGCAGGAGAGGATCAGGCTCGTGCCCGTGTGGCTCTCCGTGAGCGGGGATATGCATTCGTTCCCGGTGCAGCAGTCCGTGCTTGACAGGGTCGTCCTTGACCTGAGGAAGACCTACGACGTGCTGTTCGAGCGCATGGAACGGACAGGAGCGAACATCGCCGCGATGGAGCAAGACTTTCCGCTGACGGACGATTTGAGGGAGTGCGGGCGCTGTATGTTCCGATCGTGTGAGGGGTATAGGCGGCTGCAGGCGAAGGTCGACGAGGACAACCCGTTCGCGGGGGAGTAAGGGCGCGGTGAGCAAACGGGCCGATGGACTCAGGCGGCACTCCTATGGCTTCTTCAGGAGCTGGAACGAAGGGAATTCGTCCTTGGCCCCGAGGGAGGCCCGATGCATCAGAAGTACTTCAACGACGAACTCAAAGCGCTCTGCAAGGAAATTGGTCTGGAGCCGATCTCAGCGCACAGTCTTCGTCATACAGTTGCGACCCTGCTGATCGCCAACAATATCGACATTGCGAAGATCCAGCAACAACTTGGCCACAGCTCGATCAAGTTGACTGCCGACACCTACGGACACCTGATCAGGGCAGGCGGAAGGATCACTGCTAAGGCTCTCGACGATACGTTGCGCAGCGGCAAAGTGACTTGACCCCCCTTCCGCCGTTGCCGGAGTCCCAAGACCCCGATTGGGTTCCCATGGCTTGCTTACTTTGCAGAATTTTCAAATATTGCGCTAAGTAATTCAACCTATGGCCCTTATTGAAATTGGAGATCTGCGAGTGGATGACCAGTCCAACGACTGGTACTGCCAACCAAGACCAGGAATTGAACAGACGGCCACCGGATGCCGAAACGGCGCTCGATACTTTGAACCGCTAGCGCCCACATTGTGTGGGTTGGACGGCATGGAGGATCTCAGGGGTTCTAAGAACCCTGTTTGGCTGCCCCTGCGGAATGCACTTCAAAACGCCGCTAAGGCAGGTCGAACCTACCCGAACTCACACTCCGGGATCCGGCCGTCAATTCAGATCCTGCCACATCGATTCCTTGCCTACGTGCTTGAATGGGATCACTCGACGAAGACACACGGCAGAAACTAGTATCCGACGTCCGGTCTCATTGATTCCGCTTAGCCTAAGGCTTGGCTTCAAGTCGGCTTGCAGACCATATAAGATATACGACGTCGTCCTTGAAGATATCGCTGTGTCCACCGCCCGTGACCACAGGTCCCTCATAGATCAATCGGCTAGCATCGAGATTCACGGCGTTCGGCTGAGGTTTGGGCATCAATTCTTGCAACGGCGGTGGCGCAACAAGCGTCGAGAAGACGCCTCTTTCTCCCAGACGGGTGGTACTAGCAACTTTGCTCAAACCGACGTAGCCCGCAGCAAGTCTCCCGTTGTTGGCGAGCGGATACCAGAAACCGTTGGCTGAATCGTAAGCAGAAAACACACAAGAGACCGGCGCTTTGATTTCATTTATAAGGGCTTTCTCACGCTCGAACCAGTTGCTCGCCATCGCTGGCTGAACAAATATCAGGTCCTGCAGAACAGCCTTAGTCGATGATTTCGCACCTTGCAGGCGTACAAACTCACGAGCCGCGTTTGCAATGACCAAGCCTCCAAACGAATGGCCGATAAGGTGGATTCTGGGGCCAGCTTCATCACTTTCATTTGAAGCCAGTTCAGCCATGAGGTTCAGTAGAAACTCACCTGCTTCGCGCCCGACTTCAGCTCCCTTGCGCTGCATTTCAAAGAACGCAAGCTGGCTGTCCACGGCCTCGGCCAGCCGCATCACCGCCGATTCTTCTGAGACCATGTTTCGAAGCCAGCGAATAGGAACTCTCGCAAACTTCGCAAGCCAGTCCCGCCAATTGAAGTATTTGCTCGCGGCCTTTTCGCTGTATAACCCCAGAGGGACTTTCCCAGTTATCGACAATATGAACGAGATAAATCCGATAACCACCGCGAAACCGCCCACCCACCACCAGTTTTCATAATAAATGGACAGGCCCAAGCCCACCAAGACAAGTCCAGATCGAAAAACAAAGGTGACGATCAGACCCAAGAGTATCGGCAGTGAAGTGAGTAGCTGCAACGGCGCCCACAGTAGGATCGGGATTAGAGGGCTTCCTTGCGGACGGCTTTCGGAGTCCTTACGGTAGTAGATAAGATACCAGCAGAAGTAAAGCAAGAGCCCGAAAACCGCGATTGCAACGACGTATAGCCCAAGCCCCGTCAATACCTTCTGCCACAGTACGAAACCCGATCCGCCCGGTGTGAAGTCGAGCAGCCCATTCCAGGCCGTCTCGACATAGGCAAGCAGTATCTCTGGGATTCCGATTAGGGCTACTATTGCCGCAAGCCCTAACGTTCCGAGCAGGAACTTACCGATTGTGCGAAGTGCCCTGAAGGGACCGCCTACGGGGCGAGCCTCTTCTTGCTGGTCGGAAAGGTACGCCTTGTTCTGCGCTTCGGTATAGCACTTCCAAAGGCTACAGATCTTCTGATCAGTCGTGGCCGGCACAGACAGAGACCAGAGACGTATGGGATATTTTTCCAGTGCCTCCGTTAGATTTTTGGAGAGTGCGTCGATGTCAGGACCTAAGGCGTTTAGTTCGGAGGAGGATATCCGTGCCATGAACTCGAACATGTCCTCGAAGTCGTTGAGGAACTGGGCTTCGGTTCCGCTGGTTCTGATCGGAGGGAGGTCGAACTCTTCCCGGCAGTTCTCAATGAAGCTACTCCTTTGACGACGGCCACTCTTGTCGACCCAGCGGTCGTCCCCTGGATCGGAATGCCAGTGCAGGGCAATGAATAGAGGACGAAAGTTCGGTGGCGGGGCTACCGACGGTCTTTTGGCAAGTCTCCCCCGGGCCATCAGAACTGAAAACCTGCTTAGTAGGCGATCGTACGCGGCTACTCCTGAAAACAGGTTTCTGTGCCAACCGTGGCTGATGACGTATACGTCAGTGTAGGGATCAAGCAGCGTACTCGCGTGCCCAAGGATATCCTGTTGCACTATGTGGGTGTCCCCCGGCAAGGCTGCATCACCCAGAGGCAATAGGAAGTATGGTCTGTTCGTGCGAAGATCACTCATCTTTGGTATTCCCCTGACTTGGTAAGTCGGCCGTCCCCTGACTTGGCGAATTGGCTTTGAACAGACCGTCTCGTAGCTCTATGCGCTCTAGATCGTAGATGTCCTCTTCAACGCCCTCTGTGGACAATACGCTGGACGTTGAATGTGCATCGTGAAAGCTCGGACTCATGAAGAACCGTCTTTCACGCCACTCCGGCCAAACGGCGTGGGCCACGATCACGTCGATGTCATAGAGATATGTGGGTTTGCGATCCTTCACTAAAATGTTGTGCTCACGCGCTTTCTCCTTGTATTCTCCTTCATGCTTCTCTCGGAAAGCGCGAGTCTTGTCAATGAGTTCGCGCGTAGCGCTTTTTGACAATACACCGACCAGTTCCGATGGATAGTTAGCCTTGTCTTCGAGTAGAGCCTGCCATGCTCTGCGGCTTGAAGGGCTGAGCCGCTTGATTTTGGTGGCCACCATCGGTTTCCACGGATATTCTTTATCTGGCTCCACAGGTTCTTCTTGTTCCGTCATCTCGTGCTTCCTCCGGTATCGACTCCACTCTTGGATGTGGTGTGATCCAGTCAGTCCCGCCGCCGAGCGGTGGCACGCCGAACCCCGATGAGAGCAGGTTGCTCAAATCTCCGATCGTCGGATACATTGCGTTCTGCACGAAGATGATGCTCGTCTGCGAGACTGCGTCCCTGCCTGATTTCCGGCTAAACCAGCCGATAATCGGAATCTCCGAGAGCGGATAGATGCTGTTGAGGAACGGGATCCCCCCCCAGCGCTTTTCGGGTACTCCGAGTTTCACGTTCGTTTCGAACCGGGTCAGCTCCCTGATCTCCATGTTCGATATCTGCACCATCATACTCGCTGTGTGGCTGTCGATCCGCGGGAGCGATGGGTTCGTCCCGTCGGAGTCGAGAACGTTAGTGTTCTTGACGTAGTCGAACTGGAACCTCAGCGCCTGTCCCGTCGGATCGAACACCGGCGTTACTTTAAATTGCATGCCCGATGCAACCGCGTAGAATTCCGACGTCGGTTCCTGGTCGAAACCTTGCAATTTTCTGAGCATGTCCGGCACTTTCGAGCCGTTAGCGGCTGAGATCATATCCGCCAGGGCCAGTGCGGCGTCCACCAGGCGCTCTTGCCCGGCCAGGTCCAATTCCGCAGACGCGTTGCCCTCCACCCTCGACGCGTACCTGTTCGTGGCGAGCAACGAAGTCCGGTCGATCTTGCCGACGCTGATGCCTGGGCCAATCAAGTCCTTCTTGATTCCGTCTAGCGTAGGTATGACGAACTCCTTTTGCATATCGTCCTCGAGGCTGATCATGATTCGCTTGAGCATCTCGTCCGCAGCCGCGATCCGCGCGTTCGATTCGTCCGTTGGGAACGATCGCCGGAACCAGTCCTCACATGTCTTCCTGAATTCGTTTGCGATCAGCATGTCGGCTTTTGCTTGGTCGACTCGAGCAACGCTTTCGTAGCTCTCCTTGATTCGCTTCAGATACCTTCCCAGCCCAGCCATAGCTTGGATACTGATCCCAAACTCTTGTCTGAACCAGAGAAGCGCGGGTGTCACATAGGCCATCGTCTCCGCGATACCGGCCGCTTCTATCTGTCGGTCGAGCGGGACACGGTGCCAATCTGGCGTGCTCTTCGGATTTTCAGCTGGGATGTAGAGTTCGCAAAACCAGTAGTTAGGTTTAGCACCTATCGGCATGTCCAGCACGAAGTCCCTTGCAAGGCTAGGGAAGTAATGGCTGAACTGCGAATAGAGACCCACAATGTCCGGACTCGTTTTAATGAATCTCTCCAGAGCGGTCCGTTTCAGCGCACGCAGGACTTCCAACTGATAACCTGTCAGCCCCGCCTTCGGCGAAGTTGAGTTCCCGACGCTGATCTCTTCCATGAACTGTTCGGGAGACCACGCCTCATTATTCTTCTTCCAGCGCTGGATCTTATCGTCTTTCTCGATGGAGCACTTGAACTCGTTCATCACCGCCTCGCGGTGGTAAGGTGTTCCCAGCATATAGATGAGCAACGCCTCCCCTAGCGTCGTAGACGCCGCAGGATCCGGGAGCGTCCAGCGGGTGAAGTAGTAGTACGTGGGCGTATTCTCGACCTCGGACAAGTTCAATCCCAGTTGGAAGGCCACTTCGGGCTCATAGAAGAAGCACCGGGCGAACCTCGAACCGTCCGGCCCGTTGCCCAAGCCAGGATGCAGTTTGAGCGCCCTGGCTTGAATTTTGTTGACCCGCTTATTGAGAGCTGCTCGAAAATGCATCGTTACTCGTGCCATCTTCATTCGGGCTTCTGTCAGCCTGGCCTCAATCTTCGTGCTCGCGTCTGAGAGGGCGTTCCGTCCCCGGTTTCCGATCAAGTTGAGCTCCAGTGTCCACAGCGTGATTCGTGCCTGCGGCGTCGGGCGGTCGAAGTCGGCGATGATCTCCTTCACGATCCTCACGTCCTCTGGCAGACCGCGCAGGTAGATAGTGCTGCTGTCCGGATAGACGAAGATCTCCACGCGCTCTACAGGATCTTTCGCGTGAGGTTTGGCCTCCGCCTTCCAATACTTCGCTGCGACCCGATCCCTGCTGAACTTCTCCATCCGGCCGGCAGCCTCGATCTGTGACAGTTCTCTAGCGTCCCTGAGAGCCTTCGTCGCGTCCGCAATTGAAGTCCGGGCAGTGTTCAGGGCTGTCTGCGCGCTCGATAGCGCAGTCGCTGCCGCCGTCCTTTCCGCCGTCGCCCCCTCGAGATCTAAGGTCGCCCGCTCCTGCCTGATGGCGAGTTCATCCTTGTTCTTTTCGATTATTGATAGTAGCTGGTGACTCGCTAGCCACGTCTGTTCCTTTTGTTCTCTCCTTTTCTTGGCATCTTCGAGCTTCGCTTCACGTGCAGCCCGTTCTTCTTGAGTTTCATCGGGCGGTTCATTAGAGTGTGTGCTTACGTCTTCTTCAGCCTCGGTGACTTCTGCTTTAGCCTCGCGTTCGTTTCGCTGGGCTATTTGAACCTCTGGCTCGAGAGCCTCTACTTTACTGTTCGCGTCCAACTGCTTATTCTTGGCTATGTCCTCGGCGTCCTTCGTTGCTACAAGCCTGACCTTCGCGTCCTCGACCGCCTGAAGCTTCTGTTGCAAGGCGTTCAGGGCGTCGATGTGTTCCCCCAAGGCTCCCGCCACGGACTTGGGCTTCTTCGCATCGGCCCCTGTTTGGTCACCCGCTCGATCGTCAGGGGTTTTCGTATCGAGTGGACTGACCATTTTCCCGTTTGAGTTGAGCGTCGCAGCCAGAACGATCGGGTTCGGAAAATAGTAGAGGGTCACCATCTCCTGCACCCACCCGCTCTGATCCCGACCGTGGCTCTGCAACGGAGTCGCAAGAGAACTCAATAGAATTAGTGTTGCAATTGTGCTCATGTTTTTCAGTCACCTTCGAATGGCCTAAGCGCTGCAAGAACGCATGCACCATTGACCCTAGAAGAAAATATTACAACAGAAAACCATCATTCTCGTTGTGATTCTCTGTAACTTCTCCCCATTTCACGGTTTTTTCATGGAGCGTACGAACCTGTCGCCTCACGATGGCTTATGTAGCGTGTTCATTGGGAGCAAGGGAATCTTCGCAATCTCTTCTTGAAGAGATCGAAGCAGCAGAGGAGCGGTTAGTTCTTGATGAACGAGTGCTCGTCTGTGGTATCCACAACGATTCACACAGGAGGGAGGCAAGGCTCTGGTGGTACAATTGGGATTCTCGGACAGACCTCGCTGTTTCAAGGCGGGCTCTGGACAAGAAGCCGACCTTCGCCTGCTCCAACCCGACCATCGACAGGCTTTTTGAAGCTCTGGCAACTCGCCAATAGCTCGGACTTCGGTCCAGGGTTGATCCGCTGACTGCGATGCTCGCCTGAGCACGTAAGCAGATCCACTTCACGAGCCCTTCTCGAAGAAGGGCTCGTTACCTATCTAGAAAGAATACTGATGATGTGACTGTCAGCGAGACGTTGCGCTAGTAGGCGAAACAGATCAAAATGAGCGATCTGCTCAAGGAAGGCTTGCAACGTGAAGCAAAACTGCAAGCTTGTCGGCAGGTTGAAAGCTGGAACCAGCGAGCTTATGTTCATGATTTCAACAGCTACACCGCAGTTCTGGACGTCATTGAGGATGAAGAAACTGCTAGCCGAGTATGTTCATTGAGGTCGCAAAGGAATTGGTAGAAACTGACCGCATTAAGAGACATTTCACGATGGAATGTGGTAAGTTCGTCTTTGGAAGTAGGGATTTATTTGCGTAGCGATAGGGGCCGTTATCGACCAAGGATTTGCTCTCCCCTTGCCTTGGTTCCGGTGACGGCCCCTATCGCGCTTGGACGTCATCGTGGCGGCGTGCCAGTCCCAACTGATGTCTCAAAAGCCGCCGACGCTACCGGCGTGTTCTGAGCCAGATCGAGGAGAGGGCGGTTCGAACTGCTTCAGTGTCATATGTCGCCAGCGGCTCATCGTCCTTATGACGGTTATTACGTCGCCATGTTTGAACAGCCACAAGCCCACGCGGTCACCGTTGATAAACGGAAGCACTCATAGCGGCGGCTTCGTTCCGAAACTTGAGGGGCACCGGGAATCCGGTGCCGTGTTCAATATGGATAAAGCCCCGAAGACAGATCCGTAGAAACAAGAAGGCTTGAGTACAAGTCTGCGCTGCTTTGGAACAGGAGGAGCGGTCGAAAGGAAGGAGAGCTGCGTGCTGGCGTGCTCAGGACGATCGCAGCGTTCGCCAACTCTGACGGCGGCGATCTCATTATTGGAATTGCAGACGACGGGTCTGTTCAAGGCATCGACGACGAGGTAGCCGAGCTGTTCCAAGACAAGCACCTCGACAGATACGAGGCTCTGTTGCACGAACACGTGAAGAACTCCCTGTATCCTCACCCACACGCGGGCTACACGGTCTCGATGGAGATGCGGGGAAAACGGACTGTCTGCGTCGTCAGCGTCTCGGCGATACCAGGCGTTACGTACGTCGTCGGCAAGAATGATTCGGGGAAGAAGCAGCACGAGGTGTACGTCCGAACAGGAAATCGGACGAATCGATTGGTAGATGTTGACTGCGATCGCTTCGTAACGTCCCGCCTCGGAGGAGTCTGGCCCTATTGAGGCAAACGCCGCAGGCTCTGGGGAGACAAAGACCCGGGGCAGCCAGCCAATAAAGGCTGACCACGACATACTACCATCCGACCTTCTATGGTCTTGCTGCAGTCGAAGCAGGCCTCCGCATATGAATATGAGTCTAGCAACACGGCCAGAAACTCGATCAACGTCGAAGATTCGTGATAACATGCAGGTCGGGGATAGACAATGGAAAAAGGTGAATTGGATCGGCTTTTGGAACGCGCAAAGCGTATGGACGAGGAACAAGCGGATCCTGAGGGGTCTGGTCAGCTCGGTCAGATCGCTGGACTAGACGCAGAAGACAAGTCTAGGGAGGTCCGCGGGCAGATTGAAAGGCGATTCGAGGATATGGGCATCTTCCTAACATCAGAGGCTGTGGAACGAACGATTCGGAGCGACCCTGAGTTCATAGTAATCAACAGACCGAGGCTGATGGTAGAACGTGCCAGCCGAGTAGGATGTCGTAGCCTCGCCTGTCGCTGTGCTCTGTCTGCGTAGCCTGCGCTCCCGCCTGAGCGTATCAGATCTAACAAGTACACGTGGAGGCGAGTCCTCTGCTCGGATGATGCATTGACCGCCACTTGCATCAGAAACTCCTGTCGAGTGTTCATGACCAACGTCCAGCGGGCGATCGAGCCTGAAGCGGCAGACGGCATCAGTCGCTGGATCGCGTACAAAGGCGTTAGCGTGGACAGCATTACGGCGCTACAGGAGGATTGAGAGGGCTCTTGACAATTATCCAAGACGGCCACTCCTTTTCCTTCGTAACATGGATCGACAGACCGTGCTCTGCAGCGAACCGATCCACGGCAGCCAGATTCTCGGGCCAACGCTCGTGATAGTCGTGCCCGGCCATCACTCCTCCGGGCTTGACCTTCGGCCACCACTCGCTCAACGTGTTGCCTGACTCCTGACCGGTGTGGGCGTACCCGTCGACGTAAATGAAATCCAAGGACTCGGACTGGAACAGATTGACGGCCTCAGAGAACGAGGCGCGGACTACCGTGTTGTTGGAAGCGTACGGTTGCAGGAGCTTCACCGCGCTCACGTACCGTGCCGTGTCGTGCCCCCTGTCACCGCCCCAGCGGTCTATCGACCAAAGCATGTCCGGTTTGCCCTTCTCAAGGAGGAGTCGCGAGTAAGTACCGCGATCGACACCAAGCTCAACCCACTGACCAGTCAATTCTGCTTCTTTGAGCGCCAACGGAATGTCATCCCGGGTCTGGCACGCCTCGAACAGGTTCTCAGCGGTATGCACTATCTTGTCTCCAAGAAGCGGTTCGACCGTTATGGCGTACTGCTCTTGAAGCTCACTGATCCGCCTGAACTGCATGTCGTAGGAGCCCGGCCCACCCTCCGTACTATGGAACTCCTTAGACCTCGTGCTTCCACCATCAACGCCGATCGTGAACATGTGCTTGACTCCGATCAGTGCCAGTATCTCAATGGCACTCTCCGTCGAAGAGTACATAGCCAAAACTGGTTGCTTGTCAGGGTACTTCCTAAATCTAGTCGTCCTCATATCAAACGCGTAAAGGAGTCCGCGTTCGTGCAAGCTTCTAGCTGACTTTTCGATTGACACCCAGTGCTCAAGACTGTACTTGCCCGGGGATTGGTACCAATGCGGAATCGCTGGCAGCGCAACCGCCGTATCGGGGTTCTTCGGTTCGGTATCCAGCCACGACTCGAAGTCGTTCATCACAGCTAGAAGGCAATGCTGGAATGACGCCGTCTGATTTATGCACACGACGTGGAACTTGTCAGCGATGTCGTTCGGTCTCGCTGCGAACGACGGACCCTTGCCGGCAATGAGCACTGGCTTCGCGTTCCAGTCGGTCAACGATGCGATTCTATCGATGTTGGGGATGTTCATGGATTTGCTAGGGCATGTCCAACATCATTCATCTAGGTTTTGCCCGGCCACAAGTCGTATGGCGGAGTGAAGATGTTGATGCCGAACAGTTCTTCGGACGTCGGAACGTTTCCCCGGCCGTATTGGGCCTCTAGCTTCTTCGCGAAGGCTATGTTGCTCGCTGCGAGCATGCGCTGGGTGTCCTCCGCTGGCAGGGTCTTGAAGCTGACATGGCCGACATGTTCCACAAACGTGTCCGTTGCAACGCGCAGCTGGTAGCCGTGATACCGCAATCGCCAGCAGTAGTCGAAGTCGTCGCATCCGAGGAACAGTTCCTCATCGAGCAGGCCGACCTCTTCAAGCGCCTTTCGCGAGAGCATCATGCAGTAGCCAATGATTAGTTTCGTCCCGACGGACTGGCCGCAGTTTCTTTCACGGACCATTTCATGCAATTGGTCGTAATTCAGGCGATTGTCACCCTGCTTGGGAATGTGGAACTCGACGTACTGCTGCCCGGCTGTGTAGTTTGAGAGCGGGCCGACCGCTCCAACTTTCGGTAGGCGGAACACCTTTTGCATTTGGTTCAGCCAGCCCGAGCGAACGACCGTATCCGGATTTAGCAGTACAACGAATTCTCCGCAGGTTTCGCGGACTCCAATGTTCGCGGCCGCGGCATAGCCGAGGTTGTCATCGTTGCAGATGATGGTTGCTCGCGGCGTACCTGTGGCAAGCTCTTTGAGAAATGCTGCCGTGCCATCTGCAGATCCGTTATCGACGAAGATGATCTCAGTGCTGTCAGCTGTCTCGTTTAGAACACTGGAGACGCAACGTTCAAGAGTCGTCATCGAGTTGAACGTGACGATTACGATAGACGACTTTGCAGGCTGCAGCTCCATGTAGTGAATTTAACCGGCAGGCAATACTGTCGCTCAGGCGATCTGCCCACTTGAGGCCCATCTTCACTCAATGCTACCTCTTACCGCCTCTGACAGCGGCTGTGCGCTGGCACCGGTTCGCGATGAGCAGCTACTCAGAGACAAGGCCTCGGCCCAGTCCTGCAACGATGGAGAGAATGTCGTTATCACCGGCTGCGCCAAGGCTTCTCGCGCCGTGAACGTGTAGCACGTTGGGGGTTTGGCAGAGCACGACGATTACATGCTTCGTCTGTTTTTCAGTCAGATTCTCACCGATTGCGAGCTGGATCAGACGAGTGTGGAGTAAATTAAAGGCCAGGGTCGCGTTTATGAAAGCCGAGAGTCAAGGCGGCGTTGCCGCCGTATACCGCCTACATGCTGACAGCGCGTTTCTTGCTGACTCGATAGCAGCGCTCGAAGGGCGGGTTCCAGTTTTCGTATTTGTGAGCAGGCTGTCTAGATGCGGCGAGCCGGGAGACTGGGAAGAGGCCGCTGCAATCGCTGCTGGCGCCGGCGCGGAGGTAATCGAGGGAGAATGGGTCAGCGAGGACGAGCACAAACGTGCGGCGATCGCAGAGCTTAAGTCCAGAGGGTATTCGCATGCGCTCATACCAGAGTCAGACGAAGTCCTGGACTCCAAACTGCTGGGACACCTATTAGCAATTGCCGAGAACGATCTTGCTGATCGTGTGTACGCTATGTCGGATGCATATTGGAAGACTGTAGAGTACGTAGTTAGACCGAGGGAAGATACGCCGCGTTGCATTCTCGTTGATCTATACAGCGCGGACCATACGAGTCTGCACGATCAACAACGTGGACGGCGTTTGGTCCTTGGGGAGGATTACGGCTTGATCCACCGGCTGACGTTCGTGGGCTCCGATGATCAGGTTAGAGACAGGTTAGATTGTTGGAGCGACAACGACGAACTCGTTTCAGGATGGTGGCAGAGCGTATGGAGGTCTTGGGAGTCAAATAAGTGCCTCAGGAACCTTCACCCGACGCGCCCGGAGTCCTTTAGGTTTGCTGAGAGGATCGAGGTCCCGCAGGTACTTGCAGACTTGATGAACGGACGGACGTCCGGCATTTGCTCTCCATGGCCAGCTGCCGCGCCCGAGGTTTGGCCACGAGTTTCTATCGTCATTCCTGTCCATGGTGGCGCAGCTTTGCTCCGGTCTTGTCTTGAATCTCTGTCAAAATGCGCGGATTTGGTGCACGAGGTGATCGTCATCGATAACGCGTCGCCAGATGACTGCCTGAGAGTCCGCCAGGACTTTGACTTCGTAGTGGGGGTGGAGAACGATGAAAACCTCGGATTCAGCAAGGCCTGCAATCAGGGCTTCGGCGAATCGACGGGAGATATCGTGCTCTTCTTGAACAGCGATACGATTGTCCCCCGGTCTGGCCTCATCCGGCTGATCGAGCCACTAATACCGAGCGGTACGATCGCGGCGAGCGGCCCTCTCACGAACAACTGCGGTCATCTTCAGCGCATCGATCCGACCTATACGGACAGAACCAGGATCGACCTGTTCGCAGATGATTTCGCAAACGTCGATGAGGAACCAAGAGAGGTGGATATGCTCGTGGGCTTCTGCCTAGCTGTCAAACGCACAGCACTCGAAGACGTCGGCCCTTTTGACGAGCGGTTCGGTTTGGGCACGTTCGAGGACAACGACCTTTGTCATCGATTGCGGCGGTCGGGCTGGCGGCTCGTGATTGCTTCCAATTCCTTCGTCCACCACGAAGGATCTCAAACACTCCGGAAAGTTGCGCCCGAGACCGGAGAACTGCTACGGACAAACGAGAAGAAGTTCCGCGAGAAGTGGAGAACAGACATCGAGTCGGGTTACGCATCACATCTTGCAGGTACGTCTGCCGAACCGATCAAATTTGACGAAGCGCGCAAGCCGGAGCTTCGTCTTAAAGAGATTGGTCGAAAGAGAACTGCCGCCAACATATCACTTTGTATGATTGTTCGCGACGAAGAACGCGTCCTTGCAAATTGTCTTGAGAGCGCAAAGCCGTTCTTCAAGCAGATGATCATTGTCGATACAGGCTCTACGGACAAGACTGTCGAGATTGCGAAGTCATTTGGAGCGGAAGTGCGACAAATGGAATGGCCGGACTCTTTTTCTGTGGCGAGAAACGAGTCGATGCGTGGCGCGAAAGGAGACTGGCTTTTTTGGCTCGACGCCGACGACACGTTGCCTCTCGATTGCGGTGAGGCGATTCTTGACGCTGTGATGAATGCCAAGGACGATGTGATTGGATTTGTCGTACCGGTGCAGTTTGTCGAGGACGGTCCAAGCGGCGGCACGCGGGTAGACCACGTCAAACTCTTCCGCAACCTTCCAGGCCTTGAATTTGAAGGTCGCATCCATGAGCAGATTCTGGGCAAATTAAAACAACATCCAGGCAAGATCGCGAGATGCAGTGCACACGTGCTCCACTCCGGATACGACACGTCCGAAAGCGGGCAAAGGAAGAAGAGAGTGCGCGACGAGAAGCTCCTCAAGCTAGATCTTGAAGACAGGCCGGATCATCCGTTCGTGCTGTTCAACCTCGGCATGACGGCGCATTACACCGACGGCCACGAGGAAGCGCTCAAGTGGTTCGACCGATGCCTCGAAGTATCGAATCCGAACGATTCTCATGTGAGGAAGACTTACTCGCTGAAGGCGGTCTCGCACAGAGAACTCGGGCAGACGGGAGAAGCGATTCATGTTCTTGAAGAAGGACTGAGTATCGTTGGCGACGACCCAGAGCTGCACTTTCATCTCGCATTGATGCTGTCGAATGCTGAACGGTGCTCGGAATCGTTGCACCACTACACGATGGTTGCAAAGTGCGATCCGTCGACGTACTATACAAGCATGGACGTCGGCATTCTCGGCTTCAAGTGCAAGCACAACATGGCGGGCGTTCTCATAGAACTCGATCGGTACGAAGAGGCGAAAGTAGAGTACAAATCTGCCTTGGAACTTGCGCCTCACTACATGCCGAGTGCGTTCGCCCTGTTCGACCACGCGTTAAAGAGGCAAGATATCGCAACAGCGCAATACGCAATCCAACACGTCACCAGCAACGAAGGTGAACGGAAGAGCTGGGCCGAGATGAGATTGAAGCTGGCGGAAAATGTTGGCGGCCCGGAGAACGTACACGCAACATTCACAGCACTTTCTGAAAGAAACATCCATGCAGCCAAGTCCTACTCAACCTGGCTGCTCAAGCAAGGGATGGAACAGGAGGCGTCGAGCTTCTGGCCGGCCCTGAGCGACCAAGGCGACGCAGAGTCCGCGTTCTTCTTAGGAATCAGCGAAACGCGCAAAGGCAGGTTTAAGAGAGCGCTGGACTATATGCAGCGGGCGTTAACCCTAAACCCTGGTCACGAGGAAACCCTGAAGCAGGTCGAGGGTTTGGAGCG
This sequence comes from Armatimonadota bacterium, assembly GCA_022563855.1. Classification (NCBI taxonomy): domain Bacteria; kingdom Bacillati; phylum Armatimonadota; species Armatimonadota bacterium. The sequence goes on from JADFMN010000002.1 coordinate 60,110, forward strand.
AGCGATTGCGGCGGAGAAGTAGATGGCATTCAACGACACCGTGATGATCCTCGCAAACAGCCCTCGCAATGAAGGGAAACTGGAAGGAGCATCACACACCGGAACGATGGGAGTGCCTGGAGAAGGGCGCTACATCAGGATTCATTTGATCGTCGAAGCCGGCACGATCAAAGCAGCATCCTTCGAGAGCAACGGATGCCCTGCCTCGATAGCCAGCGCCAGCCTGGTCTGCCAGCTCGTGTGTGGAAAGCCCGTTGAAAACGCCCGCCAAATCGGTGGAAAGGACGTTATAGTAATTCTACGGGGTCTGCCAGAAGGGAAAGCACCGATGGCAGACATGGCCGTTTCTGCGCTGAACGAGGCGCTTGAGACGCCGGTTCCGCAAGACTGACTGAGCAGAGAGGAGAACAAGAATGCCGACACAATCTGTTGCCCGCGTCTCGAGTCTTGCAGCTTGAAACGCTTAAGGAACGTGGGAATATTTGGGCATTTCATGCAGATTTCATAGTTGCCCGTGACAGTTTCAAAGTTGCCCTTGACAACTGGATGCTAGGTTTGCTAGCGTGATTCAAGGACACCGAGCATACGCTCAAGGTCGTCTCTGCGCTGAAAAAGGTGCTTGAGACGCCGGTTCCGCAAGATTGACCGAATCGAGAGGAAAACAGGAATGCCATCACATCCAGGTAACGGCGGCGGCGGCACAGGGCCAGGCCCATCCGACGACTGTTGCGGCAGACCAGGCGTAGCCCTTTTCGGAGGACCACAGCCACCACCCGAAGACTGCGACGACAAATGTCCCGTCAACAGCTTCTGCTCCGATATGAACCTAGCGCAACCGACTCCCGGGCCCAACAACCCCGACATCGGTCCATGCGCGCCCCCTTCGGAGTTCATCAGCCTCTCTTGTCAGATGGCTGAAGAGTAAGGACGAGAAATGCACACCGATCCGAGACACAGCAGCGGTCAGAAAACCGATTTCGACATGGGAATCGAAGTTGACGCCGAGAGGACTCATCCGCATCGCCCTACCCCTGATCCGGTCACCGGCGACCTCTTGATCGACCCCGAGATCTATCTGAGAGCGAAGGCGTTCGATCTCTCGATCAGCTTTTTCTACAGTGCCAAGTCATCTGTCAACGAGATGTATGGCAAGCACCGGTCTGCCAATGTCAACAACCATGTAATCTCGGGAACGGACGACATCACGCTCTACCGCGGCAACTTCCAGGCCTACACCTACGACAAGGTCGGCACCGCTGGCGGCATAACGACCTACACGTCGGTATTCAACGCCACCAAGACCACCTTCAGCTTCGACGGTGCGGAGTTCACCGAGTACTTCACCGACGGCATGAAGGCGATCTACAAGAAGCAGAAAGCCGCGGGCAAGCGGCACGAACTCATCAGATGGGAAACTCCTGCGGGCGTGAAGCATACGTACACCTACGGCACTGGAGTCGAGGAAGGGCTGCTCAAGACCATCGAGGTCCCCAGCGGCGACAAGGTCACCTTCGCATACATCGCAGGCTCTCCGACCTCTCTTCTGCAGAGCGTCGAGGACTGGAGCAATCGCCGGTGGACGATGCAGTACGACGCCAACAACGAGCTGACGCAGTTCTCGACGCCCATAGGCTGCACCACCAAATACGGCTACTCGTTCGCGGGCGCCGGCAGTCCGAACACGATGCTGTACACGATCGAAGATCCGCGCGGCTACATAACGACGTACATGTACACCACGAACAAGCAGGTCGCGAGCATGGCTGTGGGCACGGCGATCTGGACGTACACGTACCTTGGCGGGTTTCGCCAGGACAATCAGACGATCACGACTTCGCCGACCGGCGCGAAGACCACTTACAACTACTCCGCAGGTGGCGCGGTCGAATCGGTCAACAGACCAGAAGGGTACACCGAGAATTACACCTACGATGGGAACGGCTGGCGCACGGTCACAGCGCTTCCGCTCGGCATCGTCAACACCACTTCGTACAACGCCTTCGGCCAAATCGAGACCGCCGAAGACCCCGAGGGCAACGTCACGACGTTCGAGTACGACTCCGACCTCAACCTGACCACGATCACCAACGCTCTCAGCGAGACCACCACGATGTCGTACAACGCCGACCGCCTGATGACAGGCCGGACCGATGTGCGCGGCAACAAGGAGACGTTTACCTATAGCGCAGCCGGTCTGAGGGAGACGGCCACCGACCAACGAGGGCTGACAACGACCACGGTCTACAACGCTGACGGCTTCGTCGAGGCTACCGTCGCTTCGGATGGCGGCAGGACGAGCTTCACATACGATTCGCTGCAGAGGGTTGTGACCAGCAAAAACCCTCTCGGGCTGGTTACCACCTACACGTACGACGACGCGGACAACGTCAAGACCGTCGAGAATCCGCTTAATGAGACAACCACGTATATTTATGACTCGTGCCTGCTGCAGGCGACGGTGAACCCGCTCGGCAACCGCACCACCAACACCCACAACAGGTGGAGCAAAATCGCGACCACCGAGAACGCTCTCGGCAAGGTCACGACGTACAACTACGACAACATGGGGTACCTGACCGCGACCGAGAACCCGCTCGGCAACCGCTGGACCTCGGTCTACAACGATGCCAAGCAGAAGACCGCCGACATCGATCCGCTAAGCAACCGCACGTCGTACAACTACGACGCTGCAGGGCGGCCTGAATCGACGAAAGACGCACGGGACAACTTCACGACAACCGTCTACTTCAAAGATAGCGCGATCAAAGCGCACATTGACGCGCTGGGCAACCGTACGTCATACACTTACGATGCAATTAGACGCCAGACCACCACGAAGAACCCGCTGGGTAAAGTCTGGACCACGACCTACTTGTCGAACGGCGGAGTCGTCTTGAGCAAGAATCCGCTAAACAACGTCACGACCACGACCTACAACAAGGTCGGCGCTGTCGAAACGGTCAAGGATGCGCTAGACAACGTCGCCACTGTGGTCTACGAGAGCGATTCAAATCGACCTGAGGCGACGATAGACGCGCTCGGCAATCGCACGACGTCTGTGTTCAACGACGCGGATCAGTTGACCGAGACTGTCGACGCCGATGACGGCAGGATAACGTATACGTATGATGACGCGGGTCGGCAGGAGACGATCAAGAACCAGATAGGCAAGGTCACGACGTCCATTTACGATGCCGCCGGACAGGTCACTGCGGCAATCATGCCCTCGGGAGACCGTCAAACGATGTCCTACGACGATGCGGGACAGCTTGCCAGCATCCTGTATGCCAGCGGCGACGTGTTGACCTTCGCCTACGATGCGGCAGGGCAGCAGACGACGATGGTCGACGACGAAGGCGACTGGGTGTGGGCGTTCGACAGTGCGGGCTACAACACCAAAGTCACGCTCCCCGACAGCGACGTCATCACCTATGAGTACGACGCGGTCGGAAATCGCGATCTCATGATCGACCCCGACGCTGGACGGTTCACGTATACGTATGACGCTGCGAACCAGCGCCTGACAGCGAAAGACCCGGATGACGACACCTATACGGCTGCCTACGACGCAGCCGGCCAGCGAACGACTCTTCTCATGGGCCTCGGGTCGAAGCGGCAGTACGAGTACGATGCAGCCGGCCAGCTGACCACGCAGATTGAGCTGAACGCGGCGGACGCTGAGATCATCACGATGATCGACGGCTACGACGCAGTCGGCAACCGCCTGACGCGCGATCTGGACGGTACGCTGACGACCTGGACGTACGACAATGGCTACAGGCTGTCCGAGCAGGACGTCTCTGGAGCGGCTGCGACCTTCGCGTACGACAACGTCGGCAACATGACGGTGAAGAACCACGAAGGCTCCGACCCGATGAGCTTCACGTACAACGCGTTCGGCCAGATCGTTACGATGCTGCAGGGCGCGGTGCTCACCACATACACCTACGATGACGACGGCAGCATGACGATCCAAAATGTCGGAGGCACCCTCACGACCAACACTTACGACGATGCCCAACGGCTAACGAACGTGAAGGCCGGATCGATATCGACGACCTACACCTACTCCGGTACGGGCCTGCGCCGCACCGCACACGAGACCAATAGCGAGCAAGAGTCCGATGTGTCGACCACGTTCGTCTGGGACGGAGCCGACTACCTGACAGAAAAGACGGTGATTGCCTGATCGAAAGGAGCTAAAGGAGCATAACAGTGGCAACCAACAGATACACGGTCTTCGGCGGGGAGATCCTCGCAGAGAACAGGGCTGGCACGAAGCGGGACTACGTCCCCGACTCGCTCGGCTCTACTCGCGCGCTGCTGAACAGCAGCCAGACGCAGACCGACACCTACGACTACTGGCCGTACGGCGAGGAGAAGAGCCACACCGGCGCATCTGTCACGCCGTTCACGTTCGTCGGCGCATACGGCTACTTCAGCGGTGACGCAGGCGGCACTTATGTCCGAGCGCGCTGGTACTCCGGCTCTCACGGGGCATGGACGACTTCAGACCCACTCTGGCCGAGCCTGCTGCCGTATCAGTATGCAAACGCGTCTCCGGAATCCTTGATAGATCCTCTAGGGCTATCGTGCTGTGGCCAAGATCGATGGGGACTGGGCATTCCTAAACAGGATCCAAAGCCAAAAGAGGATCCAAAGCCAATTGACAACCCAAGAGATTGTGGAGCGAAATGCGTTAAAGACGGCTTCGATTCATACATCTACTGGGTATGTCCCGACGGGACGATAGTATGCAAATGCTGTGACGGTGTTATGGGCCAAGAGTTTACAATTTGTCCGGGCCAGGTTTGCGAAGGCAAGCCTATCAAGAAGAAGTGTCCTAAGAGGCCGCCGCCGCCGCCTAATGAAGATTCGTTGGAGGATTGTATTGAGAAATGCATTTTTGATTGCTCGAAGAACAGACCGACAGATTGGAGTTGCGTCTGGAGATGCGTATTGCTCAGATGCTTGATTTTTGGTGGCAAGGGCTTGGGTAAGCGCGGCGGCCTCACAATCACATACGCTGCAATTCCAGGTACTACTTGGGGAATCTCGTACGGTAGCCGTCGATGAGCATGGTCCTATACACATAAGGTTGGCTTGACAGTCTTGAACATCACAATACGATTGTCATGACACAGCAAGCTCTTCAGGACATATGCTCCTCTTGCCTCAATTCCCATTGTAGCGATGCGGGGAAAACGTTTCCATTTGGTACATCATGCCGCTGTGAGGAAGGTATCCTGGCCATATGTTCATTCTAACTATATTGGGTTTCAGTTCGATCCTGTGTACACAGCAGTGGAGCCAGTCTGCGGAGGTTTCCACCTACGGGCCATCGACACTCTTCGGACTGCAGTCGGAATCGTCGGAATCTTGGCCTGAGCTTTGGGAAGTCGAGTTCAAGGTATCTCTTGATGGTGAAGGTGATGTTGAGCAACGGTCTGTTGCCTTAGGAGACGCAACGATGTACGTTCGTGAAGGTGACGATTCGGTTGATTTTGTTTTGTCTAAAGATGGTGATACGCTAAGCGAGCTTCACGTTGCATCTACGTGGTCATGGATACCTGGTCTCGAAGGAGTAAAGGAGATTTCAGGACTCACGACGATTCTTGATGACGAGAAAGAGCGGATCGTTGCAGGGCAAGCTTGCTATTTGCAAGTGTGGGAACTTAAGGCAAGCGACATTGTTGTCAAAATTTATGAATACATACCGATTGATGACACGTTGCGGAAAAGGTTCAAGATTTTAAAGCACATGGAATTTCGGGTGATCGATGACGTTGAGTGGTTTACACAGGGTTATGAAGTAACTTCAATAAGCGAACTTGCATTAATCAAGCACTAGAGTTGCCGAAAGCACTGCGTAAGAAACGCATATAGAGCACACAGAGCGGGCCAGAAGTCGATCCGATATATCGCTAGCGGGCGTCAAGCAGACGTATACCTACGGCACGAGCGGCTGACTGGCCAGTTGCTCACTGGGGAACGGGCGACGTTCACTTACGACAACCTCGGCAACATGACCCTGAAACATTAGGAGGGCGGCGAGCCGCTGACGTTCACGTACAACGCGTTCGGGCAGATCACGACGCTGCAGGACGGCCCGACCCTCGTCACGTACACTTATGACGACAACGGTAACCAGACAACCGAGAACCGTGGCGGGGTCACAACGGGATATGTGTATGATGACGACAACCACATGAAGAAGATAACTCACTCGGATGCGACGATCACGGCAGCGACCGGCGGCGTTCTCCACAGTGTCTTCCGTTTCGCCCCGGACTCTAGCCTGGCACGTACTTTAGTCACTTGCGGGTACTTGTAGTTTGTAATTGAAGTGCGTAGTTCCGCCTGTCGTCAGATCCACTTTCAACGTATCGTTCGGATCTCTAGGTGCAAACTCTCCGTTGCCTACATAATCGAAAACCAGTGCGCCGGCAGGTGGCACGAGCACATATCGCCGCCTCGGAAGCAATGTCGTCAGCGACCAGATCTCTGGATCGCCGCTGGATTGTGCCAGCGGAAAGACACGGTCTCTCCGTCCTCGACCGCCACGAAGTTCTCGTCCGCCTCGACGATCTTAAAATCCGTCGTTAAATCGAACGTCCCCACCATCATGAAGCCAAACGTGGCGGAGACCATGTCGGAGACTGACTCAGCGTTCGACGATGCTTCTGGGAACTCGCTCCAAAAGGAGGACGACGGGTCGGTCGGAGCCATAGATATGGTCTTTGGCGTCGAAGGTCTTATGAACAGCCTAGCGAGGTCGATGGAGAGAACTCCCGCGAGCTTTGCGGAGGTCGTCCCGTCCTGCCGCCCAAAGACCCTCGCCCCGACTCCGAGCGTGAACACGCCCGCCTGGATGCTGGGAAGAGGGTGTTCGTGTCGTCCGGAACCAGGCCGAACAGAATCCCTGCGTTGCTTCGAGGGAGCACCATGTTGACGCCGATGATGCGCTGGATCTGACCGTTTCCGATCAGGCCTCCTGTGAAGAGCCTCGCATTCTCGCTGTTGGCTAGAAGCGCCTCAGCGAAGGATTCCCCGACGTCGATGCCACCGACTATATCGAGGATCATCGATGTGCTGCTCGGGCTGACTTCGTTGGTCTCAAGGCCGCCCGACTCTGGGAGCGCGTCAAGCTCAGTCATCGTCACTGCCGATCGCGTGCCTCGGACCGAGGAATCTCAACGCTCACTGAAGGCGGCGAGGGGCAGGCATGGCCAAGAGAACTATCTCAAGACAAATGTCTTCAACTCGGGAGAGATCGTCGTATCCAGTTTTCCTCGGAATCCCGTCGCCTTGTGGTACTGCCAAGTTAACTCCCGTCTGACGTCATCGAGCACTGGAACCACATTCGCGGCGGCTGAATCGACATCCTTTGTCAGGATGATGAAAGCGGTCTTGAACAAGCGTTGGGCAGCGGTGTGATCTGGATTCCGTGGGCCGTGCTCCCAAATTATGTTCTGGACAGATATTTCCTCGAGAGATCCATACACTGTCGGAGCACCGAGGGGCTGCGGATTCTTAATGATCCGCAGAGGCCCTACCTCATTAGGAGCCAATAGCCCCATGTTATAAAGGTCTAGATTGCAATAATAAAAGTCGTCGTTATCAATCGGGTGCATAGTGAATTCGTTGCTGCCCGCCTGCGTCCAATCTACGCCGTCATAGTCAACTGGCGAGTGAGCATTGTCGAAATAACGGCCCCAGTGATAGAGCCCTTGGCCGGACGAGCCGAGAAGGAGGTCGAAATGAGCGGTCGTTTCGGCCGCGTACTTTTTGAATCGCTCGAATGCGCTCCAATAATGGCCTACTTCCTGCAGAATGGTGCGCATATTGCCGGGCCAACTCCAGGCGCCGGTCGATATAACGTTGAATGCCAGCAATTTGTTGGTGCCCCAGGCGGCGCGGATGTTGAAACTACTGCCTGCATAGTAATTGATTCCTGACGTGGCATTGAAGATCGCACTATGAAATGAGCCCGTGAACGGCATTCCGGAGGCCGTGTCCGAAAAGAAAATCAGGAAGTCATAAACGTCGGGATGGGTGTCTCGAAAAATCTCGAACGCATGAATATAGTCAATGTTGCCGCCGATGACGAGAGCGCCGTCGTCCACCACGACTGCGAGATTTCCGAAATCCGTGTGCTTCGGTGGATTTCGGGTCTTGGCCTTCTTGATATTGGGAAGATTCTCGCGATGAATCTTGGCGAAATCGACGAACATCATATCGGAGTCGTCGTGGCCCTCCTGCTCGCGCTTTCCGAGCTCGACGACGTCCGTTTTTACGCCGTCGAACTTCGACGGTATTCGCTCTTTCGGATCAAGGGACCGAGGACTCTTCTTCCTTTTCACGAATACAACGATCGCTAACTCGCCGGTCGACTTGCCCTTCTTTTCCTTAAAGCCATAGCCGATGCCGAGCACGTTCGGGAGCTTTATCAGCTCCTTCCTCGCTCTTGCTAGAGCGTTGTCGAATTCGCGCGGATTAAGTACTACGCTTGGGTCGTTTAAGATCATCTAGCCCTCCGTGTTTTGCTGCCCTGATCGACTTCACTGTTCCGTCTGTTTCGACAACATACTCGCCAGGAGAAAGCAGCGGTTTCACCTCGCGTGTGACTGACTCGTCAGAAAAGAGAACGATTCCTTCTGCGTCATAGACTTTAACGTACGTTTGACGCGAGACCTGTATGACTGCACTGTTATAACGTTTGCCGACTGTGAATTTCCTCATCCGGTGCACCTCCTCATCCAATCGGAGTCGCCTCGACCTTGATGTTGTAGACGTTTATTTCAATCCCGGGCCCGATAGCATAGGCGGCGAGGTCGTAGTGATGGTCGGTGGGATTTGTCACGTAGTACCCGCCTGCAGGTACGGCAGTGACATCGAAGGGATTTCCGGAAGGGAACTGCTGAACGATGGGTTTGTTCCATTGTCCGTTGCTCACGTTGTGTTCCCAGATGCCTATGTAGCAGGTTCCGCCGGGGTTGCGCCCGGTCACTCGCAGGCTGGTTATCTTCTGGCTTCCGTTGAAGTGCAGAGGTATTATGCCAACAACGAAGCTGGCGACCGAGGCAGCCTTATCGGACCTGGTCCAGTAGACGTTCCGAGTGAATTCAGCATAGGTCTTGAATTGCAGGAATACGGGCGGAATCGAAAGTAAGGCCATGATCTATTCACCCCTTCGTCACGTGGCTTTCAGATGGGGTCGCGGTTTTTCGACCGCGATCTCGCTGCTTCTCGCTGATGTCGAAGCGTGCTTCAGTCATGGGGCGGCCGGTTGACTGACGCGAATCTCGATGTGGGTCGGCAAATCCGATATTTTCCATTTCGGTTGAGCCATCAACCGATCCAGGCTCACAGTGCTAATATTGTAACATACTGCGTCATCCCAGTGTCTATCGCGTCGTGATTTCCGGACATTCTAATCATTACTGCCACGATTTCAGGGTAATTTCATGATGCCATTAGGATTCTAGGCTTTGCTCGAATGTTCACGTGTAGAATGCAGAGGAGGGGCGGGCAGCAAGCGCAGACCAACTTATCAGGCCGTAGTGCTGATGGCCCCGAGGAGATAGAGATGCAGGAAAACGAGAACATGGAAAGCGGAGCAATTGAATCGACAGGTGGTGGCAGGGATAAGCCGTCGAAAGACAAGAAGGACGTGTGGGATATCATTGGTGCCCTCGGAAGGTTAGCCGGCTCACTTGTTGCGACCGCTGCTACAATTGTCGTGTGGCACTTCGGTAACCAGATCAGTGTACGCACCGAAGTCTGGGAGAACGAGATGGAGCTTGCAAGGCAAAGGACGCGCGAAATAGAGCTCTTCTCCAATCGTGAGTCGGCCGCGAATCAGACCCGCAGTGCAGTGTTTGCTGCCTTCGGCGAGTACATGCTGCCACAGCTTGAAGGGGATGACCAAAAAGTCGCGCTTTTGGCCGCTCTTCACAGCAACTTCAGCGAGGTGTTCGACACGCGACCAGTCTTCGAAGCATTTACCAGATCGATACCGATCGAAAACCATGATGCCAGGCATGAATTGAGGCGGCTCGCGAAGCGTGTGGCTAGGAGGCAAGCAGAATTCATTGCATCGCACGGCGGAACCAAAGCCGAGATGACATTGCGTTGGGTCGCGGACGAAGACCCAGAGCCGACTCACATCAATCTTGCTGGGCACGACATTTATGTGACCATTATGTCGAGGCCCAATGTAATCAGTGACCGCCGCACGAGCTATCTGGCCGACGGAACCCAGGTGATTGACGACGTAGCGGATGTTGTAGAGATCATAGTTCGGAACTTGCAGGTGCCCGAAGAGAGCGAGGAGGCTCCACCAGCATTCGAATTATCTTATATGGACGCTCCATATATTGACAACATCTGGTTTCAACATGAACCTGGAGAAATTCATAGGCTCGCCTTTGTGCTGAAATACATCGACAAGGTGGAGGATGACTACGAAGTGACTGTGGAAGCAATTCACTTTTCGGACGATTTCTTGCTACCACTGGAGTTAGTGCGTGAGAAGGACATAGCTTCGAGACCCCCCTCGAACGCCGAACAGGCTCGCTGATGTAGACTCACCGAATGATCTCAGCACTGATGCTGAGCTTGTTTGCATCTAGCGGCGAATTGGACTGCTACGGATACGGCCCCTGCGCCAACGGTGTGCCGAAGCCAGAGTCGCCCCTCGGTTATGGCCGGGGGGCGCTTTTTCTGTTTGTCTGGGCCGTGGCGAGTAACGATCATGGGTTACTTTGCATGCGGGCCAAGGATTACTCAGCCTGGGACTCCTCTGAACCGGTCGCTTGTGGTCACGTGTCAAGTAGATTTAGGGCATTTCGAAGTTCATCGATGTGACTCGCGGTGTGGGTGCTAGACCCGGGATTCCAGTAGAGCGTGTGGCTGAAGAATCCGAGACGCTTGTGGGTCGAGACGGGAACGTCACGCACTCCGCGCCCAAAGATCCTGGAAACAGGACCGCCAATCTGATCGCCGTGAATGACGAAGTGCGTAGGAAAGTAGAGGTTCGTCCAGCGGGTAAGGCCAAAGACAGCGGCGTGGTGGGGCGCGCGATGAGCCTGCCCAGGTGGTTTGTACGAAAACCTGCCGTCCTCGAGCACCGGAGGGCAGATAGGAAACTCGCGATCGTTCTGCTTTCGGTCCAGGTCCTCTCCATGCTTGGCCATGAGGATCTCAGCATGAGCAAGCGGACTGCCCAACGTGACAAAATCGGTCACTCGCCAAGTCAGACCGTTCTCGGTCAGCTCTCTCAACACTTCTCGCTGTCGAATCTGATACTTCACGGCGTTGAACTCTCCGGCCACCGGGTCCTGCTCCAATTTGTCCAGGACTACTCGCTCCCGAGCCTTATAGTCGCCAGGCTTGAATTTACCGGCATCCTGGTCAAGCTTCAACTGGTCTAAGGCCTTACTCCGCCTATCCTCATACGCGTCAGACCGGAACTTGCGAGCTGCCAGGTCGCTCTCTAGCGCTCCGAGCTTTGGGTGATCCTTGTCCTTGTCTGCAGTGCGATTGTGGAGTGCCCACGCATACGTCAGAATGTCGTAACCGATGACGCTCCCAAGACTGTGACCGACGACGATGACGCGCTTGTAGCCGGCCTCGTGGAGCTTTTGCAGCAGGTCCACACCCTTCGTTCTGATCTCCTGTCGTCTCTTGATATTGCCTGGCGTTGCGTTGAGGTAGCGGGCAGCGTCTCCGACAACCTTCTTAATGACTGGTACGACGACCAAGGCCACCAGCGCACTAACGACTCTGGCCGACGACTCACGGAGGATTTCGAATTGCAAGTGTTCCGGGAGCGATCTCATGAAGACGAGGTAGGCGAAAACCAAGATCAGACCTACGATCAGGGTCCAGGTCAGGACGAGATGGCCGGGCAATTTCCAGGGCCAGCGGAGAAGGATGATCCTCGCCCAAGCAATAACATGGGCAGCCGACGTGCCCTCCATCATGTGCGCCCAATAAAACTCAAAGAAGTCGGTTCTGACGCCGTCCGCGTTTTGACCGGTGGTTAACCGTCGTAGCTCGAAACTGTCGGAAATCGTGTCCGGCTTGCTCCACACCGTGTCGACTCCGTACGGGTGGTGCACCGATTCGTCATCGGACCATACGGTCTTCACGAAGCCGCGCAGAGTCTCCATCGGGCGTTGTTCTCCTACCCCGTGGATCAGGAGAACAGCCTGCTTGTCTTTGTTGTCCATAGCTTAGATTAACTCAAGGTTTCTCAGAGTAAACTGATACGATTCGTCGGGCTTGGATCTGAAACCGATCTAGGCTCACAACGCCTTGATCATAGCAGGCCCTGCACCTCAGGGAGCCTTTCACTCAGTGATTTGTTGCCACTGTCATTCTTGCAGTCCACAATTCATGATAATTTAAGGTTAGGCTGTGAAGTATCCATAATGATTTAGTGGCATTGTTACCACTGGAATCCTTGATGAAGGCCTTCCTGCTTCAGTACTTCGGCACTCGCCGATGCCTGTACTTTTCTCCAGGCATTCAGCATTTTGGCCGACTGAGGATCGCATGTGCGGGGCATCTATAGACAATCGGCGGTGGCAACGCGAGACGCGCTCATGACCGGCTATCTCCGGTGTGAGAGGCCGAGCTGATCGAGGGCTTAAAGCGCCAGTCGGCTCGTTCTTAGGACGGAGCCGAAACTACGGGTCTCTTCACGTCAGGCAACGGGATACGAAACCAGATCGGCATATGGTCACTGACTTTGTGCTCGAATCGCTTGACGAACGCCTTCTGATCTGCCTCGGACAACTGCTCGAACGGTTTGCCTTTCAGCGCTTCGCTAAACAGGTTGACGAAGTCGAACACGCCATAATCCTGCCCTCGCTCGGTCGATCCTGCCTCTTCGTTCTTGAGTTGCTTGAGCCGCTCGTCTCGCGAGAAGAAGCCGATTTGGTCGAAGGTCTCCTTCAAGCGAGCGTTGGTTCGCAACAGCCTTCCGTCGCTACCCATAAACTGCTGGCCTTCACGCCTAGGGTGCGAATGGAGGAACGGAAAGTAAACGTTTACCTCTCTGCCTCCTTTCCTGTTCAGCTCGTCGATCAACTCTATGATCCGCCGGCGATCGTTTTCCGGTTTGTCGAAATCCAGATTTAAGTCGCCCAACAGCAAGATGTTCAGCGAGTCGTTGACGTCTCCCTGCTGCACGCGGCCCATGATCCAGGCCATCAAGGCCTCGAACTCTTGGCGACGGTCTTCAATATAGGTTCCGAAGAACAGGTGCGCGTTTATCGCCATGAAGGTGTAACATTCAGCGCCTGGATGACCGCGAATTTCAAACATCACGCCGAATGGCGTGCGGATGAACGAGACGAACACCGGCATCTTTATCGGAAAAACGGGTTTCCTCGGCGCACTGCCGCCATCAGTCTTGAATTTGTCAAACAACTCGTTATACTTTTTAAGCTTTTTGACGTATTTCTTGTCCTTCTTCGCTTTTTCCACGGCTTGGTGGATGGACTGCTCATTTTCTCCGATGATCTGCAGAACCTTGGAACGATCATAAGTAACGTCCGTTACCATTTCCTTGCGGTTCACGATTGTCCAGTTGAATATGAACGCCAATCGTTCGGCCAATCCACCTTCGTTCGGAAATGAGCCCGTAGTGTCTGATATCACCATTCCAAATTCGTCGCCCATCAATTGCTTGAGGTGGCGCAGGCCGTCAACTTTTTCCAGCACCTCCTGCACTGCCAGCAAGTCGAAGTGCCGAAACACGTCCGCGAAGAATTGCCAAGTGTGAGCGTCACGCTTGCTTTTAGCCCCCAGCTTGCGGATGTTGGCGGAGGCAACGACGGCCGACCCATAGACGCGGGCCGGTATTCCATAACGTTGCGGATCGGCGTTGAGTCTAACGCGAATCTTCTGCCATTCGGTCGCTGTGAATTTTGCCATCTCAGTGTCTCCAGCGAAGTTAACTCAGTCCCAAGCCCAACAGGAGAACAATGATTCTACACGGACTTGCAGGTGTAAAGAATCTTCTGCATTTCATTTCATGGAATTTTCATCCTGGAACTCCTGCCGGAGCCGGTGCCGTTCCGGGGCAACGCTCATGGATCAGGGGGAAGTTTGGTGGAACTCTGGTACTCTGTAGAAAGGAGGCTTGACAGCGTGGGGAACCTGCAGGAAAGGTCGTATATGCGAGGGGTTTATCGGTCTCCTTGGCCTAGCGAGGCCGGGACGCCTGGCAGAGGCCATAGGTCGGCTTCGGCGGACGGCCGTTTTGATGCGCTCCGCCTGTCCCCCTTCCATGCCCTGACTGACAGGCGGGTGTACGAATGAGCGCAACCGTAAAACGCCGGGCCCCTTGGGCCGTCATCATCGTCGCCGCCTTTATCGTCGTCGCGGCCATCGCGTACTTTGCGACGCGACGCACAGCAGACCCCAACGAGCGAGATGTTTTGAAAGTGGGCGTAATCCTACCGCTAACCGGCAGCCTTGCGGAAGGCGGACGGCAGGCGCTACGGGGGCTCGAATTGGCCGTTGACAGATATAACGAAACCGCCGACACGTACCGCATTAAGTTGATCGTTGAGGACTCAAGGTCCGAGCCGAGGGACGGGGTAACCGCGTTTCAGAAACTAGTGGCCGTGGACGGCGTAAAAGTCGTCGTGGGCGGTTTAATGAGTTCTGTCACCTTGGCAATAGCGCCAATCGCTGAACGCGAACAAGTGATTGTCCTGTCTCCAGGCTCCTCAAATCCCAAGGTAAGAGACGCAGGCGATTACATCTTTCGGAATTGGGCCTCCGACGACTATGATGGGCGTGTTATGGCAGCTTACGCATTCGAGTCTCTGAACAAGCGAAGAGCGGCCGTCCTTTACATTAACAATGATTATGGACTAGGCCTTGCTGAGGCATTCAGAATCACATTCGAGGAGCTTGGTGGCGAGGTTTCTCTTATGGAACCCTATGCGCAGGGTCAGTCAGACTTCAGACCGCTTTTGGCCAAAGTGAGCGACTACGTAGTTGATTGCATATTCTTTCCCGGTCAGCCCAGCGAAAATGGGACGATTGTGAGACAGTGCCGCGAACTGGATATCGTGGCAACCCTATTGGCCAATCTGTCCGTCGAGTCCCCAGATTTCGTCACCGCAGCTGCGGGGACACAGGCGGGAGTCATCTATAGCACACCTGCCTTTGACCCATCCTCAGACGAACCTACAGTCAAGGAGTTCGTCCGTGCCTTTAGCGACCAATACGGTGACCCCCCTGGCATTGTGGCTGGGCATGCCTTTGACGCTGGAAACATACTCATCGAAGCCTTACGGCGAGCTGATTTTGACCTCGCCAGACTCAAACAGGAGCTCTATGGGATTGCAAACTTCGATGGAGTGACAGGCGTAACGACATTTGACGAAAGAGGCGACGTTCACAAGGATGTCATGATCAAAGTGATCCAGCCAGACCTCAGTACGAGCGTGTTGCAGAGGTATTCACCGCATTCGTGATGAAATGCTAAGGGCTTAGGAGCCGTAATTATGACCTCGACCCCCCCCCTGTTACTTCCGGTTTGGACGTATTCAAGAAAACTCTCAGTGGCCATTCCGAGCTAGGCCGCGGGTACGAAGACTTATGGGACACAGCGTACGACCATTGGACCAGGTTTGTACAAGCTGGCAATAAGAAGGACATATCGCAAGGGTGGGATCACTGCAGGAGGGTTGAACTGAACCTGTGGCGCCTTCTGCGGAAACACTGGGACCAATTTTCTTGGGAGTCCCTTTATATTCTTACTGCATGTGCTGCACTCCACGATATTGGCAAGCTGGGTTGCGAGATACCGGATCACGGCAAACTGGCCTACCAGATCATTCGGAAAGACGATAAGGGATTTTTCCACGATGTAGCAACGCGTGAAATCGTCGCCGGCATCGCCCTGTATCACTCAGGAGGTGACACCTCCCAGTTGGAGGACAGCGTGGAACTGGGAAGAACCGCAATGCTGGTTCACCCAATGGCGTTAGCCGCCATTTTCAGAATGGCAGACATGATGGACACCACGATGGATAGAGTGTCCGTACGCCTCATAGAGGAGAAAATCCCCGGAATAGAAAAGTATACACCCGTCGCTGAAATCAGGAGTGCGATAGCGCGCATTGAGATTCACCCACAGTACCCAACAGTAGTCAAAGTCGTTTGCGATTCAGAGGATAAACGCCTAGTGGATCTTGTCTTCAAATACGTTGTAAAGATGAACGCAGAACTGGGAGACGATCATAAGAGACTCATGCTAAACGTTCCCACCACGTACATGCACGGGAAAACACTGCGGACGGACAGAATATTGTTACCTCACGAGTTCCTCCTGGAACGAAGGGGAGAATCGAACGACTTTGATTTGGAGACACCGGTGAAAGCACGCTCCACAAAGCGAAAAGTCAGCAAACGTGGCTCTGGAGCCACTAAGTCCGGTGACGGCAAACAGCGCACAAGAGACAGGCGTGAGCCAGAAGAAGCCTCTGCTGGCTGGGGAGTACTTAGTTTCCCCGATCTGCGTCGGACCTCTTTTTACTACAAGCAGCATCTCTGCGAACAGTTGGAGAGGTCCGACGAGATTGATCACCGGTATCTATACTGGGGGTTGGAAGGAGCAGAGGCGTGGTTAAAAGTCACCAACGATCGCCGATACGAGCTGGCGAGGCTCACGTACGATCAGGTGCACAATGCGCTGGACTCCCTGCTTGACGATATTGTGGATGACACACTACCGGGCATGGATTACGTGAGCCTTGGCCCGGGTGACGGTGAAAAGGATGCACTAATGCTGGAGGGACTGTATCGCAGGCTTGGTAGCTCTCGAACGTGTACGTACTATCCCGTCGACTTCAGCTACCATCTTGTTCGTTGGACATTGGCCTATCTGGAAACGCACATGGTGGGGGGAAGCATAGGTGACTGGTACACCCATAAAGTAGACAAGCGCCCTTTCCTGTGTGACTTCCTACAACTTCCAGACTCTGATCACGGTTTTTGGAACACAGGATGGCCCAAGCTGTTTGCGCTCTTAGGGAGCACACTAGGCAATTTTGCCGAACTGAAATTACTTCGGGCCATTGCCCATGCAATGTCCGAAAATGACTGGTTGCTCATAGACGCCGAACTGCACGCTGACCGTACTGATGACGAGCTGTTACAACAGTATTCGGACACTGGGAAGCTAATGACCTTTCTATCGACTCCATTCCATTATTTAGAAGGTGCTACACCTCCCGATGGGGAGAAGTTGCGAGCTACCGTCGAAGATGGCTTTAGTGATATTGATGGGTCGAAGAGTGTAGTAGTCCGGTACGAGTTCGACAGCAGGGATATCGTGCTGACGAAAACAACTAAGTATGACGCCGATAGGCTGAAGATACGGCTGTGGGATTCTGGCTTTCAGGTGACCCGCGAATTCGGCGACGGCGGCCGCTGTTTGCTGTGGCTGCTAAAGACGCGCTCAACGGGCAGCGGGCAGTAGATCCTCGCCTTACTGCCCGGGTTGGGCTACACTGTACGAAACATCGTGGTACAGATCCTGGGAAATGGGTTAAGCGCGGGCTCCGCATTTGCGCTGCTCGCCCTGGGCTTCGCGCTCATCTTTCAAACGACCCGTTTCTTCCACTTCGCCCACGGGGCGGTGGTGACGGCGGGGGCGTATCTGACGTTCCTATTCGCCGTGATTCTCGGCTGGCCGCTGTGGGTTGCGGCGGTGTTGGCGATCATCCTGGCCGGTGTGTTGGGCGTGTTGATGGAGCTGGGCGTCTTTCGGCCGATGCGAAAGAAGGGGGCGACGCCGTTCGTGCTGTTGCTAGCGTCCCTGGGGTTGTTCGTGGTCATTCAGAACGTCATCTCAATGATCTTCGGCGACGGCGTGAAGACCTTGAGATCCGGAGTCGTTCAAGAAGGCATCCCGATCCTCGGCGCGCGCATCACGCCTATTCAGATCTGGACCATCGCCATCGCGGTCATACTGTTCGTCGCGGTAAGCCTCTTCCTGTCCCGAACTCGCATGGGAAAAGCGATGCGCGCGGTGGCGAACGACCCCGAGTTAGCGTACGTTTCCGGCATCGGGAGCGACCGGATCATCCTGTGTACCTTCTTCATCGGCTCCTGCCTGGCTGCGGTGGCGGCCATCCTGATCGCCCTGGACGTTGACATGACGCCGACCATGGGGATGAACGCGCTGTTGATGGGCGTGGTGGCGGTCATCATCGGCGGCGTGGGCAGCGTGCCCGGCGCGGCACTGGGGGGGCTGTTGCTGGGCCTGGCGCGCAGTTTCGGCGTGTGGCAAATCAACTCCGCGTGGCAGGACGCGATTGCATTCGGCATCCTGCTGCTGTTCCTGCTGTTTCGGCCCCAGGGCTTCTTCGGCAAGCCGCTACGGAAGGCGCAGGTATGAACTACCTGCTCCACGTCCTCATCCTGATCTGCATCTACATCATCCTTGCCGTTTCGCTGAACATCATCTCCGGTTACGGCGGGCTTCTTTCACTGGCACACGCCGCTTTCTTCGGTGTGGGTGCCTACACCGCCGCGCTGCTTTCGTTGCACTACGGCACCCAGTTTCTGGCCAACATCGTCGCTGCCATCGTTCTTGCGGCGCTTTTGGGCGCGGTCGTCGGCGCGCCGTCGCTGAGGCTGCATGGCGATTACTTCATCCTGGCGACGTTCGCCTTGCAGATCATCATATTTTCGGTCATGAACAACTGGATAGATTTAACCGGCGGCCCAATGGGTCTGCCCGGAATTCCGCAACCGAACCTGTTTGGGTGGGAGGTGAACACACACGCGGAGTTCTTAGCGCTGAGCCTTGGGCTGGCGGCACTTACGTTTCTGTTCGCCCACCGGCTGGTCAGCTCGCCGTTCGGCCGCGTGCTGAAGGCGATCCGCGAGGACGAAGTGTTCGCGCAGTCGCTGGGCAAGAACGTGGCGAAGTATAAGTTGGTCGTGTTTGCAACCGGGGCGGCGCTGGCGTCGGTGGCCGGCGTGCTCTACGCGCAGTACATCACATTCATCGACCCGACGAGTTTCACCCTAATGGAGTCCATCTTCATTCTCTCTGTGGTCATCATCGGCGGCGCTGGGAACCTGTGGGGATCGGTGGTGGGTGCCGTTATGCTTGTGGCGATTCCCGAGCTGCTACGATTCGTAGGCATGCCGAGCGACATCGCGGCGAACATGCGGCAGATTCTGTATGGCGCGCTTCTGATGTTGTTCATGATGTATCGGTCGCAGGGAATAATAGGAGAGCACTCATTCAGACAGAGATAGGTTGTGCAGGAAGAACTGGTCTTGACGGTTGAGCGGGTGTCGAAGGCGTTCGGCGGAGTCCGCGCGCTTCAGGACTTCTCGTGCCGGATCGAGCCGCGAACCATCGTCGGCCTCATCGGGCCGAACGGCGCCGGCAAAACCACCCTTTTCAACGTCATCACAGGCTTCATCGCTCCCGACGCAGGAAGCGTGTCGCTGGACGGCAGAGAACTGACACGCCACGCCCCTTTCCGAATCGCACGAATGGGCATTAGCCGCACCTTCCAAGACCTACGGTTGCTGCGGCAGATGACGGTGCTTGACAACCTGCTCCTTGCCGGTACAGGCGGGCTGGGAGAAGGTCTCTGGTCTCCGTTCTTTTCTCCGCGCTGGCTGGCTGACCGGCGACGGAGAAACGAACCGAGGGCGATGGACCTTCTGGAGTTCGTCGGGCTCGCTGACCAGGCGAACCACCTGGGCTCTGAACTCTCTTACGGCCAGCAGAAACTGGTGGCATTGGCGTGCTGCCTGGCGACCGACCCGGATTTGCTCATGCTCGACGAGCCAGTCTCAGGCATCCATCCGGCACTTGTCGAGAAGATTCTCGAGATGATGCAAGGCTTCCCTAAGCAGGGGAAGACGGTCGTATTCATCGAGCACAACCTGGAAGCCGTTATGGAAGTGGCGGACAAAGTGATAGTAATGGACGAGGGAAAGAAACTTACGGAAGGGGCACCGAGCATCATCAGAGACGACCCGCGAGTGATCGAGGCCTATTTGGAATGACACAGGTAGATAGCACCGCTCAGCCGCTGCTCGAAGTCCGGAACCTTGAAACAGGCTATGGGAATCTAAAGGTGCTGCACGGCATATCTTTGGACGTTGGGCAACAGGATATCGTAGCCCTCGTCGGGCCGAACGGAAGTGGCAAATCCACCATGCTGAAGGCGATCTTCGGCTTGCTGCCCGCGTGGTCTGGAACCGTAAGTTTCGACGGCACCGAGACCCAGGGCCGCAACCCCATTCTGAATGTCGAAGACGGCCTCTGTTACGTACCACAAGGCAGCCGGGTCTTCACAGACATGACGGTGCAGGAGAATCTGGAGATGGGCGCCTACACACTCCAGAACGGAAACGAGGTCGGGCGGCGACTGCAACGCGCATATTCGCTCTTCCCTCGGCTCGAGGAACGGAAGCGACAACTCGCCGGCAAACTGAGCGGCGGCGAGAAGCAGATCCTTGCGCTTGCCCGGGCCTTAATGGTCGAACCGAGGCTACTTCTCCTGGACGAACCGTCCCTCGGCCTCTCACCTCAGTTGGCCAAGGTCGCGCTCGAAACCGTCATGCAGATCAACCGAGAACTGGGCACCGCAATTCTCATTGTCGAGCAGAACGTCAAGGAAGTGCTCACCATCGCGCAGCGTGTATACGTTCTGAGACTAGGCCGCATCGCCTTGCACGACACGCCGGAGAGACTCGCCAAAAAGGGTGAGCTACGCAAGTTATTCCTAGGTTGAGTCACTTCAACTACGGGTCTGGCCCAAAAGCGTCCTCGGCTGCTGCCGCGCGTATACGGTGCCCGCAGGGATGTTTGCAAAGGTTGTCACAAACAAGCCAAACCGAAAGTCCGGTATCTTTCCAGATGGACATAGCTACCGGTTGACGTTTAAGGATCAAGCCCGTGCCTAGACAATCGAGCATCGAATGGACGCTTTGGACGTGGAACCCGGTCACTGGCTGCACCAAGGTCAGCCAGGGGTGCAAGAACTTCTATGCGGAGCGGTTGGCAAAGCGGCTAAAGGCTATGCGTTCACCCCGATAACGGGACGGCTTCAAGGTGTCAGTGCACCACGATCTTGTCGACGAGCCAAAGCGGTGACGTAAAGGTCGGCTGATCTTCGTTAACAGCATGTCAGATATCATCCATGAAGACGTGCCGCTGAGTTTCATTCGGAAGGTCTTCAAAACAATTGAAGAGTGTGACCACCACATCTTCCAGGTGCTGACGAAACGAAGTGCACGCCTTGCGGAGCTGGCGGACGAACTTCCTTGGCCGTCAAACGTTTGGATGAGGGTCAGCGTCGAGGACGAGCGCGTCGTTCACCGCATTGACGATCTTCGTACAACTCCTGCCCAAGTCAAGTTCCTCTCGCTAGAGCCCCTGATTGGTCCTCTCGATAATCTCAACCTTGATGGCATTCAGTGGGTGATTGTGGGCGGCGAGTCCGGACCTCGCTCGCGACCGATTGAAAAAGATTGGGTGCGGAGTAGTCGCACACAGTGCGAAACGGGCGACGTTGCTTTCTTTTTCAAGCAGTGGGGCGGTGTGCGCAAGCATGTTACAGGTCGTGAGTTGGATGGACGAACGTGGGATGAGTTTCCAACGATGCCGGGGGTGTCTGCGCAACGTGCCCTGAGGCAGGCTGGTTCGTAGCCTTTACCTCTGATACATCTGAATCAGATTCCCGCAAGTGTTCTTTCTCGCGCATGGCTTGGCGAAGTCGTCATGGAGGATGACCGGTGCTTGCTGAAGCCTGCTGAACAAAGCGTCGCTGAAGCGCTCCAACTCCAGTATACGTCGTGACCATCTCTCCGGCGAATTGTCTGACCAACTTCGCCTCAACGTTAGTGGTCATGCCTTGTAAGTCAAGGTAGAGGATGCAGCGGTTCCGCGCCCGTTTGAGCAGCGGTAGAACTAGCTACCAAACATCATCGAGCGTTTTGGCGTTCTCAAGGTCGGCGCGCGTGGTGTACCGCATGTTCTGAAGGTGCTTCACGCGACCTTTTGAAACGTACTTGATCGGGCCGATCTCCGTTGCCGGGCTGACGAAATTCAACACGTACTTATTCGTGTCTTGCCAGGGCTCGATCGACGCGACCTCGGCAATGTGTGTGATCGCCGAGACTGGCGCCGTTCGGTAGGCAGCAATGTACTTGATCTGGGAGCGCATCGTTCCGCCAATCCTGATCTGGTACCAGCGATCCTCGCCGAGGAAAGTTTCTTGGAAGCCGTCTTCATGCGCAGGGACGACGACGGTGTCGATGTCGCCGACTTCGTATTTCTTGGCGGTTGGCTCGCTTGATCGAGTTGGCGTCGGCGCAACTTCTGCAAGGAACGGCGTAAACCTATAGCAGACCTCGTTGTCAGGATTTGCGTACCGAGCAAGCTCGAGAATGTCCACGCTGAACTTGAACTTCTCGGTCAGGCTTCGTTCCAGGCCGTCGGGGATCTGATCGATGATTACAAGCACCCGGAACGGTTCATCATGGATCGCCGTGTGTAGCACGTGGTCGATGTTGCGAAAGCCGCTCTTCTCTGCGTAATCCTCGATCAGGTCAAGTTGCTGTTGGAATTGTAGCGTTTCATGGACGATGCGCTGGACGGCGTTGCGGCTGTCGTCGAATGCCATAGAAAATTGGAGGAGCTGGACGGCGATGTGACGAAGAGGGTCGTGGCTTGCAAGCTCATTTTCAACTACGTAAAGTCGTGGGCGATGGCCAGAAAGATCGACGAGGTATCCATCAGGAATGCTTCCTTTGCCATGGCTCGCGCTGATTTTCTTCTTGGTGTCGACGTAAATGCGATCTGGCCCGAACAATTCACGGGATAGCTTGATGATCGACTCCTCCAGGTCGGCCTCCACTTTGAAGTCGACGCGTGAGAACAATGCTCCTGTAGTCCGTACGATCTCAGTGCCTTCAGACATAGTTCTTCTTCAGATCAGTCTAGCCTAGGCGTTCGAGCTTCAGCGGATTATTCGCGCTTGTTTGTGAGGTCGAATCCGATCTTCCGGTATTCCTCCTCGTCAAATTTCGGCTTTCGGCGACCTAGAGCAATTAAGACGTCGTCCGTTCGGATCTTACGTTCATCTAAAACTACTGAATGTGCCGCCTCGCTGCATGTGACTTCGATATCAGCACAGGTCAGACCCTCAGACTGTTCTGCCATCTTTTTGTAATCGAGCTCATCGATCGGGCGTTCATCGAGATGGACGTGGAAGAGTTCTTCCCGAGCCTCGAAATCTGGCAGGCCGACAAAGATGAGTTTGTCAAACCGGCCTGGACGGATCGCAGCTGGATCGAGCGAGTCGAGATTATTCGTTGCTCCTACCACGAGAATTCTATCTTCTGCAGCCTTGTTTAGTTGCGTTAGGAATTCGCTGACCTCGCCAACAGCGTGTTGGTGTACATCAGTTCGTCTAGGAATCATTGAGTCGATCTCATCCAAGAAGATCATGCTTGGCGCCGCTTCCCGCGCGTCATCGAAGAGCTTCTTTATCTTGCCCTGGGTGCCGTGTATGTATATGCTCCCGAGATCGGAGGGCTTGACGTCGAAGAACTCAAACTCAAGGATCTTCGCCAGCCTGTTCGCGATGAATGTCTTTCCACAGCCCGGCGGTCCGTAGAGTATCACGCCGTTGGGAAGAGCGAGCTTGAACTTGTTGAAGAGAGCTGGTTGGCGTAGCGGAAGGATTACACTGGATTCGAGTTCGACCTTTAGTTCGCGCATTCCTGCGACGCCGTGCCAGATCCCGCTATCGGTAGATTCTCTCGTACGCGAACTTTCCCAGTGTGGAATTTCTTCGTAGCCCAGGTCTTCCTTGAGTTCGATTTTCATTGCTTGAGCGGTCACGTTTTCCGGGTGGATCTCACATTCTAACAACGTCCATGCAAGTGCCTCCCGGACTTTATTCTTAGATCGCAAGACGTCAATCTTGAACAGCCACGCCTTTTGTCTTTCGATCCCATCTTGATCGAACAAATTGTACTGGGGCTCCCGCGCGATCTTGTCGAGGAGATTGAGTGCTCGTTGAACGCGTCCTTGTTGTAGGAGCCTCCGAACCCTTTCCTGCCACTTCAGGCTCTTGACTTTACGCAGATCATCCGTACTTCTTCTCATTGGATCGAGCCTAAGGTGAGTAGTCGTATTGCTTTAGCCAACGCCGGGCAGTGTCGAGTTCGGTCTCCGTGAAGAGGGGCCAGAACTTCTCGTTCGCAAGTATCTGGGCTTCGACGGTGAGGTCGATTCGCTTGCGCATGTAGAGTTCGACAAAGCCGTGTGAAACTTCCGGTGCCCGTAGTAGGATGTGCGCCGTTTCCAGGCCTTGGTGCTCCTCCAGCATCCTCATGAAGCGCGTCGCGTTGTACTTGCATTCTGACTTCGCTCGATCGTAGATCGAACGCATCAAAACGTGGAATTCTGCTTCGAGTTCAGTCATGGTCTGTTCCGGTGTTCATACGAATATGTTTGCAGCTGAATGGGCGGGATCCGTAGGGTTATGACAATTGGGGAGTTCGGCGCAACACTTATTGATTCCAGTTATTAGCGTCGTGTCCATCGTCACGATGAACAGGCGTTCCTTGGGGATGTCGTAGTAGTCCATCAAGTATCTGCCGGTAGAAGCTAGAATCAGGTCTGGTAGGCCCACGTTCAACCACCTCGGCCTTTGCTTTAGAAAGGCCTCGTGAAACCGGTCGACGCCGATGATAATTTCTCTATCAGACTGAACATCGTGAACGTGGACCTTGCGCCGCGTCGCCTTCATTTTCTTGTGTGACATCGAAACCAGATCGCGTAGCCGCGCTCGTGACTTCTGATACCCGTCAGAGGAAGTCCACCAGCATCCGGTTGCCTTGTAGTAGTTCTTGGCCAAAGCCTTGAATGCCTCGGCGACACATATGTCGGGCACGTAAACACGGGCTTTATTGACCTTCATTTGTGATTCAATCTCGCTCCACCAGAGTCGACAAGCCTTGATCCGGTCGCGGTCTGCTTGGGGGCGATTCGCAGGGGTCGTTCGGTGTTGGTTAAATGGTAGGGCGTAGTTTGCTAGGAAGCACGCATCGACCAAGTAGTAATTTTTTCCTCTGGCGGGATTTCGCTCTATCTTGCGGACACGTGCCATTCTAGTCTTCCCGCCTGTCGCGGAGCCACCCCTCTAGCTTCTGCCCTTCGATGGCTTCAGTTGAATTGCCGAAGCGGATGTAAACCGTTCCGTCGAGGTAGTGGGTCGCGGGCTTGGCAGGTACGTCGATACGGCAGACCGTCTTGCCGTCGATCGTGACGCACTGCGGGTCTATGTCGTGGAATAGCGGAGTGATCCGCTTCTTGACTAGGTCGGTGAGATTGAGCTGGAAGCCGTCCCAGTCCTGCTTGTTTCCGCACAGAGTGTAGTCGGGCTCGATGCCGACCGGGCCGTCGGTGTCGTGGACGCCGATCAGGAGCGCGCCGCCATTGCTGTTGAGGAAGGCGACGATCGTCTTGAGTGCGGAGTGGACGACGCCCTTCCTGTCCTCGGCGATCAGCTGCGACTTGCGGTCGTCGGGGACCTTCGCGTACTTGCCGTGCGCCGAGTCGATGTACTCCAGGCTCTGCTTGAACTCCACCCGCGCGCTCGCGCCACCGGAAACCAGTTCTCCCGTGCTCGGCAATGCTGGAGCAGTGACTGGCGCAGCGCGAAAGTCATCAGATTGATCGCGGCCAAGGAGTGACGACAGCATTTCAATTTCTTGCTCGTCTGCGGGTCTGCGGTCTCGCCAAGCATTCAAGAACGTAAGGACGACTTCCCGTTGCCTCTTGGACGATTCCCGCAACATTAGCTCACTGATCGCGTCGAGTAGCTGTGCCTTCGATGCGCCCTTTGCAGGGAGTTGGCGTTGTTGCAGGTGGGTGAGTTCGTGAATCGGGAGCCCGGCTTTGCCCGCAATGTCCTTTAGATCGGCAAAGGTGAAACGCTCTTTGATGTCACCGCGAGACCTGTTCCAAACAGAGAGTGCCCTCTCGCTGACCATTATCCTTTGTCCTCGCGATCGCGAAGCCAGTCTTCAAGCTCTCTGCCTTCGAGCGCGATCGTCTCACCAGCAAGTCGAATGTAGAGTACGCCATCGAGGTACCGAGGGGTCTTGCTTGGCTCGATATCTATGCGGCAAACAGTTTTGCCGTCGAGCCGCACGCGCAGTGGCTCTAACTCGTGATAGAGCGGCGCTATTCGATCCTTGACCAAAGCGACGAGCTTCTGAACGAAGCCGTCCCAGTCTTGGCGTTGACCACAGAGCTTGTAGTCGGGCTCGATGCCTGGGATGGTTCCGTTGTCGTGGACCCCGATCAGCAGAGTGCCGCCCTTACTGTTGAGGAAGGCGACGATTGTCTTGAGAACACCATGAACGCAATCTGCTTGCTTCTTGCTGCGCCACTGAGCAAGCGCCTCGCCAGTAACGCCCTTTGGGGGCCGGTCGACGAACTCCAGGGTCTCTTTGAGCTCAACTTGCTTGCCCTCGTGCTCCTTGATCAAAGCGCGGGTGTCCTGCTCTAATCTGTGCTTCTCAGTCTTGAGATGCTCCTGCCAGGCCTCGAAGGTGTCGAACTCGTCTTGGTGGAAGTAGAGGTACTCGACGCGCCTATCGATCTTGGCCTCATGATCGCTGACGTCGGCGTCAATAAGAGCTGATTTTGCATCGAGGCACTTCTGTACGAGATCCGATATTGCCTTTCGGTCCTTTTCGCCTGCTTTCGGAACAGGAATCGGTTCGAGATAGGCTCGCTTGAACCTATAGAACCCATTTTGAATCTGTGGCACAAAAATATCGACCAGCGAGAGGAAGAGCAGACTGTTTGTGATGCCGACCAGATAGAGATCTTCCAGGACAATCATGAAAGACGTGTCGTTGATCATCAAGCCAGGAGGGGCAAAAGCAAACCTTGCTTCCTTAGCAATATCAGGGAAGACGATACGCGGCTTATCGAATTCGCGGTAGTACTCTGCACCCCAGCGTTGTAGGGCGTACCACTCATAACGGATGCCCGTCTCAGCCTGGTTGCGAGCTTCAAGGCCGGCACGATGAGACTTGAGATACTTGTAGACTGCGGGGTAGGTCTTTGCAAACTCCTTCTCAGCACCCTTTGAGGCACCTGAAATACTTTTTTCGTGTTGCCAGGGGCAGTGCCAGGGAATGAATAGAACCCACTGATCTTCTCTCGACACGACCCACCGACGAATGTCTTTTCCAAACGCCAACGGTCTAATGAGATCGGCGCTCTTTGGATCACTGGCTATCAACTGGTCGCGCCTAGCATCATCGATCATGAATGCCTTGTTGTATCCGGTAAGAATTCCTCGATAGATATTGCCTTTCACGTATTTGCCAAGCGGTATACCGACTTGCTCCATCCGCCGCAACTTTGAAAGGGATTCTTTGTCTGCCAGCCTCCATACCGAGCCCTGAATCGCGTCGGTCGGAAGCAGGAATCCTTCCATTTCGACCAACGCTTTCACGTCCGGGTAAGGCGGATCGAGGGTGCGTACCAAGGTGAGTATTGTGGACTGGACCTCGATCGACTCTTTCCGTGCAACAAAGATCATCGGGTAGGCAGTTGCTGTAAACACGGGAAGATCGCCGAAGTTAGTTATAGATCGAATGCTGGTCTGGCTCGCTAGAAAACCACGCAGCTCTTCGCCATACACAGCCTTAAACCACTTATTGCTGCTGATAAAGGAGAGCATTCCGCCAGTTCGCAAGAGCTGTACGGCACGGCAGTAGAAATACGTGTACAGATCTGCAGTGCCTGAATAGAACTCCCCGTAGACACTCTTCAGGTAGGGCTTGATGTCCTTGATCAGCTCCTGGCGAACATAAGGTGGGTTTGCGATGACGATGTCAAAACCGTCACGGTTTGCATCGCCTGTCTCGAAAACTTCACAGAACTCTGCCAGCCAGTAGAACGGCTTCTCCCCACCGACATTCGGCATATCGGACTTAGCCTTGTCGATCATCTCACGGATTTCAGATTCGAGAGCGTCCTGATCCTCTGGATCGGCCTTCATGAACTGGGCCTTCTTCTTCGTGATCTCTTCCAGTTTGTCGTCACCAAGTGCGAGCTGTCCAATAGCTTCTGGAGAGGGGCCAAGGAGGGCGTCGCCTGTTTCAATCTTAAAGTCTAGGTTAGGCAAGGGAGGTGGGTTTTTGCCCCGGAACTCGACCGCCAGCGACAGCCACATACGTAGACGTGCGATGTTGACCGCGAAGTCCTTCAGGTCGACTCCGTAGATCGAGTTCTTGATGATGTTGAGTTTGCGCTGGTATTCGTCGTGTGGCTCAAGCGGCTCGAACCGGTGCTCAAGTGCCTCGATCAATGTGATGATCTCGTGGAGCATGCCGACGAGGTACGCGCCCGAACCGCATGCCGGATCGACGACCCGGACTCTGGCAAGCGCTTGTAGGAGCGGCCTGAAGTCCTTCGGGTCGAAGCCAGCCGGTTCGCGCTCAGCGACTAGCCTAAGCGTGGCGTCATTTTCGAAGCCTTCGGTCTCCAGGTAGCCGCGCAAAGCCTCCTGGCACATGAAAGCGACGATAGGTCGCGGGGTGTAGTACGAGCCGCCGTCGTGGCGGTCGGTGACAAGCTCTTCAAAGATCTTGCCGAGCATCTCGGGATCGACAGCGACGTCCTGATCCGTCTCGTCGTAGTTCTCGATCGCCGTGAAATTGTACTGCCGGAAAAGGCCCTTCTCGCCAAGGAGGTCTTCGAATAGTTCGTCAGGCGGGATCGCAAGGCCGTCGCTATCCCACTTTGATTCGTCTTCGTGCGCTTCCTCGTGGAACAGGCCACCGTTCAGGTAGGGGCCGTTTCCGACGATCGGTTCGACTGTCGCCCTCTTTGCATCATCAGGCTCGTTGAGGACATTGAAGAAGAGAACGCGCAGAACCTGGAAGAAGGTCCGACCCTGCGGGTCAGCCTTCCAACGGTCGTAGAGGTGGAAGAGATAGTCGGGCTTGTGCCCGTCAACTTCGAGCCAGCGCTTCTTCTGTAGGAACGCAAGGAACAGTAGGCGGTTCGTAATCCTCTGGAGGAACAGCGTTCGCTGTTCGCCAGCAGGCATCTTCTTGGGCTTACCTTTGCCCTTGTTCCGGTCGATAACGACGTCTTCTTCGTGCGCCTCAAATATGTCGCGAAACCGCGTGTAGAAGTTCCTGACGACGCGCTTGACGTCCCACGCTTTGTGCCATTCATCCTGCTTGTTCCAGTCGAGACCGGCGAGGTTAAATTCGACAACCGTCCTTGAGTGGCGTGGATCGTCCCATCCGAACGTTTCCAATTTCGCCTTGTTGCGGGTGCCTGAATATCGTGCGAACGTCCAGTGGTCGTTCTCCGAGCGACAGATGAACAGGATCGTCTCGATCGGCCACGTCGGCCACGGGCGGTTTTCTCTGGCTTTTTCCGCCAGAGCCTTGAGAGCTTTCCCCAGGCCTTTGCGCTCGAGTTTCTCCTCCCCGAAATCAGCGAGAAAGATGCCCCATTCTTGTCCTTTGAGGTTGATCGCGGAGAGCGAATGAAGGTTACCGAGGTCGTTCAAACCGTACAGGTCTTCGATCCGAAATTCGTCCCACGGGCCTTCAGGCCAGTCGAGTTCTCGGTTCAGCACCAGGGCCAATGACTCGTATGAGCCGATTGTCTGCAAGTCTTCCGGGCTTAGTGGCATGTCTCCCTAAATCTCCATCCAGCAAACGAGCTTGTCCTTGTACCCTTGCGGAATCTGAGCGGTGAAGCGGTGCTTGGCTATGTCGCCCTCTTCGACGCTTTTGCGAAGTTTCGTTCGCTCTTCTTTCGGAACGTTCAAGTCGCGGGGTGTGCCTTCGGCGCACTGGATCACTTCGTGGATCTTCGCCATGTCCTCGGTGACATCGCCTGTCTTGCGATCGACCATGTACCACTTCGTGTC
This sequence comes from Armatimonadota bacterium, assembly GCA_022563855.1. Lineage (NCBI taxonomy): Bacteria > Bacillati > Armatimonadota > Armatimonadota bacterium. Next base: position 90,109 of record JADFMN010000002.1, read on the forward strand.
GTAGACCGGGGTCTTCTCTTCAGCATCGGGCTCGAAGCCTGCGACGACGCGGTAGCAGAGGAAGAGGTACCTCTTCTCTCCTGGCTTGCCTGTGTAGATCCGGTTCGGGTAGTCGGCAGCCTTGCTCCAAATCTCGGGGTGGTCGCGCTCTAGCTTCGCGGCTTCACGCCTGAGAGTCTCGGCAACGGACATCTTGCCCTCGCCAAGGTTTAGGTAGAAGTCTACGACCTGAGTTTCGTCGGTCGGATCGAGAACCGGAGCCTCGATGCCGAGCGCACGGTTGATTTGGGCGAGCTTGCCGGTCAGCCGGTGATGCAGGCCGATCAAGCGCTCAAGCTCGTCCGGTGGCAGGAAATTGTAGACGTAGACCTTATCGTAATCGACCGGTATGTCCGGGTCCATGCGCCGATCCACTCTGCCGATTCGTTGCATCAGGCGGACAGGGTTCCAGTGGAGGTCGTAGTTTACGATGATGTTCGCGTCTTGCAGGTTGAGGCCTTCGCTGAGAACGTCGGTCGATACGAGAATGCGAATCGGGTCTTCGAGCGCCTGTGACAACTCATCGTCGCTGTCGCAGTTGTAATAGGGGGCAAAACGCTTGATGACCTTCTCTCTGTCGCTGACGTGCCGGCCGCTATCGACTTCGACGATCGCCTCGTCTGGGAAGGCGAGCTTTAGCTGCTCTTCGAGATAACGCGCTGTGTCCTTGAACTCCGTGAAGACGACGAACTTGTCGGTCATCAATCTCGGCGTGGCCTTGATCTTCTTGATGAATGCTTGGAGCTTGGCGTCGTTCTCGGGATGGATTGCGTCATGAAGGTGCGAGAGGATGCGCGAAAGGGTGCGCATATCCCGCTCTAGCGTATCGACCCACTCTTCCTCGTGCTTGCCGAAGAGTTTGATGTCCTCCTTGATTTCTTCGAGCTTCTTGAGTTCGTAGCTCGTGAGCGGGAGTTCGTCTTCCTCTTCGTCGTCATCCCGACTGGGCTGATCTTCCCGGTGGGCCTTCATACGCTCGAACAGATCGAGGTTCTCAGCGATCCAGGCCTCGTGTTTCAGGGGTCTGAGTTCTTGAATGAGGGCGACGTGCTTCCAGAGCAGGCTCTCGACCGAGGCTTCCAAAGCTTTCTCACTCGACTCAAGTCGTTTGAGGAGCATCGTTCTGATCAGGCTGGTTACGTTCGACTGGAAGTCGAGGGTGTCCTTGTCCTGGTTCTCCTCTTTCTTGAATTTCTCTGTTTCGTAGATGACAAGGTTGAGTTCTGGCTTTTGGGGATGGAGCGCGTTGAACAGCTCGGGGAGCAGGTCGCCGTAGACCTCTCCAAGCGAATACTCGATGACGACAGGGAGCTGGCGCTGAGGGAACTTGATCGTCTCGTCGATGTCCTTTTCAAGGCTCTTGACATAGACGCGAGACCGTTGGACGAGAATGTGCTTGAGGAATTCGTGGAAGGTCGATTCGCCACTGAGGTCAAGCTTGAGCCGCTCCTGGTCGATTTCGCCCATGTGGGCGGCGAACCAGCCGCGGAGGTTTGCGACGCCCTTCTCTTGAAAATGGTCTTTGCGATCCTGTGCGATGTAGTTGATCAAGACATAGAGGTCTAGCAGGCTATTGTTGATTGGGGTCGCGGTGAGCAAGAAAGTCTTGCGTCCCTTTGTCAGAGCCTTGAGCTTCTTGCTCCGATTGCGGTGAGTGTTCCGGAAGTGATGTGCTTCATCGATGATGATCATCTGATAGCGACTCCGCAGTTTCTCGATCTGCTCATCCGTCACACCGCCTTCTCGTCCGAGGTCCGTGTGGGCGAGAATCCTGATGTCGTCGGTGAACTTGCCAAAGTCGTCGGGAAAGAAGCGCTTGAGGTTCCGCTCCCAAACCGAGGGGATTGCCGCCTTTGGGGCGATGACGAGCACCTTCTCGCGGTTGCTGATCGCCTGTTCAATCAACATGAGGCCGACGTGGGTCTTGCCAAGGCCGACACCGTCGCAAAGCAGTCCGCCACCCCATTTTTCGCCCATGTACTTGAGATCGAAGTAAGCATCGCGCTGATACTTGGCCAGCACGGGGTATACACGGCTCTCTGTGGCCTCCCAGCTTGTGCCGTCGGCTTCCATGCCGTGGAAGCGCTCTCGCATCGCTTTGACGTAAACCTCGAAGGGAAAGTACTCGCGGACATGCGGCTCAATGATGGCGAGGAGTTCCGCTTTGAGATCCTCTGCCTCATCCCATGATCTCTGGAACCACTCTTCGAGCAAGGCGAGGTGAGCGGGATCGCTTGTGAAGAGATTGAGCTCGATGTTTTGCGTCAGGCCGGGTCGCGTGAAGTTTGACGATCCGACGAGTCCGTGGTTTACGACACCGGTAGTGTGAAAGTGCATTGCCTTGGCATGGAATTTGGCCTTTGTGTACACCCTGGTCTCGATCGCGTCTGCGATTATTCCTGCCTTGATAGCTGCGAGCCCTTCCAGCGCGCGCCAGTCGTCCTCCTCCTGCTGGCGCTCGATTCCGTTCTTGTCCTTCTCTCGTAGCGCCTCGACCATTGCAGACTTTGTGCGCTTAGTCACTTCGTCGCCCATGAGCAAGCGAATCTTGCGAACGGTTTGCCAATCGCCGTCCAGATCGAGAAGGGAGCCGACCTCGAAGTATCCAGATGCGATGTCGAGTCGTTGTGTGCTGGGCAGTAGCAGCCGAACGGCGTCGAGCATCGTGTTGCCTGGTCGATTGTCAATCCAGGTCTGAAGCTCGGAACTGCTGATCGCTGTTCCGCCTACTTGCGAACCCTTCGCCATCCTTGGAGTCAAGTATACGGAATCGGGGCAGATCGGGCAGCCCCGGATCGGTCGAATTCTGCGGATCCAAGCAGCGATTCTTACTGAATCAGCGATATCGGTGCACAAACACCTTGTTACTGATCTATCAATCGAGTGTGCCTGTGCACGACGGCGCACCGAGGACAACAAATATGGCAAGCCGATTATTGAAAATCAAGGAAGTCGTCGAAGAGACTGGAATAAGCCGGTCGAAGCTACACCAATTCATCCGTCGCGGGGATCTTCGTACTGTGTACGTTGGCAAGTCGCCCCGTATTCGGCCCGAAGATCTCGAAGACTTCATTGAACGGTTGGGCGACGATTGCGAAAGATGAAGGCGCGTGATCGGATCGACCCAACGGAGACGCAGGAAATCCTGACTGCTGCTCGCAAGGCCTCGTGTGAAGGGCATGCAAGAGACTGGCTAGCGTCAGCCAGCCCTGCGTCATGGGAGATTCGAGCGGCGGCTCGGCTGTTTGCGTGCGCTCACTTTCTAAAAAAGCATCGCGAGGGGCTGACGTTCGACTTGAGCGGTTTTCTGCTGGTCCGGTTCGCGATTGCGGACGCCGACGGCGATCTTAGGGATCGGTTCGAGCAGCCGGTACTGATTGAGACTCTGCAACAGCCGCTAGAGCAGGCGCTAATCTTGATCTCCACGGGCGCGCATGAGTTTGAATGCGAAGTGACGGATGAACTCGTGGAGGTCGAGCTGTTGGCACAACTGGAAAATGTCCGCACTCCGGCCGGATTCCTGCCGTTTTGTGCCGCGGCTAGCAAGGCGAGTGTGGCTCGGGAAGCAAAGCGGCTCGTACCGCCTCTAAAACCGATTTGCGCGTTGCTGTTCGCTATATGTCAGGAGATGCATCTGCGGTTAGAGGATGACGGCACGTTCATGATTCCAATGTCGACCGCCGTCGCGAAAGTCCTTGGTGTCGGGCGAACGAATGTCCACCGACTTATCAACAAGCTGGTCAAACTAGAAATTCTGGAAGTCGCCGACTCATACTACAGCTTCGCAAAAGGGATCGGCAAGAAGTACCGGCTCATCAAGACGATCGACGAGTACCTGGCTGACCGGAGTGATACAAGTAGTCAGTAGTTGTAGTAGTCGGAACTCTCGGTAAGCAGCACAATGCTCTCGGCGACCAGCAATCCCGTTCATGGTCGTTCTGCGACGGTCTTCCGGGGCGAATTATGTAGCGGGTGAGCGATCGACCCCTTGTTACAACGAGAAATCACGTGCCAGGGGGCATCGATTGAATCTGGGCGCAAGCGGACATCGCTGTCCCCTCGCGCGCGCGACCCGGCGGATAACCTGACATTTAGTCTGACATCGGTTTATCTACGCCGCGCATTATTGACTGAGCTACACACAGCTTATAAGTTCAAGCCGAACCTGAAGAGGGAGTGGCTGCCGCAGTAGGACTCGAACCTACGACCCGCTGATTAACAGTCAGCTGCTCTACCAACTGAGCTATGCGGCAGCTTGAACCGATTTTACCTAAGATGTTCGGTCGATCAGGACGTTTCATCAGGGTTGAATCGAGGTCGCACCGACAGCCTTATCGCAGCTTGGCTGGCCGCATTTCTCGGTCGATCTCCTGGCCCAGACGCTGGGCGACGGTGATGGCGGCGAGCGCGTCGGCGAGTTGCGTGCGGAAATTGACGACGCAGGCGCGCAGAAGATAGTCGTCCTCTGAAACGGCGTTGGAGACGAACACCTCGCCGCCCGCCTGCATACGCCGCAAAATCTCCTCGTTCAATTCGTTCAGGTAAGACTTGGTCGATTCGCCCGGCTGAAGATCCGTTGGCACGTACCGATAGACGACGATGCTCAACCTCTGCGACCGGAACTCGATGTCGGGTGCTTGCTCGGCGGCTTCACCCATCGCCTTGGCAAGCGCGATGTCCTGGCGGATCGACTCTACGTAACCGTTTCTCCCGACTTGCTGCAGCGCCAGCCAAACTTTGAGCGCGCGAAATCCACGGGAGTTCTGTATCCCGAGCTCGAAAAAGTTCACATATTCGCCAGACTTATGCTCGTCGAAGCGGTAGTACGGCGGACGGAACAGGAAAGCGTCGTACAAGAGCTGTCGATCGCGCACCAGCGCGCAGCCGGCTTCCATCGGCGCGTAGAGCCACTTGTGCGGATCGAGCGCGATCGAATCCGCCAATGAGAGCGCCTTGAGATCAGGGTCGGCCTCCGGGAGGGCGGCCGCGAACGCGCCGTAAGCACCGTCGACGTGCAGCCATAGCCCCTTCTCTTTGCACAACTCACTGGTTTCTATGATCGGGTCCACCGCTCCGGTGCTCACCGTACCGCCCGACGCGACGACTATGAACGGCTCGGCACCGGCTGCGACATCTTGCTCGATCATCCGTCGCAGGTCATCGACGTCCATGCGTTCGTCGTCTCCGACCTTCACCATGCGGACCGTATCGGTTCCGAGTCCCGAGAGGTCGCTCGCCTTTTGCAGCCACGTGTGAGTCGCCGAGGATGCGTACGCCGTGAGCCGCCGATCGCCTGTTCCTCTTTGTCGAATTCCTGCCCCGAACTTCCAACGTCGCGCCGCCCAGAAGCAGAGCATGTTGGCGACGTTGCCGCCGCTGCACAGCAGCCCGCCGCACGGAGTCGGGTAGCCGATCAGTTGGGCGATCCAGTCAACCGTCTGCAGTTCGATCGCGCTGGCGGTCGGCGAAAGCGGCCACCCGCCGACGTTCGGGTTGATCCCCGCCGCCAGCAGGTCGCCCAATATCCCGATCGGCGCCGCCGACGCGGTGATGTAGCCGAAGAACTTAGGGTGGCCGTTGAGCAAAGACCCGTCGCGGAGAACCTCGAACGCTTGCTTCACGATCTCGTTCGCCGGGCGGCCGTCCTCCGGCAAATCGCGCGCTACGAGCCGCTGCCAGACCGCAGACGGATCGTCGCCGGACGTCACCGGTCTGTCGCGAACGCCATCCAGGAGATCCGCGAGATCGTCGATGAGATCGTGCCCGGCCCGGCGGAACTCGTCCGCAGACAGGTCGATAGGGGAGACGCGGCCCGTTAGATACTCACTCATTTCGATCACTCTGACACCTCGCCTATGAACTATAGGGCCGGGTCTGAGCAGGTAGAGGACGTTTGGCCGGCATTGTGCTGTAAACTGCCCACATGTCGTTGTAGCTGAGGAGGCGCGCGAACAGTCATGGACGGGTACAAACACTTAGATTTCTTGCAGGTGACCGAGGCGGCGGCGCTCGCGTCTTCGCGCTGGGTCGGCAAGGGCAAGCGCGACGAAGCAGACGAGGCCGCATGTTCGGCGATGCGCGAGAAGCTCAACAAGATGGAGATGTGCGCGACGATCGTCATCGGCGAGGGCGAGCGCGACGAGGCGCCGATGCTGTACATCGGCGAGAAGCTCGGCCAGGGCGACGGCCCGAACATCCAGATCGCCGTCGATCCGCTCGAAGGAACTAACCTGTGCGCCAACGGCACCCCGAACGCGATCGCAGTGCTGGCCGCGGCGGTCGAGGGCGAGGGGTTCCTCATGCACGCCCCGGACTGCTACATGGACAAGCTGGTCGTCGGGCCAGAGTGTCAGGGAGTTGTCGATATCACTCTTCCGCCGCGCGTGAACGTGCGACTGATGTCGAAGGCGCTCGGCAAAGACGTCGACGAGTGCATCATCGGCATTTTGGATCGTCCGCGACACGACGCGCTGATACAGGAGTTGCGCGACGCAGGGTGCCGCGTACATTTGGTACCAGACGGCGACCTGTCCGTCGCGATCGCGGCTCTCGATCCTGATTCCGGCGTTGACGGATTGATGGGCATCGGCGGCGCGCCGGAGGGAGTGCTGACGGCGGCGGCGGTGCTCTGCTCCGGCGGCGGAATGCAGGCGAGGTTCGCGTTCAAGGACGATGCCGAGCGCGCACGGGCAGAGAGCATGGTCGAAGGCGACGTCGACCGCGTGTTCAACACAGAGGAGATGGCTTCGGGGAGCGTCGTGTTCTCCGCGACCGGCGTTACGTCCGGCGACCTGCTGAAGGGCGTGATGTACAAGCGCGGCTACGCGCAGACCGAGTCGATCGTCATGCGCTCGTCCGGCATCATCCGCCGGATCGAGACGATCCACATAGATTGATCTGCTGGCAACCGGCAAGGGAATACAAGTCCTATAAGTCTTATAGGTCGTATAAGACCTATTCTTCGCACCGCTGAGCTTTGGGCGATGCTCGCTACTTGTCGGGCAGATCGTAGTCGTTACGCTCGGCTGGGTCGTCGCTGAAGTACTGCACGAATTCCCAGTCGTTGCCCTCGGGGTCGTGAAAGTAAACGCGCATGCGGTGAGGGTGGTTGTTCGGCGGGGTCGACTCGCTGTATCCGGCGGCGAGCATCCGCTCCCGCAGCGCAGTCGCGTCGTCGACGACGTACGCGAGATGGTTTACTCCCGGCGCGCCGGAGTACGGCTTCCACGTCTTGTCGGTGTCCTGTGTCGCGGGGCTCAGCGCGATGTAAGTGTCGTCGGTGCCGAGGTGCATCCAGGTGCGGTCGCCGCTCGTCGTCTTGCCCTCTCCGCGCACCCGAAACTCCGGGAAGGCGGTCTGCAAGAACTTCACGATCGCGTCCACATTCCGGACGCAGATGTTCGCATGCTCAAGTGTCATATAACTACACCATAAAGGGTCACCGACGGTCCTTTAGCCTAGCCCAGTACTTGTCGCGGAAGTACGTGTGCCGACTCACCAGCGGCACCGGCTGCCCGGCGATAAAGACGTACTTCATGTTCGTCGTCAGCTCGAACGGGTCGCCGTCGGTGATGATGAAGTTCGCCGCTTTGCCGACCTCGATCGAGCCGAGCCGGTCGGCGACGCCGAACATCTCGGCGGGCCAGATCGTCAGCGCCTTGATCGCGTCATCGTGCGAAAGTCCGTACGCGCAGCTCATGCCGACGCGGAACGGAAGCATCATCGACGTCGCGTTCCCGCCGCTCTCGAAGCCGAACTTGACGCCAGCCTTTGCTAGCAGATACGGCACAACGTACGGCGTGTCGTACGGGTCGTATTCGTTGGTCGTGTTGTTCGCAGAAAGAGTCGAGCGACCGGCTGGCGGAATCAGCACCGGGATGTTCTCGCGCGCCAGCATTTCGGCCTCGCGCCACGCCTCCGCCGCACCCGCGAGGATCACCCTGAGGTTGTTCCGCTTGGCGAAGTCCACCGCCGCGCGGATCGTCGCGGCGCTTCGCACGCGCAGCAGCACCGGCTTCTGGCCGGTCACATACGGGATCATCGCTTCGAGCTGCAGGTCTCGCTCCGACGGACGGTTCTTCGCGTATTCGAGTGCCTTCTGGAAGTACTCATCCAGCGCCTTGATCCGCCTCGGCAGTTCGCGCTCTTGCTCTTCTTGAGTCGGGAAAACCGTGTCGTGATCGTGCTCGCTCGGCGGGGGAATGAGACCGTCGAGCCACTCCAGCCCGATGCTCGCCCAGTCGTCTGCGTCGCAGCAAAGCTGATTGAACAGACTCAACTTCGGGTACCTCGACGTGTTGGGGAAGTTGACGACGAGCGCGGCGTCCGGCTGCATCGCGATCTGCTCGGTGGTCAGGCCGTGGTGCTGGATGAGCGCGCCCTGACCGGAAATAGTGCCGCCGCTGGGGCGCGTGAACGAGTGGGTCACGCCGGCGTAGCGGTCGGTCCCCATGTACGCGCTCTCTACGTAAAGCGCCGTCGATGCGCGCAGGTCCGGCTGGTGAGTGCCGAGCTCTCGACCGTCGTTCGTCTGTCTGATTCCAGACACCTCGACGAGTCCGATCTGCGTGCCGCCGTCGATGAATCCCGGATAGACGTGCATTCCCGTGGCGTCAATGACCGTTCCATCCGGTCCGACTTCGAACGAGTCGGCGAACGCTTGTATCTTGCCGTTGCTAACGATCAGATACTTGCCGTCGATGACTCCGCCAGTGACCGTGTGTATCGTCGCGCCGACTATCACATAAGTATCTGCACTTGCGGGCACATTCGGCTCGCGTTCGTAGTTAACAGGCGGCAGGTTCTTAACGGTTGGAGTGATGCCGTCAACACCAAAAGCATCGCGTCTTTCGAAGTACACGACGCCCTCGATCATCGTCATGATCGGCTTTGAATAAACGGAGAGCGGATGGCCGTCCCATAGGGCGAGATCGGCGTCCTTTCCGACCTCGATGCTGCCGGTTCGGTGATCGATTCCCAGTTGCGAAGCTGGGTTGATCGTGAGCATCTTCAGCGCTTCGTTCGCCGGCACTCCGCCAAACCTCATCACCTTCGCGGCGTCGATGTTCAGTGCGCTCGTGCCGCTCAATCCGTCCGTGTTGATCGAGACGGTCATGCCCGCGTGGTAGCAGATCGCGGCGTTGAACGGGATCGCGTCGTAAGCCTCGATCTTGTAACCCCAGTGATCGGCGAACATCCCTGCGCCGACTCCAGCAGCCGCCATTTCCGGGGCGATCTTGTACGCTTCGAGAGCGTGTTGCATCGCGCCGATCTTGAACCCGAACTCCTGGCTCAGCCGGACCATCATCAGCATTTCGTCCGCTCGGTAGCTGTGGCAGTGCACCCACACCTTTCCGGCCAGGATGTCGGCGAGCGTCTCCAGCCGGACATCCATCGCGACCTCCTCTCCGGCGTCCTGCTTTGCGCGATATGCGCGTGCTTGCTCGAACGCGCGGCGGTAGACGGCCTCGACGCCCATGCGCGTCGACGGGAAGCGCCTGTTGCTCGTGGAGCTCTTGCGCGTGACGTTTTCGCCGAGTGCAAACTTGATCATTCGCGGCGCGTCGGGGATCAGGAAATCTTCGACCGACGTGTTGTACTTGTACTTGACGACGACGCTCTCGCCGCCGATCGGATTTGCGCTGCCGTGCAGCAGCAGGCCGGCGGTGTGGCCGCTGGCCAGCGCTTGCCAAATCGACTTCGCGGTCGGGTTGATCACGTCTTGCATGCGGACTTCGGCGACGATCGACTCGGACCCCTCGTTCGTGCCGTCGATCCCTCGGTGCGAGTGGGTGTCCACGATGCCGGGCATGAGGTGTTTCCCAGTCGCGTCGATGACGACGAACCCGCTTGGCGCAGACAAACTGCGGCCGATCTCCGCGATCTTGCCGTCGCGAATCAGCACGTCGGTCGATTCCAAATCGCCGTTCGTGACCGTCAACACGGTCGCGTTTCTTATGAGTGCGTTGCCGTTGGTGACGGTCTTCGGAACCCTGTGTTCCGGAAGCTCGAACGGCCCGCTCTGTTGAAGCGGTCCGGTGGCCGATAGCGCCAAAACGAGTGCTGCTGCGTTGATCACTGTTGTTCCTCCTGCTCGATATCGTGCTGCTCCCCTGCGACGAAGACCGTGCGAACTTCCGAGGTGTCCAACGCGAAATCGCCGGTGAAGATTGCAAGGTTTGCGATCTTGCCCGCCTCGATCGTGCCGACGTCGTCGGAGACGCCGAGAATCGCCGCGGCTCCGATCGTCAGGGCGCGGAGCGCTGCCTCACGCGGGAGTCCTCGCCCGATGTGCCAGCGGACGTTTTCCAGCAATGCGTCCCTGTCGGAGTCTCCCGTAAACGCGAACGGCACGCCCGATTCGTAAAGCTTGACCACGTACTGCGACTCCTCTTCCCACTCTGCGTGGCGGGCTTGCATTACCTCGATCGGAGGATCGTTCAACCGGCGAACCGGATCTTCGTTCAACTCTGTCGATGGCTCCCTGTTCGGCTCGACGTCGAGGATGACCGCAATGCGTCGTGCCAGGAGTTCATCCGCCTTCATCCACGCTTCGTCCCCACCGACGATGATAGTTTTCAGGCCAAAATCGTCGGTCACGGCGAGCACGCGGTGGATGTCCCGCGCCGATCGACCGGCGAAGAGAGTCGGCACGAATCTCGACGTCGCGTCTGTAAGCGCTGCGAGCACCGGGTTCTCGTCGCCAGTCGGTCGGTACGCCCCAGCGTCGATCAGCAGCTGTCTCATCAGCGCCGTTCGCGCCATGAGGCTTCCGGGATATCCCGATCCGCTGCTCGATGCCAGGCTGAAGTACTGGCCAGACTTCGCGCGGAGGATTACCTCGGACTCGTCAGAGGTGAGGTTGATGATCGCGGAGTATCCGCCGAACGCCGCCCGTCCCGACGATACTTGGACCGTGGTGATGCCTTGACCCCAAAACTCATCGTCAAAACCCTCGGCGTCGACGTGCTCAGCAGCGACCAGTTCGGGGAACACGCCCTTTCGGTTCTCGTGCCAGAACGTCGCTGGCGCCGTCGCCACTGAATCCGGCGGATCGTCGTTTTCGGGCGACTTTGGCAGATCCAAGAACGCCCTGGTGTAGGCGTCGATGAACCCCGGATAGACGGTCATGCCTGCGGCGTCCACGACGCGGTACTCAGCTTCGTCGAAGCTCAAGTCGGCTCCGACGGCTTCTATGCGCGAGCCATCGAGCAAGATAGAACCGCGCTCGATGATCGAGCCGTTGCCGATCTCGATCCGAGCGTTGACGATCGCCACCTTCTCTGCCGCAGCAAAGGAGGATATCAGCGCAACGGTGACGACTACGAGAGCCGAGCGCAAACCAAATCCAGGTATCGATTTCATGTAATCTCCAGCGGATAACGGATCGGCAAGATTCTGGCACATCGAGAATCGGGCGTGAGAATCAGGCGAATTCGGGAACTTCCGCCGCGCCAAACCGTACTATCGCTGGAATGCCAATCAGGACCTCGCTGAACATTCGCCGCTCAGGTTCGTTTCAACCTTCCATGACCTGGAGCGAGAACAGGTGATCGACGACGTCAAAGTACGCGCCAAGGAAGGGCAGAGCACCGACAACGGACGACTAGGACTTGAATTCGTAGATTTGGACGAGGTGAAGCCTCAGTCCGAGGCGCTCGACATGGTGTCGGGCGACTTCGCGCTGAACCATCAGGTGCTGCCTCTTCGGCTGGAAGGAGATACGTTGGTCGTCGCGATAGGCGGGATAGACTCGTTGCGCGCGGCTGATGATCTCGGCGTCCTGACCGGCAAGCCGATCCAGCCAGTGCTGGCCGACCCAATCCTGATCAGGCAGCGCATCGAGGATCGATTCCTCGAGGGCATGATCGCCGACCTGCCTGGAGACGAGGCTGGCGTGATCGACGTCGACGAGACGACCGACCTCGCTGATCTCCAGAAGATGGCCGGCGAGGCCGCAGTCGTGCAGCTCGTCAATCTGGTGTTCGCGCAAGCGGTCAGAGACGGCGTGAGCGACGTCCACATCGAGCCGTACGAGAGGGAAGTGAAGATTCGGTTCAGGGTTGACGGCATCCTGTCCGACGCGTTCACTCCGCCGAAGCGCATGCACGCGGCGATCGTCTCGCGCATCAAGATTCTCGCCGAGATGAACATCGCCGAGCGGCGGTTGCCGCAGGACGGTCGCATCAAGATTACGATCGCCGGTCGGCAGATCGACGTGCGCGTCTCTATCATCCCGACGGTGCTGGGCGAGCGGGCGGTCATGCGAATCCTCGACAAGACGACCGCCATGCTCGGCCTGAGACAGTTGGGCATGTCGGGCTCCACGCTCAAGGTGTTCGAGCGCATCATCAACGTGCCGTACGGAATGCTCCTCGTGACGGGCCCGACCGGCTCCGGCAAGTCGACGACGCTCTATGCGGCGATGCAGCAGATCTATTCGCCGGCGCTCAACATCCTCACGATCGAGGATCCGGTCGAGTACCAGGTGGCGGGCATCGGACAGATCCAGGTCCGGCCGAACATCGGCCTCACGTTTGCAAACGGTTTGAGGAGTATTGTGCGCCAGGATCCGGACGTGATCATGGTCGGCGAAATCCGCGACCACGAGACCGCTGACATCGCGATTCACGCTGCGTTGACCGGGCACCTGGTCTTCAGCACGCTCCACACCAACGACGCGGCGTCGGCCATCACTCGCTTGCTCGATATGGGCATCGAGCCGTATCTTGCAGCGTCCTCTATCGTCGGAGTACTCGCTCAGAGGCTTGTCCGCGTAATCTGCCCGAACTGCAAAGAGCGCGCGCCAAAGGACGAGGATCAAATGTACGCTCTCGGAATCGACCGTTCAGAATTCGACAAGGTCGAGTTCATGCGGGGCGCAGGCTGCGACAAGTGCGGCGACACTGGATATCGGGGCAGGCAGGGCGTATTCGAGCTGCTCATAGTGGATGAAGAGGTGCGTCACATGACGGTGGAGCGCGAACCGTCGAGCTATATCAAGCGCCACGCTTTGAAGAATCAGGGAATGACGACCCTGCTGGCGGATGGCCGCGCCAGGGCGCTGGCGGGCATCACCTCGCCGCAAGAGGTTCTGCGCGTATGCCAGAGGGACGATGTCTAGACGATGACGACTTTCGCATACACAGCCGTTGAGCCGAGCGGTCGCAAGAAGAGCGGATTCATCGAGGCGATGGACGCCACTTCGGCCATCGCAGCCGTCACCGCTGCCGGCCGGCAGGTCCTTGACATCCGCGAGCAAGATGGCGGAACAAAGAAGGGACCGCAGTCCAAATCGATCGCGTTGTTCGCCCGCCGGGCCTCGAAGGCCGATCTAGCGCTGTTCTCAAGGCGACTGTCCGATCTCACGGGAGCTGGCTTGCCGATCGATCGCGTCCTTCAGGTCCTTGGTGAACAGTCCGAGAGCCCAGTGCTCGTCGAGGTGGCTGCGGCAGCGCTGATTGACGTGAAAGAGGGGCTTCCGCTCAGCCAGGCTCTCGCAAAGTTCCCAAAGCTGTTCCCGCAGATTTACACGCAGACGCTGCGGGCTGGAGAGCAGTCCGGTCAGTTTTCAGAATCCGCAGACAGGCTTGCTGACTTGCAGGAGAACGAAGTTGCTCGTCACAGCCAGATCATTTCGGCGCTCATATATCCGATGGTCTTGACGTTCGTTGCGATCATCGTCGTCATTGTCCTCCTGACGTTCGTAATCCCGAAGCTGTCGGGCGTATTTGCGGATCAAGGCGAGGCCCTTCCGCTGGCGACGAAGATTTTGCTAGGCACGTCAGGGTTCATGATCGCGAATTGGCTGCCGATCGTCATCGTTACCGCAGCTGTGATCGTTTTGGGCCGTATCTGGCTCTCCTCCGATGTGGGCAGGTTGGCCAGGGACACGTTTGCGCTGCGCGCGCCTGGTTTCGGCAAGTTATTGCGAAAGGCGATCATTGCGCGCTACTCGCGAGTTCTAGGTACGCTGATCAAGGGCGGCGTGCCGATCTTGGACAGTATCAAACTGGCTGGGCTTGCGGCCGGCAACAAGGTTTTCGAAGCGAAGAACAAGCTGGTAGCGGACGATATTCGTGAGGGGAAGACGATTGCTGCCGCGCTCGTGGACGCTGACGAATTCCCGCCCGTTCTGACGCACATGGTGGCGATCGGTGAGGAGACGGGCGACCTGCCGAAGATGCTAGGCCGCGTCGCTGACAGCTTGGATTTCGAAGTGGAACAGGGGCTCCGACGTCTTACATCGATGGTCGAGCCCATAATCGTCGTGGGGATGGGCGCGTTCGTGGCATTCATCGTGCTCTCGATCATGCTGCCGATCTTCCAGGCGCAAGAACTGATCAGATAATGATCATGCGAGACAGAACAATGAAAAATAATCGGAAACGGATCGGCTTCACGCTCATCGAGCTGGTTGTCGTGATCCTGATTCTCGGCGTACTCGCGGCGATGATCGTCCCTCGGGTGATCGGGCGAGCCGACGACGCCAAGGTTGCAGCGGCGAAGAGCGATCTTGCAATGTTGGCTGATATGGTCGATCGGTTCAGACTCGATACCGGGCGGTTCCCAACAGATGAGGAGGGTCTGTACGCTCTGGTCGAAGAGCCGCAGGACGTTGATGGTTGGCGCGGACCGTACTCTCGCAAGTTAGAAATTCCGCTGGATCCGTGGGGCTTCGAATACCTGTACGAGTATCCCGGCGTGACTGACGACAGCTTCTTGCTCATGTCGTTTGGCAAGGACGGTGCTCCGGAAGGTGATGGACCGAGCGAAGACTTGATTGGAAGTGAATAGACGAGGCTTTACCCTGATCGAAGTCGCGGTCGTCATCACTTTGGTAGCGATCTTGGCGACGCTCGTCATCCCGAGCGTATTCGCGGCAAAACGGTCGCAAGACGCCCAGGCTGTGCGGCAGGACGTGTTCGGCTTCTTTACAGCCGCCCGCGTCGAGGCGATCGGTTCGGGCCGAATAGTCGTCGTCCGATTTGACAACAGCGGCAGTCAACTGGTGGCCGAGAGCTTCGATCCAGTTACCGAGCAGCAGGTGGAGCTGAACGTGTACGAGGTTCCGGACTTCGTCGCGGCTGAGAGCTTCCTATTGGGCGACGAACTGGTGTCTTCCGTCGAGTGGGAAGTGAGGTTCTATCCTGACGGCAGCTGTGACGCTGCCGAGTTCGAGATGCTCGACGGCTCCCTTGTCGTCTTAGTAACGCTCGATCCGGCGACGGGCCGCGTGACGGTCGGCGAGGAGTTGGAAGAGGAGGAGGTCGATGACTCTTGGCCTGCCGGGGAGCTTGAAATACGTGCATAAGCGCGGACTGACGCTCGTCGAAGTGCTCGTGGCGATCGTTTTGGTCGGCGTCGGCTTGGCGTCGCTGGTCGCGGGGCTTGGGTCGCTGACGCGCAGCTACTCGAGCGCACAGGAGCGCGAGATCATGCACAGGCTCGCGCACGAGAAGTACGAGGATCTGCTGGCGACCGGCGACTGGATCACGGTCTCTGACGGCGACTTCGAAGACGTTCGGTACGCGAAGTACGAGTGGGAGGTTGAGACCTCGACGACGGAGGTCGAGGACCTCGAATCGCTGCGCGTTATAGTCCGGGTTATTGACGCCGGAGACAACGCGGCCGTCGTCGCCGAGGGGCTCGTCTACCGGCCACTGGTGGCCAGCGAGGGCGGCGCACAGTGAAGCGTCGAGGTCTGACCCTCATCGAGCTGCTGGTCGTGCTCGGCATCAACGGCTTGCTCGTCACCGCGATCGTCGCCGCTTACCAGGTCGGCATGCAGTTCCAGCAGAACGTTCCTCAGGCGGAGGTGCGGTTTCAGGCAGACCTGGACTTCGAGCGCAGACTCGAAACTCTGTTCAAGGCCGCGTATCTCAGCAGCGACGACGCCGACTTCACGACGTACTTCTTGATGTACGCGAGCGGAGGAAACCTGGCGGAGCCGGACACGCTCGTGATGACCTGCGTCGGGATACCGCCGATCGGCGCGTTCCTCAATTCCGAAGAGGAGTTCGAAGACCTGAACGACCAGTTTGGGCCGCAAGGGGGCATAGTGGAGATCTCCATTTCGACGTATCCAGTCGGCGACGCGCCGGTCGATCAAGGCGTGTTCCTGCGCGTTCAATCTCCGTCGGACGGCGACTTTACGCAGGGCGGATATGAATCCGTGTTGCGCGAAGACATCATCGAGTTCCGCGTTTACTTCTTCGACGGCGTCGAGTGGATCGAGGAGTGGGACACGTTCACCGGTCAGCGGCGAATCCCAGCCGCGATTCTTGTCGAGTATCAGCTCGAAGATGAAGAGGACCTTCGCTCGTTCATCGTCAGGCTTCCGAACAGCGACGTGACGGCTGACGATCCGTTGACTCAGGAGATCATCCAATGAGGCAGCGGGGAAGCGCGTTCATCATGGCTCTAGTCGCGATCGTCGTGCTTGCCGCCGTTCTGGCGTCAGCGGCAGCGAATACGCGCACGATGTTGAAGGGCCAGGCGCACCGAATCGACGAGCAGCGAGCCGAGCGAATGGCAGAAGCCGCAATTCAGTTTGCGATCGCCCAGATGCTGACCGTCGATACCGCTACGGTCACATTCGATGACGATTGGGCGCTCATAGGCGAGGCCGGAGACGAAGCGATCTACGTTGGCGACGGATACTTTCGAGTCGAGATTATCGACGCAGGATCGCGGGTCAATCTCAATTTGGCGACCCGAGAGCAGTTCGAGATCCTAGGCCTCCTTCCAGACCAGATCGACTCCATCCTCGATTGGCGCGAGCCCGACTTGCAACCGCGCATCGAGGGCGCAAAGGACGAGTACTACAACGCTCTGACAGATCCGTACAACGTCAAGCTGGCCGACTTCGACACCGTAGACGAACTGCTGATGGTCAAGGGTATCGATGCGCAGACGCTGTACGAACCGCCGACCGAGACCAGCGGAGCGCTGACCCTTCTCGGTGGCGCGGTCGAGGACTTGCCCCCGCTGTACGATATCTTCACCGTCGATTCCGAGTCGCCGAACGTGACGCCTTCAGGACAGCCGAAGCTGAACGTGAACACGGGCGCCGAGAACGAAATGGTCGACCTCGGCATACCGGAGGATTTGGCCGACGCCATCACCGATCGGCGGCGCGACGAAGGAACGTTTGCGTCGTGGGCCGAACTGTTTCAAGTTCCGGGCGTAACGCTGCAGAACGTCGACGTACTATTAGATATCTTGACGTTTGCGACGACTAACGAATCACGCGGGATGATCAACGTCAACACCGCGACCGAAGCGACGCTGTTCTCCATCCCGGGGCTGACTTCGGACATCATCCAAGCGATTCTCGACCGCCAAGGCACGTTCATCACGCTAGGCGACCTGGCGGGTATCCCCGGCATAACCCTTGACGCCCTCGGTGGGATCGCTGGCATGACAACGACCGGCTCCCAGTCGTTCGTGATTCGCGCGATGGGCGTTTTCGGCGGCAGGTCGGTAGCCTTGCAGGCGTTTGTCGTGCTGGGCGAATTCGGCCCAGAAATCCGTCGCACAGTCCGGTTTCCGTTTGCTGACGTGGCGTTTCGCTGGGGCTGGAATGAGGAGGCCGGCTTCGATTCCGAGCTGATCAACTGACTATGAGGGCTGACCAACCGATTCCCGTCATTGAGTGGTCTCAGAACGGCGTACGGGCGTACGATCCGCTCGCCGATCAGACCGTCGTCGGTGCCGATGTCCGGGAGGCGCTGGCAAAGATCGGTTCGCCGCCGGTTGTTGGGCTTTGCCTCGGCAGACGCGCGTCCTTCGTGCGGGAGTTCTACACTCCGAACGTGTCGCGCCAAGACGCACGCACTGTTATTCAGCTCCAGCTCAAGCAGCTGTTCCCGCTTGATCCAGCGGACGTCGCGTTCGACTTTTGGCCCAGCGAAGAGCTGACGTCCGAAGGCAGAATCACGACGGTCGCCGCTGCATCGGGCGAAACGTTGCGCGCGGCGCGCAAGGCCGTCGAAGAGGCGGGGGCAAAGATCGCGTGGAGCGCTCCTTCCGCAGTCGGCTCTGCCAGCCTAGCTGGAGACAGCGCTGAAGCGGTGATCGTTGACGCGCACAACGGCGACCTGACGTTGGACGTCGTCAAGCGCGGGAAGGTCGTGCACAGCAGGATCGTCACTGATCCCGGAGACGTCGATGGGCGAAATGCCGAGTTGGAGCGCACTATCGCGGCAGCTAGCCTCAATGGTGCTACTGTGCTCGTCGCATCCGGTGTCGACCTTGGAAGCGATACCACCCGGACGGATAGCAGCGCGTTGAAGGCGATGGCGTCGCACTCTGCGGGCTTGCTCGACATCGAGCTGCCCGAGCACTATGCCAAGCGGGTCAAACGATCGATCCAAAACCGGGCGCGCCTCGCGGTTTTTTCTTGGGCCGCCGTGTTGATCGTCGGGACGTTCTTCTATTTAGGCCGGTACGACGCGGCAAAGGTCATCTCCGACGCGACCGTAGTTGCGAACAGGCGCCAGTCGAGCGCCGAGAGTGCGCTCGCCGGCAGGCGGGATAGCCTCAACTCCGCGACGCGCAAGGTCAGCGTGCTGAATCAGGCGTTCGCTCCGTCGCAGCCGGCGGTCGATGTTCTGACGCTGGTGTCGAACTCGATGCCGGAAGGAGCATGGCTGACCGGCCTGACCTGGGAGAGGGGCAAGCCCATCCAGATTCGCGGCACCGCGCTGAACAGGGATCTCGTGTCCGGGCTGATCGCCAGCCTCGCCTTGAACGAGCGATTGCGCGATGTTGAGCTGCAGTATGCGAACGACGGCGAAATAGAAACCACACCGGTCGTGCAGTTCAACGTGACCGCGCACGTCGTCGGCAACCTGCCGCTCGCCGAGACGACGAGGAAAGCTAGGAGGACGCGACGATGATGCCAAAAGCCAAGATGTATAGCCTCGCGACGATTGCGGCGGCAGTCGTCCTCGTTGTCGTCGTGGCGGCCGAGGTCCTCGTGTCGAAGCCGGTGGCCGAAATCGACGACGGCTCGCGCGCCGCAGATCTGCAAAAAACAGGACGTGACACGGAGAACCTGCAGGCAGATCTCGTCGATGCGACTGCTGAGGTTTCGAAGCTCACCTGGTATCTGACGGTTGACGAGATCGCTCCCGCTGCGATGAAATGGGTGACCGAGCACGCGGGCGAGCACTTCATCGAAGTCAGCTCGTTCAGGCCGCAGAGAAGGACGGACGTCGACGGCCTTGTCCAACTCAACTACCTCGTGATCGCCGAGGGCGCTTTTCCCGACATGATGGATTTCGTGCGGGCGTTCGAGGATGAAGATAGCCTCATGGCCGTGAAGCTGGTGCAGCTCTCCGGCGTCGATGGGGTCACGGACAGGGTCAGGGCGACGATCGGCATCGCCACGTTCGTCGAGGGAGCGACCGATGAAAAGTAAGTACACGAGGCCGCTTGTCTGGCTGGGAGTGCTGGTTATCGCCGCCCTCGGCTTGTGGCTCACGAGAAATACTGGGACGGACGGTTTGACGGCCAAATCCCGCACCGCTTCCAGCGCCAACAGCGACCTGCCGGATGGCTTCACGCAGGAAGATTTCGATGCTAGGTTCGAAAGACTGAACGAAGAGCTGAAGAATGCGTTCTACCCGGTAGTAGCGCGGGCAGGATCGGGCTTTGGCGGCGGGCTGGCGCCGAACGAGATTCCGGCGTCGTATACTGGCGGTGAGGCTGGCTGGTTCTATACAGGCTCGTTTTACGTGGACGGCGTTCCCCTTGCCGTACTCGAGAACCTGGCGACGGACGAGGGACTGTACCTATATGTGGGCGAAAAAGTGAAGGAAGCGACGATAACGAAGATCGCGCCTTCGTACATAGAGATACGGGGAATTGGCGGTCAGGAGAAGCGGTTGAACCTGATGGGCGGCCCGGACGAGTCCGACGACCTCTTTGAGGGAGCGATTATTGAGCCCGTGAGGCCGGACGTTGCCGGTTTTCTTGGGACAGACGAATTGAACGGTGTAAACTTTGAACTCGAATCGGGTTCGGACAGAATTGAGGATACTAATGAGAACTAAGTTGATGTTGTTGCTGCTGGCGTTGGCCGTCTTTGTGCCGATGCAGGCCCTCGCCCAGTTTGGCGATGGCGGGAACATGCAAGGCACTCCCGTGTGGGAGCAGTTCGAACTGGACAAAGATAAGCGGATCACGATGAACTTCCGCAAGGCGAGCGTAGACAGCGTAATCCTGCTGTTGGCCCGCGAATCGGGCGTCACGATCGTCAAGGATCCGAAGCTGACTGAAAAGGTGACTCTGATCACTCCTAAGCCAGTCTCGCTCGCAGAGGCGTTCGCAACGCTGAACGCCCAGCTCAAGCTGATGAACTACGAACTCGCCAAGGATGAGGGCGTCATGGTGATCCGGGCGCGTCAGCAGCGCGGCGGCGGGATGGACGAAGACGCGATCCGTCGCATGATCGAAGGTGCTGGTCAGAACCGCGACAACAACGTGCTCAAGGTGTATCGCATTCAGTACGCCAACGCGAGCGCGGTCGCACGCGTGGTCAACGACGTCTTCCTCCAGCAGGATCAGACCAATCCGTTCGTTCAGATGTTTAGCCGAGGTCGCGGCGGTCGCGGCGGTCGCGGGGGCTTCTCGTTCCGCGGCCAGAGTTCCGGTTCGCAGACTGGCGCGACGGTTCGCGCATCGTCAGACGACTTCAGCAACACCGTAATCGTCAACGCTCCGCGCGACAAGCAGCTAGAAGTCGAGGCGCTGATCGAGGAGATCGATCAGCAGACCGAGACTCCGCAGACCGTCAAGGTTTATCCGCTTGAGTTCGCGCTGGCAGAGAACGTCGTGCCGACGATCCAGAGCGTCATGGCGGCGAATGAGACAACCGGGCGGGGCGGACAGTCGGGGAACGCGGACTTTTTCAGCCGGATCAGCAGATTGCGCAGCGGCGTGACGGCAGGCGGTTCGGTCATCGCCGACGTGCGCACGAACTCGCTCATCATCACGGCGACCGACCAGAACCATGAGACGCTGGCCCAGGTCATCAGCGAGTTGGACCACGACGTGCCATACGTCGCCACGACGTTCGTATTCCCGCTCGACAATGCGCGGGCGGACGATGTCGCAGAGCTTCTGAACCAGGCGTTCCAGCAGCAGCGCGGCGGGAACCGTGGAGGAACAAACCGCGGCACCACGAATCGTGGAACCCAAAGCAACCGAAACAACCGAAACCAAGGTAATCGCGGTGGTGGCGGAGGCGGTCGGGGAGTGGAAGGCTCGAACTCGCTCGAGTACGAGTTGGAAGACCCCGATCTCGACTACGGCGAGCTGCTGACGATGGTCACATACGGTGGCGGAGGCGGATTCGGCCAGGCGCAGAACCAGGGCGGAGTCGGGAGAGGGCTCGGCGGGCAGGTTATCAACACGTTGCAGGCGCAGGGCCAGGTCACGATCATCGCAGACCCAAACACCAACAGCCTGATCGTCATCGGCTCGCCCGAAATCGCAGAGATGGTCCGCAACCTGCTGTCCCAGCTCGACAGAATCCCCGAGCAGGTGATGATCGAGACGATCATTGTCGAGGCAACCCTCGACGAGAGCACGAAGCTCGGAGTCGAGTGGAGCTTGGTCAGCGGCAACTTCCTGGGCAGCGGTGCCACCGGCCTTGGCGAGACCGACTTCGGGCTCGGCAACCAGAATCCGCCCGCACAAGGGTTCCGCTACACCGTTACTGGCGGTAATTTGGGCGTTTTCCTGAACGCGCTGCAGACCGATGAGAAGTTCAAGGTGCTGTCCACTCCGCGCATCTTCACGTCGAACAACGTCGAGGCCGAGATCAACATCAGCCAGAGCGTGCCGTTCATCGTGAGCCAGCGCGTGGACGTCAACGGCAACTTCATATTCAACTACTCCTTCCAAGACGTTGGAATCGTTCTGACGGTCACTCCGCACATCTCCGCCAACGGCATGGTGACGCTCGACGTGGTCCAGACGGCCAACGATCTGCAGGGCTTCACCGACTTCAACGCTCCGATCGTCAATCAGCGAATGGCAAGAACGACTGTCAGCGTAATGGACGGCGAGACGATCATTCTTGGCGGCATCATGCGCAGCCAAGTGCGGACGACCGTCAAGAAGATTCCGATCCTCGGCGACATTCCGATCCTCGGTCAACTGTTCAGATCGACGGACAAGCGGGAAGAGATGACCGAACTGATCGTCTTCCTGACGCCGCGCGTGGTTCGCAGCCCTGAGGACGCCGAGCGATTGAGGAGGGATTCGGTCGACAGGCTTTCCGATCAGTCGAAATCTGATTATAACAAGGTGCGCCCGCCGAAGACGGGCGGCGACGACAAGAAAACAGGCAACGGAAATGGCAACTAAAACTATTGTAATCGTCGCGATGATCGCGGCTCTGTTGATGACGGCAACGGCGTTCGCCCAGCGCGGCGGTGACCGTGGTCAGCGACGCGGCGGCGATCAGGGCGGTCGCATGCGCGGCGGCAACTTCCAGATGATGGGTCAAAGAGGAATGAGGAGCGAGGCGGAGCTTCTCAACCGCTCAGATGTGCAGAAGGACATCAAATTGACCGCCGACCAGAAGACCAAGTTGGAAGCCCTGCGCGAGGAGCTAGGAGAAGCGATGCGCGCTCGCTTCGCTGGCGGGCGCGGCGGTCGCGATGGCGGCGGCAGCGGCGGCGGTACCTTCGATAGGGAGGCGATGCGAGAGGAGATGGACGCCGTCCGCAAGGAGGTCAACGAAAAGACGAAGGCCATCCTCACCGATGAGCAGTGGACTCGCCTCGGTCAGATCAGGATTCAGCTGGCCAGCGTTAGAGCCGTGATGGATCCTGAGATCGAAAAGAAGCTTGGCCTGAAGGCTACGCAGAAGATCGAGATCAACAAGCTCAACGAAGCGTTGAACCAAGCCAACGGGCAGATTCGCAGCAACGGCCGTGAAAACGGCATCGATTCGGCGCAGATTAACGCCGAAATTGCCAAGAACAACGAGATCATGAACGCTGAGATCGACAAGGTCTTGACGAAAGAGCAGCTTGCGATCTGGAGCGAAATGAAGGGCAAGCCGTTCGAGGCCGATCCGAACATCCAGACAAGGGGTGGTGCCGGGTTCGGTCGCGGAGGCGATCGGACAGGCGGCGGCGGTCGCGGTGGCGGCTCCACCGGCGGCGGATAGTCTTCGCAACTACTGCTCTGGGAAGCCTCACCGCTTAGTGCCGTGAGGCTGCTTGTTTTTGGTGCGCCGAGCTCCTTGCGGTCGATGACTTGATTGAGCAGACGGGCACGCCTAACGCGAGGAACTCGCTTTCGTGCGCCCAGGCCGTTTGCTCGCGGGGATCATCCGGCGCGACGCTGTAAATTCGCTTGGGTATTGTCAGAGTACTCTGCCATGAGCTCCTCGATTTCTGGAAGTATCTCCAAGAAATGTTCGACGAGCTGCGGATCGAGGTGGATGCCAGCGAGGTTCCTTAGTTCTTTCACGGCCTCATCGACGCCCCATGCCTGCTTGTAGGGACGGGAGGATACAAGCGCATCGAAGACGTCGCAGACCGCGCAAATGCGGCCGGACAACGGGATGTCGCTTTCCCTTAAGCCACTCGGATAGCCGGTGCCGTTCCACTTTTCGTGATGGGTCAACGCGATCTGCTCGGCCATTTCGATGAGAGAGTGATCGCTGCCGGCGAGAATGTTGGCGCCTATGATCGGGTGCTTTCTAATGATCGCAAGCTCCTCATCGCTCAATTTGCCGGGTTTAAGAAGAATTTTGTCAGGGATGCCGATCTTCCCTATGTCGTGCATCGGACTGGCCTGACGCAACAGCTTGCATTCCTCTGTTGCTAGGCCAACCGCCCGCCCGAGCGCCTCACAGAAGAGGCTTATTCGTATGATATGGAAACCGGTCTTATCGTCGCGACACTCTACAGCGCGGACAAGTCGATCTATCAATTCAGACTTGCTTTTCTCCAGCTGTTCCTCGGCGTGCACCCTCTCCGTTATGTCCTCGACTAAGACGAGATACCGGCTCTCTTTCCAACGGGATTCTAAGGTGCTAGACCAGAACCATCTCGAGTGTCCAGGCGACCCATTTGTGCCCTCGCTCCGAGAGTGGTGTACCGCACATGAAGCGTCTCCTTTTCCCAGCTGTTCTAAGACCTTTTTCGCCTCGTTGCTGTCGTCGTCCCCAAAAAATATGCCAGGAAGGTCGAACAAGTTCTTTCCGACCACCTCTTCGCCTCCGAATCCGAAGATTGACTCGGCAGAGCCAGCCCAGATCCGAATTTCGAAGTCGTCATACATTTCGATGACTCCGAGCGGTGTGTTGCCCAGATGATTCTGCAGCGTCTCTGCGGTGCGGTTGACCTTGTTGCGCAACGCTCCTGCCATGATGCCGAGAACCGGAGCGGCAGTAGCAAGGAACACCGCATGCACGCAGATCAACGCGTCCGTGTCGTGTTGCGGGTGCCGGCTAGCTACCATGAATAAGGCGTACGCCACGGCGATCAAACTGCTGAGCACGCCTGACTCGAGGCCTGCAACGAAACCCGAGACGATGACTGCCACCAGAACGATGGGCGCAGCTTCCGGATATCCGGAAAACGTGGTAGTGAGAACCTCTACTATCGCGACGCCAACCAGCACGGCGATCGGTGCGAGCACCTTGCGCCACAGAGCGCGACCTTTGCCCCTAGACATAAAGCCATCGCGCGGCCGGATCGACCTTCCGTCAAAAACCCTTGAATTCATAACAGAGAAGAGCTCCGATGATTATTATCGGACGTTACTCCACTGTCTATTAGGGAAATGATACGTCCAGGCTCGCACTGAGCCTGCCGATTGTCAGCTTTGACCGACCTTCCACCCGCAAGCGCAGGCATCGGAGGGGCGGCCAGACGCACCCGTGTACTACGGTCTATCCGCTCTGGCCTGCCAAGAAAGCCCGAGCAGCCGATAACGAGAAGGTCCATAGGAAGGAGGGTGCCTGCGGCGACGGTGCGCCGCCGAGAGTCCGGCCCGTTTCCCGCTCGGCTGGCAAATTCGACGGAATCTCACCCTTATCAGGGCACCGCGAGTGTCAGCCTGCAGGCGTCAGGGAACCGCGCGACAGTTCCCAAGTCCCTCCCCCGGCCTGTCAGCTTCCGACGCCGACCACCTCCGTGGCCGGGGGAGGTTAGGTGGGGGCCACACCCCTTTTTTAACTGGCAGAACCCCACGCGTGTCAGCCCCCGCGTGTCAGCTCCCGGCGAACGTCAGTCCCCGCGCGACAGCCCCTCGATCGCCTCTGCGATCTGTAGCCGGTGCCCTTCAAGCAGCCGAACGTCGCGCGAGTAATCGTTCAACGCCTTGACGAGCTTTTCGGGAACTGTCAGCAAAGCTTCGGCGCTCTCAAGCCGCGCATCAGGTACGCCCCGCTCCCGAGCGGCGGCGATCGCTTTCTCCAACAGGACGTAGTACTCGTAGTCTTCGATGCCGTCGCGAAAGTTCTCGAACCGTATCGTCGTCAGCGGCCCGTCCGGGCCGGGACAGATTATGCTCCCGTCACCATTGCTCACCCCGGTAAAGGGGTTCCAGTCCGTGTACGGCCCCTTGGTGATCGGGCTGTCATTTCCGAACCACCAATCACTCGCCCAATAGCCAAAGCCGTCCGGTTTGTACTTCTGCGTCATCGCGCCCAAGAGGAGACGAATCCCGACTGCGTCGTGTTCAACTTGGAAGTCCGGGTACGGATAGCCCGGCCAGAAAGTGGTATACCACGTGACTCGGTTACCGTTTGCACGGGCCGCTTTGATCTTCGGGATGTACTCCTCGGAATCAAATGCAAATATGGGTGTTATCCATACGTCGATCACTTCGGACAGACCATTTTCAGTGCCGTAGTTTGGATCGCGGGCTGATGTGAGCGTGCGCACTCCGGGCAGAGCTTCACGGACACGTTTGGCCACGTCCATGAGAGTGTCGAACAGGTCCTCGCGCACTTCGTCGAACATGTATATGTAGCAAAGATCCGCCGCACCGGCCTTCTTGAAAACCTCGTATGCCGCCTTTGCTTCTTCGATGCCTCTTGTGACATATTCGTCGTAGCCCGCGATTTCTTCGCCACTGTCGCTATCAGCGGTCTTGGGCTGCCGGATATAGCGCAGGCACCACGAATCAAGCCCGCTGGCAACCAACCTCTTGACAAATTCAACCGTCGGCGGTTCCTCGTTCTGACGATAGGCGTTGTTCATGTTGACCCGATGCGCCTGCAGGAAGTCAACGTACCGCCAGTACATGTCCTGGTTCCAGGCGTCACCATGAAGGCGCTCAAGTTCATTCTCGAAAGTGGCAATCATGAAGGGAAAGCTTCGCTCTTTCGGTATGTCGAAGCCGAACACCCGGACCTCGACCGGTATCGTCTGCTCCGCCGCGTTAGCCGGCGAGACGGTCACGCGCCCCCGATACACCCCCGCGCTCTGCCCGGCAGGGCAAGTGACGCTCAGCCAAAGGCTCTGAACCTTGCCCGCCTCCACGTCGAATCGCTCGACGAAGGGAAGGATCGGATCGGGAAACCAGCCCGTACGCTCATACGGAAACACTATCCTCTCATCAACCTTCGTCAGCACATAGCCCATGACCGAGAGCGTTACTGCCGATTCCGGTAGCACGACCCCGTCCGGGCCCTTGAGCTCCGAGACGGAGAACTCGACGTCGCGCAACGGCTCCGTCCCGGCCGCGATGACGATCTGCCCGGCCTCCACCTCCCCTCCCGCGACCGCGAATTTGACCGTCTCTCTGTGCGGGCCATCTGTGAGCGGAACGTCGGGCAAGACCTTCACCATCGACGACTCGGCGACCAGCAGGTACGTGTTGCCTGTTGAAGGCCCCGCAGCCACGCCATCGAACGCAAAAAGGAGAAACGCTATCTGCAAAGAACTGATCATCATTTGATTGCCCGAATCGAGGGCAAGCTTTGGCGAGGATCGACGCCAGCGCAACTCAGCCTCGGGGCCATATTACTCAACCCGGCGCGACAGCTGCCAAGTCCCTCTCCCGGCCTGCAATCTTCCTATGCCGACGACCTCTGTGGCCGGGGAAGGCTAGGAGGGGGCCAAATCTCTTTCACAACTGGAAGAACCCCACCCAAGTCAGCCCGCGAGTGTCAGTCCCCGCGAATCAGCGAAGCGCGCGACCCCAAAGTTAAAGGCCCCCGTCCGCAAGCGGAGGGGGCCGTGTGTGTGGGAGGAGGAAGTAAAAACGTCTATGCCAGCGCGGGTTCCTGAACCCGCAACCCCGCCTCTACATATTCGTCGAACCCGCCCGTCAGGTTGCAGACATCTTGAAAACCGTTGTTCTTTAGGATGCTGGCAGCGGTGCAAGACCGAACTCCACCGGCACAATGGACGATGACACGCTTGCCCTTCGGGAGTTCGTCGAGCCGACTTTCAAGGTAGCCGAGCGGAATGTGCAGGCTGCCAGGCACGAAACCTTCCTCGCGCTCCGTCGCGCTTCGCACATCCAGGATCACGGTATTTCCGCTCGCCGCCATATCCGCCATCTCGCTAGCCCTAGTCTGTTCGACGGTCATGAGCTCGCCGTTGTTGCTGGCGTAGGACTGAATCTCCTCCGGGCCGTACCAGCCACGAACGTCGTCGAGACCGATTGTCACCAGGTCTCGCACCGCTTGCGACACCTGTTGTTCGCTCTCCGCGAGGAAGTAGATCGGCTTGTCGTACGGGACGAGCCAGCCAGCCCAATTCGTGAATCCCTTGGCCATTGCAATGTGGACGCTTCCGGGCAACAGCCCTGCCATTACCTTGCCAGAGTCTCTAATGTCGACGACCGTGTTCTCGCCGCTCAGTACATCGGTCAGGCTTTCAGCCGACTGGCGAGCCGGTTTGGCCACCTCACCCAGGACTGCCGGACCCTCCTTGTTCAGCTTCTTCATCATCGCGAAGTACGTCGGCGGCTCAGGCTGGCCTTTCAGGATCTCATCGACGAAAGCGTCGCTGTCCGTAGACTTCAGTGCCCAATTGGAGACCCTCTCGTAGCCTAGCGAACTGACTGGGACTCCTCCCAGGCTTTTGCCGCATGCGGAGCCCGAGCCGTGCCCGGGCCAAATGATCATGCCGTCTTTGAACGGTTTGAGCTTCTGGACGGACTCGTACTGTTGTTTCGCGCCGATTACCATCGTGCCCTTAATGTTCGCCGCGCGCTCGAGCAGATCAGGCCGCCCGACGTCGCCTACGAAGACAAAGTCGCCGGTGAATGCGCCAAGCGGGACTTCGCTGGTCGCCTCATCGGTGAGTATGAACGCGATGTGCTCAGGCGTATGGCCTGGCGTCGCCATGACGTCTAACCGAGCGGGGCCGACCCGGATGGTGTCTCCGTCGCGCACGAGGGTCACTAATGGTTCGTTAGAGAACCCATACTTCCAGTCGATGTCTCCTTCGTCGCTCAGATACATCCGCGCGCCTGTCCTGTTGGAGAGCTCGCGAATCCCGCTCAGGAAGTCGGCGTGGATGTGCGTCTCTGTCACCGCCGTGATCTTGAGGCGTTCCTTCTTCGCTGCCTCCAAATACTGGTCGATGTTGCGGCTAGGGTCGATGACGATCGCTTCGCCAGCGGCCGGACACCCGATCATGTAGCTCGCCTGCGCGAGCTTCTCGTCATAGAACCGTTTTACAATCACTTTTAGCTGCTCCCGTCTCCGCACTGTACCTGCGGTTTTCGCGGTCTGTTCCAGGGCAGCAGGGCGAACAGGCTCGACATTCCGCAGATTCCGGTGAGTCCGGCAAACGTCAGCCCAGCGCCGACCCCCAGGGCGACGAAAATCCACCCGGACGCCACCGTCAGCGCGAGTATCGTTCCCAAGAGGATCAGCAGACCTGCGACCAGGCGAACTTGCCGCTCCAGCGGCCATCGAGCCGACTGCGACTGCACGGTGATGCAATCTGCAGCGCTCCATGCGTCTAGCCCTCCTTCCAAAACCAGTACTCGCGGCTTGCCCGCGCCGATGAGATCGCGGGACATCGCAGCCCGCCCTCCGGTCTGGCAGACGAGCACAACCTCGCATCGTTCGCTCAAGTCGTCCATCCGAAGCTCGATCTGGTCGAGAGGCACGTTGATCGACCCAGGCAGATGCCCTGCGTCGTACTCGCCTCTCGACCGAACGTCGACTAATTGCAAGCGGTCGCCTGAATCCAGTCGGCCCCTCAGACCCCCCGCGTCGATTCTGCCGTGACTGCTTTTTGTCATCTCCATGGATGTTTCCTCGTCATACGGTCCAGAGCATCGCTCGTCGCGATAGGGTTCACGATTGCAACTACGACCTAGGCCAAGCTGCCGCACAGAGAGTTGTCCAGCCCTTCGCGAACCAGCTTTCTTGCCCGATGGAGCCTCGATTTCACAGCAGGAACGGAAATGCCGAGAGTCTCGGCGGTCGCAATCGCTGATTCGCCGTTTATCTCGCGCAGGTCGTAGACGTCCCGGTACATCTCCGGCAGACTGTCCAGCACCTCAACGATGCAGTCGTGCATCTCGGCTTGCGCGAGCTGCGCGGCCCCCTCCAGCCCTGGCGACGTTGGCACGGGCATCCCGGCTTCAACTAGCGCATCTAGGCTGAGCAACGCGCCTGACTTCCTGGACGTCCGCAAGCGAATGCAAGCCCTGCTGGCAATGCTCGTCAGCCAGCTACGGAACGCGGTCGCTTCTTTGAGCTGGTCGCTCGCGCGGAACGCGCTGATGAGCGCCTCCATCAGCACGTCTTCGGCGTCATCTGCATCGCCGCATAGGCGTACCATCTGGCGGTAGACGGCGTCTTTGTGCCTGGCGATCTCCCTCTCGATGTCCATCTGTCTTCTAGGATATCAGAAGAACCTTCGGACGGGCAGGGGTCAGCGCCGCTTTTCGAATCCGAGCAGGCGCATCCCGTTGAAAACGACCATCAGGCTGACGCCCATGTCTGCGAACACGGCCATCCAGAGAGTCGCGAGCCCCATGAAGTCGAGCACGATGAACGCGGCCTTGATCGCGATGCTCGCTATTATGTTCTGCCACAGAATCGACCACGTCGCGCGGCTCAGGCGGAGGAAGCGGGGAAGGGCGGAGAGGTCGTCCTTCATCAGTGCGACGTCGGCGGTCTCGAGCGCGGCGTCCGTGCCGGCGGCGCCCATGGCGATGCCGACGTTAGCCCTGGCGAGGGCAGGCGTGTCGTTGATCCCGTCGCCGACCATGGCGATGATCTTTCCTTCACCGACCAAATTGTCGATCCACTCGAGCTTGTCCTCGGGGAGCATCTCCGCGTACTGATTGGTGATGCCTGCCTGCCCTGCGATTGCAGCGGCGGTCGTGGCGTTGTCGCCGGTGAGGAGGTGGGTCTCGATGCCGAGTTTGTGCAACTCTTCTATTGCCAACTTGGACGAATCCCTGAGCGCATCAGCGACTGCGATCAGAGCGACCGGCCCTCTGTCGCCCCACAGGACGACGACCGTGCGGCCTTGCTCTTCGTGCCTCTGGAGCTTTTGTTCCAGCTCGTCCGAACAGAGCCCGTGCTCATGGATCCAGCGGTGATTGCCGATCCGGTACCGCTTGCCCTGGACGGTCGCCTCGGCGCCTCGGCCGGGTACCGATAGGAATTCAGTCGCCGTCGTGCGACGATCGGCCGCAGCGACGATCGCCTGGGCGACCGGGTGCTCGGACCGCGCCTCAACGGCGGCCGCCACCCTAAGCGCGTCTTCGCTGGCTATCTCCATCAATGTTTCGACGGCGACGACGCGCGGCTTGCCTTCGGTAAGAGTTCCTGTTTTGTCGAGCGCAACGTCGGTGACGCCGCGCGCGGTCTCGATGTGCATGCCGCCCTTGATGAGGATGCCCATCTTGGCCGCGCGGGTAAGGGCGCTGACCAGAGCGACGGGGGTCGAGATCACTAGCGCGCAGGGGCACGCGATCACGAGCAGGACGAGCGCCTTGTACAGCCACTCCCTGAACGGCTCGCCCATCAGTGGAGGGACGGTCGCGACGAGCACCGCCAGCAGTACGACGGACGGCGTGTACCACCTTGCGAACTTGTCGACCAGCCGTTGCACGGGTGCGCGCTTGCCCTGTGCGTCCTGCACCGTCGCAACGATGCGGTCGAGCGTCGTATCGCCGGTCGTGTGCTCGACTCGAAAGTCGATGGAGCCGGCACCGTTCACGGTCCCTGCAAACACGACGTCGCCTTTCTCTTTCGGCAGCGGCATGCTCTCGCCAGTAATGGAAGACTGATCGACGTCCGAATGCCCCGACACGACCTCGCCGTCAAAAGGAATGCGCTCGCCAGGCCTGACTCGTACGACGGCGCCGACTTCGACGTCCCCCGTCATCGCAGTGTAGAACTCGCCGTCGTCGCCTTGCACGAGCGCTTCGCTCGGCGCGAGGTCCATGAGAGAGCGCGTCGCGTCGCGCGCGCGGTCGAGCGAGTGCGACTCGATCATCTCGGCTATGGCGAAGAGCACGATGACCATCGCCGCCTCCGCCCACGCACCGATCGCCAGCGCGCCGACCGTCGCCAGGGCCATGAGAAAGTTGATGTTGAGCGTGAACGTCCGGACGGAGATGAGCGCTTTTTTCAGAACGGGCACGCCCCCGAGCGCGATCGCGACCAGCGACATGGCGATGGTCACGCCCTCATAGTTTCCCCTTGTCAGTTGGTGGAACACCTCCGCACCGATTGCGAGAGCCAGCGCGACGCCGACCAGGAGGTTCTTGTAGCGATTCTTGTCGCCGCCTTCGTCAGCCGGCCCCATGCCGACGGATTTCAAGGCCGCTAAGATCGTGTGGTCTTTGCCCAGCGAGTGCTCTACCGTCAGGATTCGATTGACCAGGTCGAACTCCAACTCGCCCACGCCGTCGATGGTCTTGAGACGGTTGCGGATGATCTGCTCTTCGGTGGGGCAGTCCATCTGCTGAATACTGTATTTAGTGGTTGGCATTGCAGTCTTGAGATTCTGACTAATGAAAAGCTCGCGCTAATTTGGGGGGATGCAGCAGATTCCAGTTATAGGACTTATATGTCCAATAGCTGCGTGCGTTCACTCCCCATCCATAAACGGGTACCGGTAGTCGGTCGGTGGGACGAACGTCTCTTTGACCGTGCGCGCGCTGAGCCATCGGTAGAGGTTGAGCATCGATCCTGCCTTGTCGTTAGTGCCGCTTCCGCGCGCGCCGCCGAACGGCTGCTGGCCGACCACCGCGCCGGTGCACTTGTCGTTGATGTAGAAGTTGCCCGCAGCGTTCTGGAGACGCTTCGTTGCAAAGTCGACCGCGGCGCGGTCAGTTGCTATGACCGCTCCGGTGAGGGCGTATTCGGAGGTCGAATCAACGAGATCAAGACAGCCCTCGAAGTCCTCGGCGTCGTAGACGTAGAACGTCAAGACTGGGCCGAATATCTCCTCGCACATGGTCGTCGATTTAGGGTTTTTGCTCTCGATGATCGTCGGTTCGATAAAGTATCCGTCGCTCTTGTCTCCTTTTCCGCCGGCAAGTATCTCGCAGTCGCAGTCGCACTTGACGCCCTCGATGTAGCCCATGATGTTCTCGTAGCTCTTCTCGTCGATCACGGCGTTCACAAAGTTCGAGAAGTCCTCGACCGAACCCGTTTTAAGGCCCTTGGTCGTCTCGACGAGCTTGGCTCTGATCTCGTCGGCGAGGTTGCTGGGGATGTAGACGCGGCTCGCGGCGGAGCACTTCTGGCCCGCGTACTCGAACGCGCCGCGGATGATCGCGGTGACGACAACGTCGGGGTCCGCGCTCTTGTGCGCGACGATGAAGTCCTTGCCGCCGGTCTCTCCGACGATGCGCGGGTAAGACTTGTAGTTGGCGATGTTCGCGCCCATCGTGCGCCACATGTGCTGGAACGTGCCCGTTGAGCCGGTGAAGTGAACGCCCGCGAAGTCCGGGTGGCTAAACGTGGTGTCTCCCACCGTCGGGCCGTCCGTGTAGATCAGGTTGATGACCCCTGGCGGAAGTCCGGCTTCCTGGAAGATCCTCATCGTCATGTGCGCGCTGTAGACCTGTGTCGAGGAGGGCTTCCAGACAACGACGTTGCCGCACATTGCGGGCGCGCTGCTCAGATTCCCGCCGATCGCGGTGAAGTTGAACGGCGAGATCGCGAGCACGAACCCTTCGAGCGGGCGGTACTCGGTGCGGTTGTGCACGCCTGGGCCGCTGACCGGCTGCTGGCGGTAAATCTCGCTGAGGAAGTGGACGTTGAACCGCAGGAAGTCGGCGAGTTCGCAGGCGGCGTCGACCTCGGCCTGAAAGACGTTCTTGCTCTGACAGAGCATCGTTGTGGCGTTGATGTCGTCGCGGTACTTCGTGGCGATCAGCTCGGCTGCGCGCAGGAAGATCGCGGCGCGCTCTTGCCAGGGCGTGTCGCCCCATGACTCCCTCGCCTGTAGAGCTGCGTCGATCGCGGCGGTGACGTGGCTCTTGTCGCCCTTGTGGTAGTGGCCGAGCGTGTGGGCCGTCTCGTGCGGAGGGTGGATGGAGACTGTGTTCCCCGTGCGAACGTCTTCGCCGTTGATGACCATCGGGATGTCCGCCTGGTGCGACTTAAGCTCGGCGAGCTTTGCTTTCAGAGAGGCACGCTCCGGCGAACCGGGGGCGTAGCTCTTGATCGGCTCGTTGGCCGGGACGGGGTACCTAAAATAGCCTCGATCCATTCTGAGATCAGTGTACCGAGGGCTGTGAATCTCCGTGAGGAGATTGGCTGGCGAACGTCTAGTCTATGGCCCTGGCAGGCTTAGTCTTAGCAATGAAGATCATTCCTGCGTACATCTGACCGGGCGTAATCTCGCCCCAATACGAGTCAGCCTGGGCCTCGTTGTTCACCGCCCCGTAGTTTCTTGTCGAGTGCAGCTGCGAGGCCCATTTCCGACCCGTTTCGTCGAGTTGTCCAAAGTCAATGAAAAACTGACAGTATCCGACCCTTTTGAATGCCTCGTCGATAGATCCTTTCCTAGCCGCTGGAACGCTCCAAGCTTTCAACTTCCCATCGGTTCCAACAGCCCGGAACCCGCCTTCGTAGAACGAGAACCCGACTGGGAAGTATTTTTCGCCGAGCGATTCAGCGAGGAACGCCCCGGTCATCATCGGCTTGTCGTTTACGAGGAGCCTGCTTACGTGATAGTTATGCGCCCAAAGCATGACCTTCGCTCCGGGCAAATACGTGTCTTGTATCCAGAGCAAGTTTTCCGCCATGCTTTGATCTCTGTGTGCCGAAACGTTCAGCCCAGACATGCCTTGCGCGAGCGCGAGGAACTCTAAAACCTCTGCGCAACGTGTGTACGCCTGCGCTTTGTCGCCCTGTGAATTCGCGTACTTTCTTATTGCCAGCGCACGTTTCATAAAGCTATCTTTGTCGACGCTCTCTTCTGCGACTCTCCTGTTCTCGTGCTCTACCAAGAACGACAGGCCTGCTTCGACACCATCTGGCATGTTCCTTGAGCCTTGCATCAGGTTCTCGACGGATTTGAACGTTTCAGCAAGATGTGGGAGCGCCTTGCTTCTGGCCCAGATGAAGTGCTTGATCCTATTGTTGTCGACAGCCTGCTTGTACACGACGACCATACGCTCATAGAGCCTCGCGGCGTCCTCGCCGACCTTCTCCCTTACGACAGGTAAGTCGCGCGAAACAATGTCTGCGAACTCTGACATCTGCTCGTCCGTCGGATCATCCCAACTCATCTCTTCCCAAAACTGCGCCTGACCATCGCTGTTCAATATTCGACAAATCTTCTGAAAGTAGAGCGTGCACGTGGCTTGGTTCTGCATGTCGATTCCGACCACCCTGAGTTTCTGAAGATGCTCTGGGTCTGTGTTATACGTTCGCATCCATTCGAGCAGATCGACGATCTCCTCGGTCGACCACGTCCAGAATCCCTGTGCCCTAGCGGCCTCTTGTACGGATCCCTCACCGTAGAGGACATAGCGATCCAGAGCAACTGTATCCGACATGTTGGACTCTAGCGCGAACACGGTAAAGCCATGGTTCTCGACGAGGTATTCGAACATGCGGTGCTTCATCTGGAACACCTCACGAGAGCCGTGCGTCGGCTCGCCCATTCCAACGACCTCGACACCTTGAAGCGACTTTGCCATCAGTGCCATGTCGTCGAACCCATTTCCAGCGACGACAGTCTTCAATGGCAGAGAGGCCCTACTCAGTGACTCGATCAGCAGGTCGTCCGATAATTGCGTCTGACAGAGCAGCGCGGCTATAGTAAGGGCCAACATGAAGTACTCCTTCGAAGGGAATTATACGCGTTCTGTCGCACCGTGATTTTGAAATGAGTTGGCTGGCGGACTAAGATTCGAACTTAGATAGCTACCACCAAAAAGTAGAGTCCTGCCATTAGACGATCCGCCAACATCCCGCATTATACAGCCTAGCCGAGAGCAGCGTGAGCCCGTGCCATACTCGTCGTTACGATGTCTACTGGCGTGATGAAGGGCAGCAGGCTGGCGCGGCTTGCGGACGTTCTGAAGAGCGAGGGCGTGGATGCGCTGGTGCTGAGCAGTACCGTAAACATGGGGTATCTGCACGGCTTCACCGAGGGCGGGGGCGAGCGGTTCCTGACGCTCAGCATCCGTAGCGACGGGAGCGTGCGGATGATCTGCCCGTCGCTGAGCGAGAACCAGGCGCGGCGCTGCGGGATCGAGGACGTGCGGACGTGGAAGGACGGGGAAGACCCTATGGCGCACTACCGGCAGTTGGTCGAAGACTGGGGGCTGGCGGACGCGACCGTCGCGGTCGACGACGAGATGCCCGCGCAGTACCTGTTGCCGATGCAGGCCGTCGCGCCCGGTGCAAAGTATCGCAAGGGGTTCTCGCTGATCGCTCAGCTCATGCGCAGGAAGGACCCGGAGGAGCTGGAGAACCTGTACAAGACTGCGCGGTACGCCGACGCGACTTGGGACGAGGTGATGCCTCAGATCAAGTCGGGCATGACCGAGTGGGACGTCGCGATGCTGCTGACGCAGGGGATGCAGAACCGCGGCGGCTTGGTCAGTTTCTGCATCGCCGCGACGGGAGCGAACGGCGCCGAGCCGCACCACTACACCGACCGGACGGTCATCCAGGACGGCGACGTGCTGATCATGGACTTCGGGTGCGGCTACAAGGGGTACCACAGCGACATCACGCGCACCGTCTGCGTCGGCCAGGCGAGCGACGAGGCGAAGAAGGTGTACGAGATCGTCCACGCCGCGCACATGGCCGCGCGAGAAGCCGCCAAGGAGGGCGTCGCCTGTCAAGAAGTCGATCGAGCAGCAAGGAAAGTAATCACGGACGCTGGGTACGGCGAGTTCTTCACACACCGCACGGGCCACGGGCTTGGGATGCGCGTTCACGAGGAGCCGTACATGGTCGAAGGGAACACAGAACTGCTCGAAGAAGGGCACTGCTTCAGCGACGAGCCTGGAATCTATCTGCCAGGGCGGTTTGGCGTGCGGATCGAGAACATCCTCCACATCGCGGGAGGTGTCGCGAAGAGCTTCAACGCAGAGCCCTCGCCGACCGTGATCGAGCTTGGATAGAACAGTCGCCGCCCCTCAAATGTGGTCGTTGAGGGGCGGCTGCGTGGTGAAGCGGATCGGTTTGTTAAGCGACCTTTCGTTTGCGCCGAGCGACGACGAATCCAGAAATCGCCATGCCTAAGGCCAGTAGCGTTGCTGGCTCTGGAATGGGATTGCCTCTGTTGAAGAGGAACCCAGCTGTAAACGGTACGACGAGAGCTCCGATGAGCTGCGGCGAACTCGTGAAGACCGGCAGCGGTGGCGGCGCGTGTGCCAACAGCATCGCGTTGACGTCGGGGAGTCCCGGCGTTTGCGTCGTTGCCACAAGCTCTTGATGTCCGATGCCCGACGGGGGCGACCCAGCCAGCTCGCGAAGAGTTCCAGTCGGCTGCAAAGCCACAGTCTCGTCCTGCTCAACCACGCGGTCGTCGGTCCCACGGACCATCGGGTTCCCGCACGAGACTTTCAGGATGTACGTGCCCGCAACGTCAACCCAAACTTTCGTGCCCTTCTTGAAGAAGAGGACGCGCGCCCGGATCTCGCCGCTCTCTGGCGTGTTGTACATCAAGTACACACCGTCCTCTTTGACGGTCCCCAAAGAGAGCGTGCCGATGTAAGACAGCACCTCTTCGGGCATCATGCCAAAGTGCCGCATATACCGATCCATCACGATCGGATCGCTGTCGATTTGCCCCAACAACGCTTCGAGCGTGGGCGCGGGCTTCTTGATGAATGGATTAGGCACAGATTGCGCAAGCGCAAATGTCCCTAGAGCCAAGACCGCTAAGCATGCGGTCATCGCATAAACGTTACGTCGCATCGAATTACCACTCCCTGGAGCCACTGGCTCCAGAAACTCATATTGTCTAAAAGATCAAACTCTGGCTGCGGTAGCAAGCCAACCAAATGTGACCTGACGAACCCGCCAGATACCACCCAATGATACACCAGGGGTTATCTAGACTCATGCCTAAAGCGAACAGTTCCGAAATTTTCACCTGAATCTGGTGCAATTGCGAGGAACGAGACTACTGTCGGCGCGACTCGTCAGCCTGCTCTCGGGCTCGCCTGGCGCGCTCAATGACTTCCAGCGCGTCTTTGGCCGCTGCCTGCTCGGCCTCCTTCTTGGACCGGCCAAACCCCTCTCCCATGACTTCATTGTCGAACAAGACTTGAATGTTGAACCGTCTTTCGTGCTCGCTTGATCCGTGTCCCGAGACTCGGTATTCGGGCGTTTTGCGCCAAATGGCTTGTGCGACTTCCTGAAGCCGCGACTTGTGGTCGTGCGGACTTACGTCGCCGGCGCTGATCTGCATGAGAAACGGATGCAATTGCTCTAGTACAAACCACCGTGCTTTCTCAAGTCCGGACTCGATGTAGATCGCTCCGATCACGGACTCGAACACGTCGCACAGTATTGACGGCCTTCTCCGACCGCCGGTGGCCTCTTCGCCGGCACCGAGAACCATCTTCTCGTCCAGACCGAGGCGCAGCGCCGACTCCGCCAACGGGCCTTCTTGAACGACGCTTGCCCGCGCCTTGCTCATGTCGCCCTGATCCCATTCAGGATGGTGCTCGTATAAATATTGTGCTACGACCAGCCCCAGCACCGCGTCGCCGAAGAACTCCATTCGCTCGTAGCTGTCCTTCAGCGAGTCGTCCACGGCCGAGCGATGCGTCATCGCCAGGTTGAACAGGCTCTCGTCTTTAAGCGGGATTTCCTTCGGGATCATCGGGAGAGCTTCTGCAGGGCTTCTGCGATGCGCGCCGTGCCCTTTTCAATGTCCTCTTCGCTGAGCGCGTAGCTGAGGCGGAGGTGCCCAGGGCCATAGAAGACGGTGCCCGGCACTGTCGCGATCCTGGCCTCTTCGAGGAGGTATGCCGCGAGTTGGGCGTCGTCCTGGCACTTGCCGCCGATGTAGGCCGAGAAATCGGGGAATACGTAGAAGGCGCCAAGCGGGTCGCGGACGCGGAGGTCTGGTATTTCACGGAGCCTCTGCGTGATCAGGTTTCGTCTGCGCTCAAACGTCGCGCGCATCTTTTCGACCTCTGCCCGGTCGAGGTTGAGCGCCGCGACTGCCCCGGCTTGGCTGAAGGTCGTAGCGCCGCTGGTGACCTGGTCCTGCAGGTTGGTCATCGCCTTGATGACGTCGAGCGGGCCGGCGATGAAGCCGATTCGCCAGCCGGTCATCGCGTAGCTCTTGGAGCAGCCCGTGACCGTTACCGTTCTACCTTTGACCTCCTCTGAGAACGTCGCGATACTGGTGTGTTCGTGCCCGTACGTCAGGTGCTCGTAGATCTCGTCGCTGATGATCCAAAGGTCGTTCTTGACCGCGATCTCCGCAATCGCCTCGAGGTCTTCGCGCTTGATCGCTCCGCCGCTTGGGTTGCACGGCGTATTGAGCATGATCGCCTTCGTTCTTGGTGTGACTGCCTCTGCGATCCTCTCCGGCGGCGGAACGAATCCCTCTTCGTAAGTCGAGGGGACGATGACCGCAGTGCCGCCGGCCAACTGGACCTGCGCCTCATACGTCATCCAGAACGGTGCGGGGATGACGACCTCGTCGCCTTCGTCGACAAGCACCTGGACCGCGTTGTAGATGCACTGCTTTGCGCCGGTCGAGACCATCGTCTCTTTGGGGTCGTAATCGAGTCCGTTTTCGCGTTTGAGCTTTTCTGCTATTGCCTGCCGCAGGTCGAGCGAACCGGAGGTCGGGGAGTATCGGGTCTGGCCAGCGTCGAGCGCAGCCTTTCCCGCCTCGGTGATCGCGCGGGGTGTGTCGAAGTCCGGCTCACCCGCTGCGAACGAGACGACGTCCACTCCCTCGGCCTTCATCTGCTTCGCCTTCGTCGCCATGGCGAGCGTAGGTGATGGTTGGAGCCGTCTCGCCCGTTGCGAAAGAGTAGCTAGGGTCACCGCATTTGATGATACCTCTGGCCCATAATGCTGGCCGTGCTCTTGAGCAAATCGATCGTAGCGAAGCTGTGCGCGCTGCTCATCGCGGCGGCGTTAGCGTTCGTGCTGCATATCGGACTCGGAAGCTCTAGCGCGGTCAATCTGGTGGACGTGCTGCGCGAGCTGTTCGCCGGTTACGGAGGCGACGAGCAGGCGAACGTGATCGTATGGCAGCTGAGGATGCCTCGGGCCGTTGGTTGCGCGCTGATCGGCGCGATCTTGGGTGCGGCCGGAAGCGCGTTTCAATCGCTGTTTCGCAACCCGCTGGCCGAACCGTACGTGCTCGGCGTTTCTTCTGGGGCCGGGATCGGGGGGACGGTCGCGCTGATGCTCGGCGTATCTGGCGCGGCGTACGGGCTCGGCAAGCTCGGCCTGGCGTTCGTGGGAGGAATGCTCACGCTGTGGCTCGTAGTCGCGATCGCCCGCAAGGGCGGACGCATCTCGATCACAACGATGCTGATCGCCGGCGTCGTGGTATCGGCGATGCTGGCTTCTGCGATGACCGCGATGCTCTTGGCCGCTGGGCAAGACACGAATCAAATTCTGCGCTGGCTGCTGGGCACGACCGCCGATCTGCAGTGGCCGCGGGTGGAGACGCTGGCGGTCGTGCTGCTGGTCTGCCTCGCGGTTCTTCAGACCCAGACGCGGGCTCTCAACGCGTTCTCCGTAGGTGAGTTCACGTCAGAGCGCCTGGGCGTCGATGTACCCCGGCTGCGGGCGATCACCCTGCTGACGGTCACACTGATGACGGCTATGGCCGTGGGCTCTGCTGGCATCATCGGTTTTCTCGGCTTGGTCGCCCCGCACATAGCCCGCCGAATCGTCGGACTCGACCTGCGCATCTCTTTGCTCGGCTCGGCGCTGACTGGCACGGCGGTTCTGCTTTTTGCGGATGTGATTGCGCAGAGGGCGTTCGAGTTCATGGAGCTACCGCTGGGCGCTGTAACAGCGATCATCGGCGCGCCGATGCTGCTTGCTCTGCTCCGAAAGCAGCGCTAGTCCGACTTCGCGTATGGGCTGCAGAGCGGGTCGCCGATGACCAGGTCCTTCCATTTGATGACTGCCGACGCCATGTAGAAGCTCTCGGCGAGGTTGTAGCCGCTCGTGTATCGGTCGAACAGTATTTCTGTGTCGGCGAGCGCAAACGTGAACGGTTCGCTGACATAGCCCTTTATTCCCGTCACACCGTTGGCGATCAGGTCAGTGATAACGCTTTGGCCCTTGTCCGTGTGCTTGAACGTCCTCGCGCTGGTAGAGACGAACGTCTCGCAGATCGCCCCAGGCTTGAACTTTATCCTCCTGTACGTCGCCTTGTCGTACGCGCCGTCGTTGCTGCCCCAGCTCGCGTACCCCATGAGCGCGTATTGTGGCGCGACGAACTTGGCGGTTTCCTCAAGTCGCGAATCAAACCCCTTCTTCGTCAGCGTATTGTGCGCCCCAGTCAGCTTCTTCTGCCAAGTCAGGTAATCGCCTTTTCTTCTATTGGCGGCTGTGTCGAAGAAGAACGGCCCCTTGTCGCCCTTTGCGGCCAGCGAGTTGTCGACGAGGCGCTTCGCGTCTTCAAGCGTATAACCGTCGAG
Organism: Armatimonadota bacterium; assembly: GCA_022563855.1. Classification (NCBI taxonomy): domain Bacteria; kingdom Bacillati; phylum Armatimonadota; species Armatimonadota bacterium. Next base: position 131,230 of record JADFMN010000002.1, read on the forward strand.
CCGTGTGACAAGGTAGTAGCCATACTTCTTGCTGCTGAACGGTTCGCTCTTCCGGTAGTACGGATTATTCGCGAAACGACCGATCTTCGAGTCGTTTTCGCTCTTTGGACGGAAGTTGACGTCCATGCCTCCAAGGTGGCCGTCGACCGAATACCCCGGCTTTCCGGATATTCGGATCGGAATGCCCTTCGTCAGCACGATGAAGTCGATGGGCTTTGAAAGAGCTTTGATCGCGGTTCGCACCGGGGCTTCAATCTCAGATCTATACCTGGCGATCGGGATCGTCTCCGAGTCCCGCACGTTGATGAAAACAACGTTTGTCTTAGGGATTCCTCGCTTGTTTCGGTAGTAGCTGCCGACCTGGACGGAGTCGGGGCTGGCTTGGTTGATGACTATTAGAACGCGACTTGCGTCTTTGCTTTGTTGTGTTTCCTTGCTCGATGTCGTCGTGCCGCCGCCCAGCGCGCACACCGCCGCAGCAAGGGCGATAACGGCTGCGGCTCTGCGGAAGCTATGGCGTTTGTTCAACATGGACTGCTCTGGACAATCATTTCTCGGACGTTTGATCGACGGGCGAGTGTTCAGCCTGCAATCAGCGTGCCGTAATGCACCGTGCGCAAAAACGCTGAATCGACTGGCAAACGAACCGAACCTGTTCTTCTGACAGATGGGGATTGATCGGCAGCGATAGCACTTGCTTGGACACGCGCTCGGTGACCGGCAGACTCCCCTCGCCGCCGCCGAACGCTCGGTACGGCGCGTGCAGATGGAGCGGGACAGGGTAGAAAATGCTGCAGGAGACCTCGCTTTCCTGAAGGTGCTTCATCAGCTCGCCGCGGCTGTCGCACCGGATCGCGAACTGATGGTACGTGTGGTTGTTGCCAGCCGATGTGACGGGGGTCTCGACGTCGGTTCCTTCTAGCCCGTCGATGTAAACCTGTGCCAACTCCGCCCGGCGCGCATTCCATCCGTCGAGCTTCTCAAGCTTTGCGCACAACACCGCCGCCTGGATCTCCGCCATCCGGCTCGTGTAGCCGAGGTCGTCGTAGTAGTACCGCTCCTTGCCCATGCCGTGAATCCGCAGTGAAAGCGACTTGTCCCTGATCTCTTCGTCGTCGGTCAGGATCAACCCGCCGTCGCCGGCAGCGCCAAGGTTCTTGGTGACGTAAAAGCTGAATCCAGCGGCGAGGCCGAACTTTCCGGTGTAGACGCCGTCGCAGTGGTTGTCCAACGCTTGCGCCGAGTCCTCGATGACCGTCAGGCCGTTCTGGTCGGCAATCTGCTTGATCTGCTTTGCTGCCGCGAGCTGTCCGAACAAGTGGATCGGCATGATCGCCTTCGTGCGCGGCGTGATCGCGGCTTCGATCAAGCTCGGATTCATATGGAACGTGTCCGCCTCGATGTCGACGAAGACCGGTACCGCGCCGAGCTGCGCGATGACCTCGACGCTCGCGACGAACGTGAACGCGCTCGTGATGACCTCGTCCCCTTCGCCGATTCGCGCAGCTTGGAGCGCGATCCGCAGGGCGTCGGTACCGCTGTTCACCGCTACCCCGTACTTGACGCCGTGGCGCCGTGCGATTTCGTCTTCGAACTGGGTGCAGTACTTTCCGAGCACGAACGCGCTTGAGTCGAATATCTCGGCGATCGAAGAATCGATACTCTCGCGAACCTCGTCGGTTTGCGCTCTTAGATCAAGGAATGGGACTCGCAAATGTTGACCTCTGACCAATTGTATCAGGTGGCTTGCCGTTCGGTTTGGGATGGAGCGGATACAATCTGCGGGTGCTTGAACTGAGCTTGTCGGTGGTGCTTGCCAGCGCGTCTCCTCGTCGTCAGGAGCTGTTGCGCAGCCTGGTGAGCGATTTCACCGTGGTACCGGCAGATCTCGACGAGTCGCGACTGACCAGCGAAGACCCCTGGGACAGCGTACAGCGGACGGCTCGCGAGAAGGCGCTGTTCGTGGCCGAAAAGCACCCCGATGCGCTGGTGATCGCTGGAGACACCGTGGTCGCACTGCCACATGAGGGCGGGTGGCGGCAGCTCGGCAAGCCCGCGACCAAGGGCGAGGCGAGGCGGATGCTTCGCGAGCTTTCGGGTCGGACGCACACGGTGGTAACGGGCGTTTGCCTTCGGTGGCCGGATGGGCTGTCGGCGTTCACCGAGGCGACCAAGGTCACGTTCCACGCGCTGTCCGATGACGAGATTCGAGCGTACGTCGCAACCGGTTCGCCGATGGACAAAGCCGGCGCGTACGGACTGCAGGACGAGTCTCAGAGCTTCATAGCGAGAGTCGAAGGCTCAGTCAGCAACGTCATCGGTCTGCCGACGGAGCGGTTGGAGCAGGCGCTGGTTGATTGCCGTATTGGTAGGAGTTGAATGTCAATGTCCGGGTTTGCCGAACAGTTCGATCGCGATGGCTTTGCACTGGCTAAGAGCGTATTCGGCGGCGAGCTGCTTGATGCGATGGCTGCGGATTTCGATCGGATAGTCAGGCAACTTGAAGAGAGCGGGGAAGAGATCAACGCGCGGTGGGCGGGGACGGACGAGGACAGCGTCTTGATTCATACGCACAACGTGCAGCAGTACTCGGCGGTTTGGATGCGCGCGCTGCTGCACGAGCCGTTCTTGGACTGCGCGCGCGCCCTATTGGGACCAGATATCGTCCTGCACCACACGAAGCTGTTCAGCAAGCCGCCGGAGAAGGGTGCGCCGATCCCGATGCACCAGGACTGGGCGTACTTCCCGTGCGAGAAGGACACGATGATCGCCGCTGTCATCCATCTTTCCGAGGCGACGGACGAGATGGGGTGCCTCCGCGTCGTGGCGGGGTCGCACAAGATGGGGCGGATGCCGGACTCTGGCGGGCAGAGCGCCGACTTCGCCGTGAGATATCCGATCGAAGACTCCGTCGCACTCGAAGCCTCCCCGGGGGACGTGGCGTTCTTCCACTACTTCACGGTGCACGGCTCCAAGCCGAACATCAGCGACCGCACGCGCAAGACCGTGCTCGTGCAGATGCACTCCGGCGACGATGTTGTAGAAGACGGATGCCAGCACCCCGACGAGCATCTGGTGCTCAGCGGTTGGAACCGCCGCATGACGCGGGATCTTGCGAATCGGACATGAGGATAGTTGTCCTGGTCGGAGCGCGGACTCTTAGTCCGCAACCCGGCCTGTGGACTCTCAGTCCACTGCCGTGGCGCCGCCCAGCGTTATGGCAGCCACATTCGCACGGACAGACCCTCCGGGCCTGGCCGTGGCACACGGCTGGAGGAGTTTTGTTCGGGTTGGTTCAGGTTGGGAGGTCGAGCGTCCTCGCGAGCCGCGCCTATCGAGTCGTCTCACGAAGTCTGCGGGCCAAACGCCCGCGGACCGGGGTGCGGGCTAAATGCCCGCGCTCCATATTTCGCCGAGCACGACGCGGTAGGCGGGTTTGTACTTCTGTTCGTACTGCCTTGAGTGGTGGATCGCTGGGTAGCCGAGCGCATGCGTTTCTTCGTCGAGCCGCTGCCACTCCTTGCGTGTAACGTGGCCTTGGCTCGCTACTGACAGGCGGTCGCCGAGATTGTTCCATGCGTTTCGGAAGACTGACTTGTTGGCCTTGAACCGTTCGGCGGAGAACACGAACGCCCAAAGCAGCATCTCCTTGTTTCCTCCTCTGTCCTTGTAAGGTCGCAGGTTGACGCGCAGCACCGACCCGTCCGGAGTGAGCTTGACGACCTCCGGCTCATCTTGCTCAGAGAGTTCGAGCGAAGCCCACTCGCTGTCCATCCAATTCCTTGGACTATTCACGTCTTGCACTGCGTGCTCGCCACCGAGAGTCGCGTGGAACAGCCACTTGTAGGCGTCCTCAATTCGCATCTCCGGGGTCGCCTTCCACTGCGCGAAGGCGTGGTCGAGCAAGTCGGACGAACCTGAACTCGGCACGAACGAGATCGCTAGCAGCAGTGTGGAGATCATGTCAGTAGAATCGACCTAGCGGCTACCGGTGAGTCGGAGATTTGGAAAGCCTGGCTCGCTGCACTTGCAACGCCATGCACTTGTAGTAAGAGCTGACCCGGCTCGACTTTGTAGCCGACCTCGACGTGCAACACGATGCCGACGGTCGGGTCGATCTCGTCTTCTTTGCGCTTGCGTCCGCCGCCCATGTCGACGACGGCTTGGCCGATCGCCTGCGCGTCGACGCGCTCGACCCAGCCGGGCTCGCCTTCGTGTCGTACTTCCGTGATCGTGGAGTTGGCGCACCAGTCCTCGGTTTCAAAGACCGAGAGGTCTGCGCCCTGCGCGTCGAACCACTCCTTGGCCTTTTCTAAGGCCCTGCCGGAATCTAGCGTCTGGCGAGCGTCGTCTTCTGTGCCCTTGCCCGTTGCCGCTAGGGTCTTGCCTGCGAAGTGGAGGCAGAGGTCTTTGAATCGGCCTTGCTCCTCGCCATGCAGCACGCGGATCGCTTCTTTGACCTCGAGCGCGTTGCCGACCGCGCGGCCGAGCGGCTGGTCCATGTCTGTAATGGATGTGTATAAGTTCAGATCGCATAACATGGCGGTATCGTGCAGAGATTGTGCCAGCGCTTTCGCTTCCGGCAAGGTCTTCATGAACGAGCCGGAGCCGCACTTGACGTCGAGGATCACCGTCTCGGCGCCGCCTGCGATCTTCTTCGATAGGATCGACGAGACGATGAGCGGTACGCTCCCGACGGTGCCGGTGACGTCGCGAAGCGCGTACAGTTTCTTGTCCGCCGGCGCGAGGCGCGGGGTTTGGCCCGTCAGCGCGATACCGATTCGCGCGGCCTGCTCCTTCATCTCCTCTGGCGTGAGGTCGAGACGGAACCCCGGCACTGACGAAAGCTTGTCAACCGTCCCACCGGTGATCCCGAGCCCGCGCCCGGACATCTTGACGACCGTCAGCCCGCACGCCGCGAGCAGTGGCAGCAGGACGATGGTGGTCTTGTCGCCGACGCCGCCGGTCGAGTGTTTGTCCACCCACGGCTTCGGCAGTCCGGTCAGGTCGAGCCGCTCTCCGCTCTGGGCCATCGCGAGGGTTAGCTGTGCTGTCTCCTCGGGCGACAGCGGGTTGTCGAAAGCTGCCTTCAGCCATGCCGTCAGCTCTTCGTCAGAGAGAGAGCCGTCGGCCGCACCATCTGCGACGAACCGCAACTCTTTCTGCGAGTTGCCCAGACCCTGATGGCGCTTACCGCTGATCTTCTGAACGTCCATTGGCTGTCAACAGTGTAGAAGATGCGCTGATGGACTTGGTGCGGGTTTTTGACCTAAAGCCGATGTGGTAGCGTGCAGGCAAGTGAAGCTGTTGTTGCTAGATCGGAATTTGATGTGGACGGTTCGGCTGAAGGGCGCCGCCGAGGCGTTCGGCGCGACCGTCGAGGTGCTGGGAGAAGCGCCGCAAACAACTCCAGACTTCGACATCGCGATCATAGACCTTGCAGTGCCGGATTTCGTCGCCGCGATTCCGTTGCTGAAGGAGGGGGGTGGAAAGGTCGTCGGCAGATCTGGGCACAAGGAGAAGGAGCTGATTCAGGCGGGCATGACGGCGGGTTGTGACTTCATCGCATCAAACGGCGCGCTGGCGAAGAACCTCAAGGCAACTCTCTCCCGCGTCCCTTAAAACCACCTGGACTGCAGCCGGCCGCGGGAACAACTCCCCGACCATCGAAGTCATAGATGGGTCAGAAGTGACAGAGATAGCACTGTCAGATTGCTTTGGGCGGGCGCTAGTCGTTCCGCCCATTTTTTTTGCTCCGCGCATCGGTAGAATGGGCGATACCGAGCGATCGTATGAACAAAGTTTATCCAGACGCCTCGGCAGCCCTCGACGGGCTGCTGTTCGACGGCATGACGATCATGGCGGGGGGCTTCGGGCTCTGCGGCATCCCCGAGCACCTGATCCTGGCTCTGCACGACAGCGGCGTCAAGGACATCACGGTCATCAGCAACAACTGCGGTGTCGACGACTTTGGTATGGGGGTGCTCCTGCAGACTAAGCAGATCAAGAAGATGGTCTCGAGCTACGTCGGCGAGAACGACGAGTTTGAGCGGCAGTACCTCTCGGGAGAGTTGGAGTTGGAGTTCAACCCACAGGGGACGCTTGCTGAAAGGTGCCGCGCGGGCGGCGCGGGGATTCCTGCGTTCTTCGTCAAGACCGGCTACGGCACGATCATTGCGGAAGGGAAGGAGACGCGCGAGTTCGACGGCGAGATGTACGTGATGGAGACCGCCCTGCACGCCGACCTCTCGATCGTGAAAGCGCAGAGGGGCGACATAGAGGGCAACCTCGTCTACCGCATGACCGCCCGGAACTTCAACCCGATGATGGCGACGGCTGGCAAGGTCTGCGTCGCGGAGGTCGAAGAGCTGGTGCAGCCCGGCGAGCTGGACGCCGACAGGATCCACACCCCCGGCATAGCGGTGGACCGGATCATCAAGGGCACGAACTATGAGAAGCGCATCGAACGTCTGACGACTAGAGATCGCGAGTAGTCGGTATGACAATTAGCCTTATCCTTGCAACCATCTGCGCGTCTTCTGCCTTCACCCCAGAAGAGCCGACGCTCAACGACAAGCTTGTCGCCTGGTCAAAGGAACAGGTCGGCTATGCACAAGGCCGTGGCGAGTGCACGGACTTTATCCTTGCGGGGTTGAAGGCGGTCGGCGCCAAGACGAATAGGTCGTTCAGGGACGATCCGAACAACGGCGACTATGTGTGGGGCGAGCACATCGGCACACTGTACGTCGCGTCAAACGGCCGCGCTGTATTCGAGTGGGTCGATCCCAAGAACAAGGCCAAGGCAGGCGATATTCTCCAGTTCAGGAACGTCAAGATCAAAGTTCCCAGAACCAGCGTGCCGGCGCAGTTTCGTCACCACACCGCGCTATTGGAAATGACCTCGGACGACCAGCGCAGATGGACTATGCTGCACCAGAACGTCAACGGTAAGCGGACGGTGCAGCGGCACACTTTTCAAATGAGTAGGCTGACTGGCGGCTGGATCGGTGTCTATCGTCCTCAGCCAATCAAGTAACCGCCTTGTTCAGGGCTCGGAATTGGCTAGAATCACGTTATGGCCCTCTCGCGCGAACAGTTGGCAAAGGGCGCCGTAACAGATGCGACGGCGCCCTTGCAAGCGGGCATCCGATTCGCCAGTCTCAGAACTTGGCGACCACGGTCAGCCGTATGAACATGTCGTTGCCGGGCGTCGGGCCTGACGTCGGGTTGCTGTAGGTAACCCATTCAATGTTCGGTATCAGGTGAACGTTCTTGCTCAGCTTCATGTCGACCCCGACAATGAAGAGGGATGGGCTAGCGTCCTTTGAGAGCTTCAGATACTTGATCTTGTCTGCTTTGGGAACCGCGCCGTTCACGAAGTCCGCTCGGAAGAACGGCTTCACGGTATCGGACGAATGGAAGGAGAGGTACAGCGACACGATATCGAGGCTGACGTCCGGGCCTGCCGCGATCGATCTCGCCTGGTGCGCGTAGAAGAGGCTGCCCTCAATCTTGTCGCCCTTATATCCCAAGAACACGGCTGCGGTCGTCCAGTGGTCCGACCCATCCTTGTCCGCGTACACGGCAGTTCCATTCAGATCGAGATTCGGAGCGAGCTCGTGATTGAGATTCAAGTAGAACGCCTTGCCCTTGTTCGTCTCAGACCCGACGCTGCTGTCGTTGCCGACCATCAGCCAGTAGTCGGTCTTGCCGCTCAGGTGGCCCTTGAAACCGATACCAGTGTCCCTGCTGCCTGACATCTTGAAAAGGTCGAGCGGCGTCCTTTCGATCGCGCGGTACCCTTTGTGGTACTTCTCGTAGCTGCCGATCAGCGGGTTGATCGTCAGTCCGAAGTACGCGTGTCCTGCCTCGCCATGATGCGAGATGTAAGCGTCCTTGAACTTTGTATACAGCTTGTCGTCGGTCGTGAAGTCGCCGGGGCTGGCGGCCTCGAAGTTCAGGCGTGCCGCAAAGCCGCCTTCGAGCTCGCGGTCATAAGTCAGGTAGATGCGGCGGAACCAGAATCCGCCCATGCCGTTCACCGTCGAACTGTGGTGGTCCGCAGCGAAATAGGCGTCGGCGAAAACGGTGACTGATAGCTTGCCATGGTCTGGCGCGGACTTCTTAGAATGGTCTTGGTCGGATCCATTCGCATGGTGCTTTTCGGTTTCGTGCGAATGGGTCTGCTTGGACTCGCTCGCTTGGTGCTGCGCGGTTGCAGTCGTTATGAAGGCGAAGCACAAGGCCGAGCCTATTACGCGACTAAGATGCTGACGGTGCATAGCCAGCATTTTTGGCAGGTCTCATTCCCTGCACTAGGGCGTTCTGTAACTAATTCGATACTGGCACGGAAGGGGTGGCTTTGGCAGACCGGCAGTCGTCTGTACTGGGCCATTTCTATACACGTCTCTATAGATTTGTGAATCTCTCTCCGAACATTAAACTTGATAAAGCATAGCAGGGCACCTTCGCAATCGCGTTGGTGCCCTGCACTTTGATTGGCAAGCGACCCGGCAAGGTTGCCGTATCTGTTACGATCGTCGCGACTGGCGCAGGAGTTGCCCCAGTTTCGGTGTAGAGTACACAGTAAGCGAGAACAAAGCATGTTAGCAACACTCACCCTCATAACTGCAATCATGACGGCCCCAGCCGACTACACGGTCGTCGACGTCGAGGTCAAGAAGATATTCGCCGGAAGCTTCGGGAGCCGTATTAAAACCGAGCTGATCGTTGAGCGGAACGGCCGCCGGGTTCACATCTTCGTTCAGGATCGCCGCCACGACAAGTTCCAGAGCGCCGACGCCAAGTGGGAGACGGGCGACGTGGTGTCCCTGCCCGATCTAGATGGCAAGAGCAAGGCGTATCTGCGGCCAGACCAGATCAAGTAGCGCCCGTTAGAACGTCCAGCCGTAGACGAATCCGACCGAGTACTGCACGCCGTCGCTCTTGTTGGACGGTACGCCGAGGAATAGATCGAGTTCTAGCCCGGGCACTGAGTCGATAGGCAGGAACAGACCGCCCCAGGCGTACGCGCCTGGGCCGCTCGCGTATTCGACAGTCCAGGTTCCAATGTCGAGAAACGGAGCGTCGATGCCCACCGCCAAACGGTTAGAGCCTTCGGCCATCACCGCGACGTGAAGCCGAAACCCGTCGAAGTCGTGCCTGCCCAGCAACACCGCCGAACCAGCGGCGTCCGACCAGTCGGCGACGCCGATCGAGATTGCATACTTCGCTTCTTCCGGCTCCTCGAACAGCAGGAGCTTTGTGTTGAAGACCGTCGAGCCGTCGAAGTCGTTGTCGTAGCCCAGCTCCAGCCTGTCGAACACGCCCAACTCCATACCATGCGAGTGCCCGATGCCCTTCGAGACGTTCGGCTCTGTTCCCGAGACGCTGTACCCGTAGTACGCCTCCCGATGGCCCAAGATGTCGGCGATCGGCATCAAGACGAGCGCCGTCCAACCGGCGAAGGCGGCAGTAGGCAATGACAAGGCGAGCGCGACTAGAATTACTCTGGTTTTCACAGTTCCTCCGAAGCTAGTAATTCCACTGTACGGCACTTTATAGAGCAGTAATTTTACGGGTAATGGCGTGGCATGGAACGCGGTGCGGGCAGTGAAAAGCCCCCGGTCGGACCCCGGAGGCATCGCAGCCGCTCAGCTGTAGGCGGCCTACAACGGAAACACGGACGAGCAGCTGCGTTCTGGTACGCGGCAAGATCTGCTGAAATAATTAGGAAGACCTTCTCCCTCGTATATCTAACGATACAGATACAGCCTGCCTAGGATTCCTTTCAGACGCCGAGCATTATTGCTGGGCAAGACCGGAGACCCAAAAATGACAACTCAATTTAGAACGCTCGCGCTGCTGTTGGCGGTGCTTGCCCTACCCTTCGCTTCCCACGCGAGCGCTCGCACTATGTCGAACGACGCAGTGAAGCAAATGCTCATGGGTGGCTACACCCAATTCGTCGCAGGCTCCCAGCCCGGGCCTGCATCCGACAACGGTCAGTCCACGACCGTCGTTGGCATGCAGCTGGTCGGCTACGGCCAGTCAGAAGACGCATCGGCTACTGGCACGCCACCTGCTAGCAGCGCCAGCAAAGGTTCGGTCGGTGCGGCTGTACCCACATCGGAAGCGAAGACGGCAAATGCGAACACGCTGCCGATCTGGCTCATCGGTGCGGGCATCGCAGTGGCAGTGTTCTTCGCCATGAGGTTCAAGGGCTTCCAGACATGGATCGGCAACCTGAAGCTCGCTAAGAAGCTTGCGCTCGGGTTCGGCGTCGCGCTGTTCGGCACGGCTGTGGTCGGCGGGTTCGGAATGGTCGCTAAAGAACAGCTTCACGGAGAGGGCGAGCAGCTTGTAGGAGACATCATAGGCGACATGGATATAATCGGCGTGATCGAGACGGGCGCGCTCGCCGCCAGGATTCAGATTCTCAACACAGTGCACGCTGAAACCGACGAGGCGATGGATATCGAGGCCGCTATGCTCGATCCGCTACTTGATGGCGTAGACGAGGCGCTGAAATCTTACGACGGGATGGCGGACGATCCTCAGGAGATCAAGCTGCTCGCCGAGATCGACGATGCTTGGGCCGCACAGTCCATATTGCTCCGCCAGATCGAGACCTTGGCGCTCGCCGGCGAGGAGGTACAGGCCCGAGTGATCGAAGACCAGTCGGAGGTCCAGTTCGAGAACGTGTTCCTGCCCGCGATCAACGCGCTGGAGGCCTGGGGAGACGGGGAGGCGGATTTCGCCGCATCCGACCTGACGAGGGTCAACGTTATTGGCACGACCAAGATGATTGTCGTGTTCGTCGTTGTTGCGCTCTTCTCGGTCATGATGGCAATGGCGATCACAGGTGCGATGACCGGCGCGGTCAAGGCGCTGATCGAGCAGATGACAAGCCTGAAGGACAACTGCCTCGCTAACTTGAAGGCCAGTATCGACGCCCTCAAAACTGGCGATCTGACAAAAGACGTCGTCGCCGTCACCGAACCGATCGAAAACTGCGGCAAGGACGAGGTCGGCGACCTGGGTCGGCAGTTCAACGGTCTGCTGGATCAGACCACAGGCATGATCGAGGCCTTTACGGCATCGCAGGACAGTCTAAAGACGATGATGCGCGACCTCGTGAAAGAAGCGACGTTCGTCAAAGATTCTGGCGGTAAAGTCGAGGCTGCCATGGGCGAGACCTCAAAGGCGTCCGAGCAGATCACAGGAGCGATGGATGAGATGACGCAGTCAGTCACCCAGGGCGCGAAGACTAGCCAGGAGATAGCTTCCGGAGCAGGCGATTTGGCGACCAACGCCAGCACCGCCGCCAACGCTGTCGAGGGCATGCTGGAGGCGATCGGCAAGGTCAAGTCCGGCAGCGAGGCCCAGCAGGCTGCGGGCGAAGAGGCAGGCCGCACCGCCAAGGAAGGCGGCGAGGCAGTACAACAGGCGATCTCCAGCATGGCGAAGATCCAAGAGCAGGTCGAACTGTCCAACGCGTCGATCAAGGAGCTTGGTGAAAAGCAAGCTCAGATCGGCTCGATCGTCAATTCGATCGACGAGATAGCCGAACAGACGAACTTGCTGGCCCTGAACGCTGCGATCGAAGCGGCACGAGCAGGCGAGCACGGTCGCGGCTTCGCCGTCGTTGCAGAAGAGGTCCGCAAGCTCGCCGAGCGAGCAGGCACCTCGACGAGCGAGATCGGCGAGATGATCAAGGAGATCAACGCTGGCGTCGAGCAGTCGATCGCTGCGATGCAAGCAACATCGGAAGAGGTCGAGTCTGGCGCTGAATACAGCGCAAAGGCGAACGAGGCGCTTCAAAGCATCCTGTCCGCAGTTGAGACCTTCGGGACGCTCGCGGCGGACAGCCAGGAGCAAGTCGAGGCGATGAGCAAGAGCGCAGAGGAAGTCAACGCGTCGGTAGAGTCGGTCGCTTCGATCTCTCAGCAGACAGCGGCAGGCGCCCAGGAGCTCAGCGCGGGCAACGAACAGATGTCCGCCAACGTCGAGGAGTCCGCAGCATCGATCCAGGAGCAGTCGGCGAACATCGAGCAGGTCAGCAACATGGCCAAAGAGCTCTCCAGTGCTGGAGACAGACTGCAGGCGCTGGCTGCTCAGTTCAAGTACGAGGAGTCCGGTTCGCGAGCGGCTCGCCCCGCGGAGGAATCCGAGGCGGCATAACCCAGTCGCGCTCATCCCAGGAACCCTCGTCCAATAGTGGGCGGGGGTTCTTTATTTGAGATACAATTAGCGCTGGCAATGGCACTGACACGCGAACAATTGGCACAGCGCGCAGCGAAGGAACTTCAGGACGGATTCTATGTGAACCTCGGGATTGGGATTCCGACCTTGGTCGCGAACTACATTCCTGACGCGATGGACGTTGTCTTGCAGAGCGAGAACGGGATGCTGGGCATGGGGCCGTTCCCCTATGAGGGCGAGGCCGACCCGGATCTGATCAACGCGGGCAAGCAGACGATCACCGAGATCCCCGGAACGTCGTACTTCTCCAGCGCGGACTCTTTCGCGATGATCCGCGGTGGGCATATCGACCTCTCGATCCTCGGCGCGATGGAGGTCAGCCAGGAGGGCGACATCGCCAACTGGATGATCCCCGGCAAGCTGGTCAAGGGCATGGGCGGGGCGATGGACCTCGTCGCCGGCGTCAAGCGCGTAGTCGCCGTGATGTCGCATGCGAACAAGAAGGGCGCGTCGAAAGTGCTCAAGGAGTGCACTCTGCCGCTGACCGGCAAGGCTTGCATCGACCTGATCATCACGGACTTGTGCGTTTTCGAAGTCTCTCGCGGCCAGAGCATTAAGCTGGTCGAGCTGGCTGATGGTGTGACGCTCGACGAAGTGCGCGAGAAGACCGAGGCGACGTTCGAGGTCGCTGACGATTTGAAGACTGTTGCCGTCTGACGTCTCGCTTTCTTGTGGGGGCTTGTGTTCCGCGATACGTCCTATATGACTTATAGGACGTATCGCGCTGCTTTACTCAATCCTCTCCAATCGGCGGATCGCGCTCTTGATGCGGTTGGTGAAGCGGGGGTAGCCCTCGTTCGCGATCGGTTTCAGAAACTCTAGCGCGGCCTTGTTTCCGTACGAAGCTAGTGAGGCAGCGGCGGCCATGCGGCCTTGGTAGGAGTGCTCGTCGCGGACGATCGAGATCAGCGCATTGTACACACTGCTCGATCCGTCGGCGTCTTTGAGCGAGCCGAGACGGCGGATGGCCTCAAGCCGCAGTATCGTGTTCGTCGAGTTCGCGATCAGATCAAGGGCAATCGCCCTCGCGCGACCAGCGTCGCTCCGAGCGATTTGGCGGAGCGCGAAGAGCTTGTAGCACTCGTTCGGCGCGCTAGTGCTCCACGCGCGCTCGATGAGCGACTCGTCCTCCGTCAGCTTGTAAATTTGTTGTAAAGCGTTGCAGGCGATGCGCGGATTGGGGTCGTTCTCCATGACGTTGTGCAGGAACGCGAGAACTTCGTCGGACTTTTCGACCGAACCGAGGCGGCTAATTGCGGAGTTTGCGATCCGTCTGTCTTCGTCTCCTGCCAACTCTAGGAGCGCAGTCGCGTTTTTGATATCGACCAGAGCAATCACGCGCCTGCGGAGGTCCGGGTCGGTCTCGCCCAGCGCAAGCGCCTGCTTCGCTTCTGCGTCGTCGGAAGCGCGCACGCGGCTGATCAGTTCGTCCTTGATCCCCGCATTCGGCGCGGCGTGATAGGCGGCGATCGCAAGATCCGCCGGGAATGACGGTGCGCCGGAGAACCGCGCGACAAACCTGCGTTCAGGATCGACAAGGAAACTTGCGTCTTTGCCGAGGAAGACGGTCGACTCCGCGCTGTCGACGCGCACCAACAGCTTCTGCCATCGACCGTTCGTGTACCTCCAGACCGGCATGTCCAGCGCCCACGGTTCGCCGGATTGCGTGAACGTCAGCACGCCGTTGGCAAACGAAAGCTCGATCGCTGGCACTCCCTCGCGGTAGAACCACTGGTCGCGGAACCATGAAAGATCGGTACCGGCGGTATCGGAGAGCACGTCGAAGAACTGGTCCGTGTTGACCGCTTGGAAGCGGTACTTCTTCAGGAAGTTTCCGATGCCGTTCCAGAAAACCTCTTCCCCGATGACGTCGATCAGCATGTACATCCGCGCGGCGCCGCCGCCGTACGAGACGCTGCGGAACATAAAGTCCGGGTTGTCGCCGTAATCCTTGGTCACGATCGGCTTGCGGTCGCGGCTGGATGCTCCGTACGCTCCGTTGATCGTGCCCTTGCGCTGCAGCTGAAACGCAACCAGACCGCGCGTGTGGCGGGTCCAGAAGTGCGGCATCAATGATGCAAAGCCCTCGTTGATCCACATCTGCGACCAGCCCTCGCAGGTGACGGTGTCGCCGAACCACTGGTGCGCCAGCTCGTGGCAAACGAGCCCGGTGGAGCTGGCCAGCGGCTGTTCAAACGGCTCGTGGAGCGTACGAATGGTGTTCGTCACCATCGTCGTGTGCTCCATTCCGCCGGTGACGAAATCGCCGACCACGAGCTGGCTGAACCGGTCGTAAGGGTAGTCGAAGTGCGTCAATTCGTTGAAGAAGCCAATCATCTCCGCCGTGCCTGCGAACGACGCGACCCCTCGGCTAACGAGACCGTTCGGCACGTACCACTCGACGGGCAGGTCTCCGATCCGCTCTTCGCCTTTGACGAAGTCCGCGATCGCCCAGGCGATCAGGTACGTCGGGTGGTCTTGGTCGATGCGCCAGTGGTAGGTCCACTCTTCATCGCCCTTGTTGACGCCGAGCAGGACGCCGTTGCTGACTGCCGTGTAACCGGGCTTGCAGTTCAGCCAGCACTCGCTGGTCGCTTTGTCGTCGGGGTAATCGTAGGTCGGGAGCCACTGGCGGTTGTACTCCGGCTCGCCTTTGCTGTAGATCATGGACGACTTCGCGGGCCAGGCGTCGCGCTCGTGGACGAAGTAGAGCCCGGCGGTAGGCTGGCCGCTGTACCTTATGAGTACGTCGATCTTTTCGCCCTTGGCGTACGAGCGTCCGAGGTCGGCCGTGATCTTGTTGCCGTCGTATTCGAAGTCGAGCGGTCTGCCGTCGACCGAGACCTCTTTTATGTTGAGGTTGACCGCGTCGAACCAGACGGACGTCATGCCGTCGGCGAGCGGCGCGACCGTGTTTGTGACCTGACCGGCGAAGGATCGCTGCTCTTCATAGAACCAGAGCCGGTATGCGACATGCTGGAGGTCGTAGGTGCGACCCTCGCGCGGCTGCGCGAAGGCGAAAAACGGCAGCGCGAGAAGCGCTAAGGTCGAGGCTCGACGCAAAGTCATTCGGTGATTCTACTTTATGCGTCTCAAAAGGTGGAATGAGGTGCGGGGCTTGGACAATCAGCGAGATCGTGGGCGCAAAGGTCCTTGCGTACTCACATTGCCGCAAATGTCGCATCGGTAGGGACATGGAAAGAACCTACATGAAAACCTTAGTTGTCTCGGCCGCGCTGATAGCGGCGTTTGCTGCGAGCGGATGCGGAGGCGACGGAGGAACCGGAGTCGGCGACAGCGGCAGCAAGATCGCGTTTTGGTCCGATCGCGACGGCAACAATGAGATCTACGTCATGAACGTGAACGGCTCTGGGCAGACGAACCTGACGAATAACGCGGCTTCCGATATCTTCCCTGCGTTCAGCCCGGACGGGTCGAAGATCGCGTTTGCGTCCTACCGCGACGGCAACTTTGAGATCTACATCATGAACGCAGACGGCACTGGACAGACGAACCTGACGAATAACGCGGCGAACGATGGCTTTCCGGCGTTCAGCCCAGATGGATCGAAGATCGCGTTCTACTCTCTGCGTGACGGCAACCGTGAGATCTACGTCATGAACGCGGACGGCTCGGGGCAGACGCGGCTGACGAACAATGCGGCTTCCGATGGTCACCCTGCGTTCAGCCCGGATGGGTCGAAGATCGCGTTTATGTCCAACCGCGACGGCAACTTTGAGATCTACGTCATGAACGCGGACGGCACAGGAGTAACGCGGCTGACGAATACCGCGGCTCCCGAAAACCATCCTACCTTCAGCCCTGACGGGTCGCAGATCGCGTTCGGATCCAGGCGCGACGGCAACGATGAGATCTACGTCATGAACGCGGACGGCTCGGGGCAGGCGAACCTGACGAATAACGCGGCTGAAGATCGCAACCCTTCGTTCAGCCCTGATGGATCGAAGATCGCGTTCGCGTCCTTCCGCGACGGTAACTGGGAGATCTACTTCATGAGCGCAGGCGGCACTGGACAGACGAACCTGACGAATAACGGAGCGAGAGCTGAATCTCCCTCCTTCCCGCTTTGGTAGAAGGACTGACCGTATGGCACTCCGGCGCTGGCAAGCGCAAGGGAGTCTGTCGTGTTCTTATCCCGCACCTGACCTCGGGACTCAATACTTGTGACTCGTTACTCATTTCAGTGAATCGCGATTCAGTTTTGCGCTGTCTGTCAAAATCAGATCGTCATGCCGTACCGTGTGCGCCCGAACGTGATGAAGATGCGTGCCTACTCGCCGGGGAAACCGATCGATGAGCTCAAGCGCGAGCTGGGGCTGGCGGAGGTCGTCAAGCTCGCCAGCAACGAGAACCCGCTTGGCCCGTCGCCGAAGGCTGTCGCGGCAGTGAAGGACGCAGCGAGCGGAATGAATCTGTACCCGGACGCGAGCGGCTATGCGGTCAAGCAGAAGATCAGCGAGCGGTTCGAGATCGATCCGAAGCACATCGTCCTGGGCAACGGCAGCGATGAGGTTCTCAACCTGATCGGCCAGGTCTTCTTGGGCGGGCATGAGGATGTGGTCGTGGCCGGGAGCCCGTCGTTCGTGCGATACAGGGCGTTGGCGCAGCTCGCCGATTGCGCGTTCACTTCCGTGCCTGTCAACGGCCATTGGCGGCACGATCTCGTCGCGATGGCAACGGCGATCACTCCTGCCACCAAGCTCGTGTTCATTGACAACCCGGGCAACCCGACGGGCACGATATTGAATGTGGACGAAGTGGACGAGTTCATGAGCGCGATTCCTGAGGGCGTCGTGATCGTGTTCGACGAGGCGTATTACGAGTTTGCGCGCCATGAGCCGGGGTATCCAGATTCTTTGCGATACTTGCGCGACGGCAAGCCGGTGATCGTCGTGCGCACGCTCAGCAAGTCGTACGGATTGGCCGGCATTCGCATTGGCTACACGTTCGCGCCGGTCGAGGTCGTCGATGCGATCGACCGCGTTCGCGAGCCGTTCGCCGTCAACTCTCTGGCGCAAGTCGCAGCGATCGCCGCGCTCGACGACGACGAGCATTTGGCCAACACGCTCGCGGTGAACAGGGAGGGGCGCGACCGGGTCTCAGAGCGCATGTCGGAGCTGGGGTTCGACACGATTGAGAGCTTTGCCAACTTTATTTGCATCGACGTCAAGCGTCCGGCTCAAGAGGTCGCGGAAGCGCTCTTAAGACAGGGAGTCATCGTCCGGTCGGGTCACGCGCTCGGCATGCCGCGCCACATCCGGGTGAGCATCGGTACGCCGGACGAGATGATCCGGTTCCTTGAGGCATTTGAATCTGTGACGAACTAGGAATCGGGCCTGTGGCTTCACCATACGACAGCCAGGAGGCTAGCTGGCGGGCAGGTACGATGCAGGCATGTCCAGCACGTTGCGAAAGAGAATCATAGCCGACCACGGAGCGATCACTGAGATTCGGCACGATCTGCACCGGCATCCGGAGCTGATGTACAAGGAGGAGCGGACGACGAAGGTCGTCCAACGCGAGCTGACCGAGGCCGGGATCAAGTTCACAGCCGGACTCGCCGGTGGAACGGGCGTGCTCGGATTTCTTCCCGCGAACGGAGCTGATTCTGCGAAGGCAAGAACAGTTGCGCTGCGCGCGGACATGGACGCGCTTCCGATTCTCGAAGCGACCGGACTCGACTACGCCAGCACGAATGAGGGGGTGATGCACGCGTGCGGCCACGACGGACACACTTCGATTCTGATCGGCGCCTCGCGCGCGCTTGTGAAAGAGACGGGGCGCAAGAACAACATCTTGTTGATGTTCCAACCAGCGGAGGAGGGCGGCGCGGGCGGTCGGCGGATGTGCGAAGACGGGGTGCTGGACGGCACGATCTATCCGGCGAAAGCAGACGTTGCGTACGGTTTGCACGGTTGGCCGACGGGGAAGGAAGGAGTGTTCGGCGTGAAAAACGGTGCGATGATGGCTGCAACTGACCAGTTCCGCGTGGTTTTGAAGAGCCCTGGCGGTCATGCCGCCGCTCCGCACCTGACGAGCGACACGATCGTTGCAGCCTCGCAAATTGTGACAGCCTTGCAGTCGGTCGCATCGCGCAACATCATCGCGACAGAGGGGTACATCCTGACGGTGACCTTCTTTAACGCCGGAAATGCGTTCAACGTGATCCCGTCGAGCATTGATTTTGGTGGCACGATGCGCACGTTGACCACAGAAACACAGGAGAAGGGCAAGAAGCGGTTCGACGAAATCGTCGAGGGCGTCGGTCGTGCCATGGGCGTGGAAGTCGAGATCGAGTGGATGGAGGGATACCCGGTGACGTTCAATGATACAGCGGCAACCGACAGGTACCGTCGCATTGCCGCAACCGTCATCGGTGAAGGCCGTATGCAAGAGGAGTCGGCCCCGGTGATGGGTGGCGAGGACTTTAGCTTTTATGGCGAACACGTGCCCGCATGCTTCTTCTTCGTCGGCCTGTGTCCGGCCGATCGCGAGTCGTATCCGTCGGTGCACACTCCGCTTTTCAATTTCAACGACACCGTCATCCCCGACTGTATTGAAATGATGAGCCAACTGGCGCTTCAACCGGTCGAACTGGGCTAACGAAACATGCAATCAAAGAAGGAATTTGAAGTCCTCATTCGGGCCAAGTACCCGATCATCTACGTCGTGACTTGGGAAGAGCAGCGCTTCTTGGAAGCGATTGCAGAAGTGGCCAAGGAGCTTGATCGCGATCTCCATGTTTGGTCGATTACACAAGGGTTGAAACCGCCGGTGGCTAGAACGAGAGGTCCGGCAAAACCTTCGAAACTGGCGAGTGAGCTGGAGGTGCTCGCGCAGGTGCACGAATCGCCGGAGTTCACCGTGTTCGTCCTGAAGGACTTTCACGCTTATCTAAAAGATGCGCGGGTTATCCGGCTTCTGCGCGATCTCGCGGTTCGCCTGCGCAGCCGTGCGTCGACGCTGTTCCTGGTGTCACCAAGCCTGAGTTTGCCCACGGAGCTGGAGAAGGACTTGACCGTCGTCGAGTTCCCGCTGCCAAGCGCTGAAGACATCGCCGAGCAGCTCGATGAAGTGATCGAGGCGATGAAGGACGTCGAGGCTGTCGACGTAGATTTGACCGACGACGAAAGGGAGCTGCTGATCCACTCCGCCCAGGGGTTGACGAGCGCTGAAATCGAGTCCGCCTTTGCTCGCAGCCTGGTAGTGAAGAAGTCGCTCTGCGTTGAGACGATCATCGAAGAGAAAAAGCAGATCGTGCGCAAGACGGGCATGCTTGAGTTTTATCCGGCGGACAACACCCTTGCGGACGTCGGCGGGCACGAACTGCTGAAGACGTGGCTTGGGAAGCGATCAAAGTCGTTGAGCGAAGCGGCGCGAGCGTTCGGCATTCCATCCCCTCGCGGCATCCTGCTTTTGGGCGTGCAGGGGTGCGGCAAGTCGCTCGTAGCCAAAGCGGTCGCGTCGACTTGGAACCTGCCGATGCTCAAAATGGACGTGGGCCGAATCTTCGGAAGCTATGTCGGGCAGAGCGAGGAGAACATGAGGAGGGCGATCCGGCTGGCGGAGTCGCTGGCGCCGTGCGTCCTTTGGCTCGATGAGATGGAGAAGGGGTTCGCCGGCGTGGGAGGCGGCGTCAGCGACAGCGGAACGACCGCGCGCGTGTTCGCGACGTTCTTGACATGGATGCAGGAGAAGACCAAGCCGGTGTTCCTCATCGCGACGGCCAACGATGTCTCAGCACTGCCGCCTGAGCTGTTGCGCAAAGGCCGGTTCGACGAGATCTTCTTCGTCGATCTGCCGAACCTCGAGGACCGCAAGGAGATCTTCAAGATTCACATAACGAAGCGTGGCCGATCGCCTCGAAAGTTCAGAGTCGCAGAGCTGGCAAAGGCAACGAAGGGGTTCAGCGGCGCTGAAATCGAGCAACTCGTGATCGGCGCCCTGCACCTCGCCTTCGACGCAGGTCGCGAGCTTGAGACGAAGGACATCATGCAGGAAGCGAAGAACCAGGTGCCGTTGAGCAAGATGATGCCGGAAGAGATTTCGATGTTGCGAGCCTGGGCCAAGAACCGCGCGCGACCAAGTTCAAAGCGCACTGCTGACGACTAGGGCTCCATGGATCGAAATCGCAACCCGTTCTGCAAGCGCCCCGCGCATCTCGCTGGCGGAGGGCGGCGGTGAAGAAGGCGCTGGCGTCGATTCGTCGTGCATGGCCGGCGCTTTTGGCCGCGGGTCTGCTCAGCCTTGCGTTTCCGCCCGCAAATGTCGCGCTGATCGTGTTCATCGCTCTTGCGCCGTGGCTGGCTTCTCTTCGTGACACGGATGGTCGCGGCGCTTGCAAGTCCGGTTGGATTTTCGGCTTTGTCTACTTTCTTTTTCAGATGTTCTGGCTGGTTCCGTTTGTCAGTCACTGGACGGGGAGCTACCTGCTGGCCGCTATTCCGTGGGTTCTCGCGGCTGCGATCGCCGGTCTCTACTACGTGCTCACAGGGTGGCTGATCCACCGATGCTGGAAGCTCTCGCGACCGTGGGTGATTCCGCTGGTCTGGGCCGGGTCGGAGGCGGCGCGATCGTACATCCACGAGTTGGCTTTCCCCTGGGGCATCGCTGCCATGCCGTTGTGGCGATTCCCCGCGATCGTTCAGCACGCCGCGTGGGGAACCTTGTTCCTCGTGTCGGCGTGGGTGATCCTGCCGAACCTGCTTGCCGCGATGTACATCTGGCCGACCGACAAGAGTGAAGGCTCGCTGAGCACGGTGCGAAAAGTGTGGCGCTACGGCGGCGTGTTCGTTGGATTGCTTGCGCTTTCATTGGTTCGGTACGGCCAGCCGCAGGAAGGTGAGAGTTTTACCGTCACCGTCGGCCAGACCGGGGTCGACGTTGCGTTTGGCGACCCCGAAACGCGCGCGTCCGACCTGGCGCAATCAATCGACCTGATACTGGCGGCAGCTGTCTTGCAGGGCGCCGATCTTGTCGTGCTGCCAGAGGGCACAACGTCGCCGTCAACGATGATTCCTCCGCCAGAGTTTGCTGGCCGCGAGCCAGAAACGCCAGTGCTGTTCGGCGGCAACAGGGTCGATGCGGACGGGAAAACGTATCAGACCGCGATCGCATACACCGGCGACGGTTGGGCGCATGCGGACAAGACGCGACTCGTCATATTCGGAGAGTACGTGCCGCTGCGCGACAGTCTTCCGTTTCTCAAGGCGTTCGACCTTCCGTCCGGCGACATCACCCCGGCCGACAAGCTCTCGGTTATCGAGATCAACGGCGTGATCGTCGGACCGATGCTCTGCTTCGAGGGCGTTTTTCCCGATATCGCCGAGCGCGAGGGGAGGATGGGCGCGCAACTGCTGGCGGTCATGTCGATCGACGATTGGTACGTCGGAACGATGGCGCATGACCAGCTCTGGATGTCTACGGTATGGCGGAGCATCGAGTCGGGGCTGCCGCTGGTCCGCGCGGCGAGCACCGGGGTCAGCCTGGCGACGGACTCGCGGGGCAATCTTTTGGAGGTGGCGCCGACAGGTCTGACGGTGCCGATGGACGTTGAACTGATCGTTCCCGCTGGTTCTGACGCCGCACCGTACCGGTTCGCCTTCGTGTGGCTCTGCTGGCTCGCGATGGCCTGGATCGGACTGGAATCGGTTGTGAGGCCCAGGCTTGGACGGGGTGAGAAATAGGAAACTGCGCGCCGATAATCAGGGGTAATGGCCGCCGCGCCCAAGACCGATCCGATGCCCGATATCGTCGTGCGAGACCTGCCGGTCGAAATCCGCACGGGCATGTCGCGCGAGCAGCTGCAGGCGATTCGCAAGGCGGTCAGTCGCCAAACGTCCAAACGACGTCATTTCATCGACGTGCGAATCTTGATCCCGCTGATATTCACGCAGCTGTACGTCGTGTTCCTGATCGGTCGTGACACCCGCAAAGAGACCGAGGACGTCATGGACGACCGCCGATCGGAAGGCGGCAAGATCGTCCTGCGCGCATGGTCCGTGATCTTGGCGACGGTCGTTGTGTTCACCGGGCTTGTAGTTCTGTACATCGTCAAAACCCGCGCCGGAATCAACCTCTTCGACGGCCACCTGCGGGACTGGCTTCCGTTCTTCGACTAAACCTGGCGGTGAAAGATATCCGTTTGAGATATCGCATCCTTCGCCTCCAGTTTCATCTATAGTCCGCCAAAATCAGCTCACAATGTGAGAGAATAGGTTGTTGAGCTGTCATGAATGGAGAAACAGCAATGAATAGACTCTTATCAGAAGAGGAAGCCGACGGCAAGGTCGCCGAGGTGTATGCGGAGATCGAGGAGGAGTTCGGCAAGGTTCCAAACTTCTTCAAAGCGCAGGCTGCGGTGGACGCTGAGTGGCTCGAAGTGAACTGGCAAAGACAGAAGCTTATCATGCTTTCTTCCGGCGGTCTCGACCGCAAAACGCGAGAGCTGATCGCCTATGCGGTTTCTTCGGTCAATCAGAACGAGTACTGCTGCGTCGCACATGAGGGAATGGCACGAGACAGCGGCGCCACCGACCAGGAAATCGATCAGACCAGACAGATCATCGAGCTGTTCTGCAGCTTCAATGCAATCGCAGAAACCTTGCGCGTGCCGATCGATATCGGCCCGGTAGTCCCTGTGGACGCTTCGTAGGACCTCGCAGGCCAACAAGATGCCCAGCGGTCGCAGACAATCCGCGCCCTAGCCGGGAGGGACAGGGGGACAAACCCTCGGGACGGGTCTGCTGGCTTGGGCTACCAGTGGCGATAGGACAGTTCTGACCCCTAACAAGTCGCTCCAACCGACGGACTTGCGGTCGCGCCGCTCGTCCGTCGGTGAACTCGGTCGTTGGGCGATTGCCCTAGTTCTCTGACCACGGCAACAGCACGAGGTTTCCGCTGACCTTGCCGGCAGCGATCAGGCGATGAGCCTCTGCCGCCTTGCTGAGCGGAAGAGTGCGGTCGAGCACCGGCTTGATGCGGCCCGCACGGACCTGCTCCAGTCCCCATTCGAGGTCCTCGATGTCGCTCGCCATCGAGCCGCGGAGCTGTTTCTGGGCAAAGAACAGGCTTCGAATGTCGAACTTGACTTCGGGACCGGCCGCAAAGCCGAAGGCGACGATAACGCCCATGGGCTTCGTGGCTTCAATGCTCTTGGCCAAGACGTCTCCAGCGAGGTTGTCGATCACGACGTCGGCGCCGACTCCGTCCGTCCATGCCGTGACGCGCTCGACGAAGTCCTCGTTGCGAGTGTTGATCACAAGGTCCGCGCCCAGCTCTCTGGCAAATTCGACCTTCTCATCGCTACGAACCGTCGTCGCGACGTCCGCGCCCAGCGCCTTGGCGACCTGAATCTGCATGCTGCCGGAACCGGAAACGCCTGCATGAATCAGAACCTTGTCGCCGGCCTTGACTTCGCCGACCTGTTTGAGAGCATGTACAGCCGTCGCCAGAACGACCGGAAGCGTAGCCGCCTCTTCGGGCGTAAGCCCAGTCTCATCTTTGATAACGGCGTAGGCAGGGACTTCCATGTACTGTGCGTAAGTCCCGGAGATGTGCAGCCCTGGCAATGCAAAGCTCGGGGCGGCTATCGCAGGACGGACGTCGGTCTCGTCCGCGTTTTGCGGATATCCCGGGGCTACGATCACTCGCTCGCCAGTGCGGAAGCCGGTGACTCCTTCCCCGAGCTCGGCTACTTCGCCAGCGGCGTCTGCGCCGAGAATGTGCGGGAACGGAAGTTCAGGAACGATGATTCCTTCGCGGATGTAGTGGTCCAGGCGGTTGACGCCTGCTGCGAGCACTTTGACCAGGACGTGGCCGGGTCTCGGGCTCGGCACGTCGATGTCTTCGTACTTGAGCACGTCGATGTCGCCGAATTCGTGAATTACTGTTGCTTTCATCTGAGTTTCCTCGTTACGCGGTTACAAGGGCCTCGCAGCGCCTCCCGGTTCCCCACATTTGCGGCGGGAGGCTTGGCTGAGTCCTAAAGACCCATGTGCTGCGAAGGTTACCAGAATTGCGGTTCTCGGAGTCGTGAGTGTGCCCGCCGTTAGCGCGTCTCCGAGGTCATGAAGTTGCGGATCAGCTTCGCGATGACATCGCCGTCTTCTTCAAGGGCAAAATGCCCGGTGTCCAGCAGGTGAAATTCGAGGTTCTTCAAATCCCGCTTGTACGGGTGTGCGCCCGCAGCCGGGAAAATCTCGTCGTTCGCGCCCCACACGATCAGCGTCCGCGGCTGGTGCTCGCGAAAATACGCTTGCCAGCTAGGATACAGAGGCGGGTTGCTGCCGTAGTCGTAGAACAGTTGAAGTTGAATCTCCGCATTTCCCGGCCGATCCAGGAGTCTCTGCGTGACGTGCCAATTGTCGGGGCTGATCGTCTCCGGGTTACGAACGCCGTTGGTGTACTGCCATTTCGTCGCGTCCAGGGTCACGAGAAAGCGGATCGCGTCTTCGTTCGCCATATTGGGCTGCTTGTAAGCAGCCTTGACGTTTTTCCACCATTCGTTGTCAAGACCCTTGTTGACGGCCCCACGATCTTTCCAGTACTCCTTGATCGGCTCCCAGAAATCATTGTCAATTCCTTCGACGTAGGCGTTGCCGTTCTGGATGATGAGCGAATCGATGCGCTCGGGGTGTTTAGCTGCCAGACGGAAGCCGATCGGAGCACCGTAGTCCATCAGGTAGAGGCTGTAGTGATCGAGGCCAAGCTCCTCAGTGAACTTGTCGATGATTTGGCTGAGATAGTCGAACGTGTAGTCGAACTCATCGACCGCAGGCATCGAACTGTTCCCGTATCCGGGGTAGTCCGGCGCCACCAAATGAAACTGGTCTGCCAGTGCAGGGATAAGATCCCGGAACATGTGCGAAGAAGTCGGAAAACCGTGCAGCAATAGTAGGGTCGGTGCATCTGGCGAACCGGCCTCGCGATAGAAGATCGTTTGCCCATCGATTTCGATCGTGCGGTGCATGACCTGGTTCGTGTCGGCAATCTTGGCTTGGTTCGTATCGGCGATCTTGGTCTGAGTCTCCTCACTCCCGGACAGCAGCGGCGCAAACATGACAAGGGACGTTCCCAAGGCGAATCTCATGGGATTGTTAGTGAACATTTTCGTTAGATTCATGATTAGATTCCTGGGCCAACTTAATCAAGTTGACCTGTGCCCGGCAGCGTTGCCGCGCACTTGAGTGACAAGCGCTCCGCCCTGCGGCGATACACCTCTCGAACTCGTTACGCGGCTACAAGGGCGGAGCAGCGCGTCACGGTTCCCCGCATTTGTGGCAGGAGGTTTGGCTTAGTCTAAAGACCCGTATCCGGCGGGTGGCCTGTGGTGACCACGAACGTACCACTCGTGTGCCCTCCACGGATCCACGTCCTGAGGCAGTTAGCTCCGGCTAGACCCCGGCCGAATACTTCCGTGCTCCGCCAGCGAGTGCGAACGGCGCGACAGCCCGTCAGTCCGGGCGCTGAGAAAGAAGCCGCTATCCCGAAAGCCTCTCAAGCTGATGCTCGAAAAAGCCACGCCAACGCTCGGGTAGAACCTCGACGGTAACGGCCTTTCGCAGGAGCGGCTCGTTTGCGCGATCCGTCGTGTAGAGGCGCGTGACGTCGGCGACGCTCAGCCCGGCCGGGTGCTCCGAAACGCGCTCAAGGCTGTCGCCCGCCTGGATCTGGCCCTCCTCGACGACGCCGAAATAAAAGCCGGTGCGCTGGCTCTGCAAGAACCGCTTCACCATGTCATCGCGGCCGAAGCGAATCCCGAGCTTGAAGCAGGGCATCCGGGGCTCGGTAACGACCACGCGGGCGCTGCCGACCTGAAACTCATCACCGATGTTTATGGTCTCTTCGTCCGCTCCATCAACGGTCAAGTTCTCACCGAACGCCCCCCAACCAAGCTCGGCGTCAGGTAGCTCGCCACGCCAGAACTCATAGTGCTGGGACGAATAGACGTAGACCGCCTTCGTCGGTCCGCCATGCACTGAGAGGTCCGCCTGTCGGTCGCCCTCGAGGTTGTGCCGCCGAAGCGCCACGATGCCGTCCACTGGAAACTTGAAAATCCCGGTCGTCACGGTCTTACCCTTCCAACTGACCTCACGAGGAAGTCCGACGTTGACGGAGACCAGTTTCACGCGGCCCTCACTTTCAAATCCCGACTCCGCGAACCGGCGCCCTTCCACAGGACGTACGGGCTCATCACGTTGACGACCAGCGGGATGTTCGGCTCGTTCGGTTGCAGATGGAACAGGGACGGATCGTCCACCACCATGTGCACGCTGGTCGCTACCCCCATGATTCCCGTCAGCATCACGGCCGCTGCGCGGACGGGATCGCCTTGTTCGAGAAGTTGATAGCCAGCGGGAGTTCCGGTATGGCCGCCTGCTGATGCGACTAGGATATTTGCCTTCTTCACTAGTTCTTGCTCCAATGTTTCGACATCGGTCGAGTCGTTATGCCGCTACAAGGGCATGACGGCGCTCTACGGTTCCCCTGAACCTGTTACAGTACCCAGGAAGAACCATAAGGATCCTTGTGTGGCTGAATCGCCCGCGTCCGTCATCGGAAGTACTCGCAGTAAGGGCGAACTGCGCGACAGCCCGTGAGCCGGGACGCCGGGCGAAATCAACGTTAAAGTTCAACAGCACTAGAGACGGCCCGGTATTCGCGGCGGCCCGCCGATCCGCTCGACGGCGTCTCTCTTGTCGCGGAATATCTCGTTCCGGCAGTCGGCGGCGACCGCAGAACAGCAACGACTGGCGCTGCTCGACTCGAGCGCTACGAGCGGAACCGTGTGGCCACAGCCGCTGGTGGGAAGGGAACCGCGTTGAGGCGCGCAAAGCGCTGACAGGCCGGGAACTTTTTTTGAAACCAAAGCTTTGTACGGAAGTTAATTGTAGGAATGAACAATGAAGAAGAACAATATCCTGATTCTCGTTACCGGCGCCGCCGGCAAAACCGGCGCCCCGGTTGTCGAACAGATGCTCAATCGCGGATTCCCCGTCCGGGCGCTCGTCCGTCGCAATGATGAGCGGTCGGCGCGGCTCGAAGCGTTGGGCGCTGAGATCATAGTCGGCGACCTGCACGATCTGAAATCGATGCGCACGGCGATGCAGAACGTCAAGCGCGTCTACTTCGTTTATCCGCCGCAAGGTGAGCTGCTAGTGGAAGCCACCACAATCGTCGCCGTTGCCGCCCGGGATGCGGGCGTCGAGGTACTGGTCAACATGTCGCAGATCTCGGCGCGGGAAGACTCCAAGAGTCCGCTGGCACGCCAGCACTGGCTGTCGGAGAACATCTTCGACTGGGCCGACATCGATGCGGTGCACGTGCGGCCGACGTTCTTTGCGGAGAACCTGCTCATGTTCGGCGCGGCGACGGTGGCCACCGAGGGCAAGCTCTACCTGCCTTACGGCACCGAGAAGCACGCGCCAGTCGCCGCCGCCGACATCGCCCGTGTGGTAGTCGGCATCCTGGCCGACCCGGCAGGACACGTTGGCGAGCGCTACATCGTCACCGGACCCCGCAACCTATCGCTGACCGAAATAGCCGGCGTGCTATCGCAGGAGCTGGGCAATCCCGTCGAGTACGTCGACTTGCCGGTGGATGCCTGGGGCGAGGTGCTCGCCGGAGTTGAAGGCATGACCGATTCGCTGGTGACCCACCTCAAGGCAGTGGCCGTCGATCACCAGAACGGAATCTTCCGCGGCGAGACCGACGTCGTCGAGCGGATTGGCGGTCAGCCGTCTCAGGCGCTGGACTCGTTCATCCGCGAGCACCGGGCCGTCTTCGGTGCGGCCGAAGCGGTCGTGTCGTGAACCAACACAGCCAGGGCCCTGACCAGGAACTCGATCAAAGTGAACCCCTTAGGATCCCAAGTGGCTCGCGCCAGAGGGCAAGCGCCAGCGAAGAGAGACCTCCCGTGACCGCCTTAGCAGAACGCGATAAATCTCAGACCGCCCCGGGCGTGGGCCCGGTCGTCACCGCGATCGTGATCCTTTGGCTAGCCGGCGTGGTCGTCGCCCACTACGCCGGCCTGCTGCGTACGCCGCCGGGCAGCCCGCCAATCCCTATCTTCATCGCAGTGACGTTCCCGATCGCGATCTTCTTCGCCGCCTACCGGGCGATCCCGCGCTTCCAGGCGGCGGTGCTCGGCGTCGATATCGGACTCGTCACCAGCTTCCAGGCCTGGCGCGTCGCCGGGTTCGTGTTCCTGCCGCTCCTCGTCTTCGGCCATCTGCCGGGCCTATTCGCGTGGCCGGCAGGGTTAGGAGACGTCGCGGTCGGCCTCGCGGCACCCTTGGTCGCCTGGCGCGTGGTCCGTGACGCGAGCTTTGCTACGACCGGCGCCTTCGCCACCTTCCACTGGCTCGGCATACTTGATGCCTCGGTCGCTCTCGGCACCTTCGCGCTCGCCTCGGGGCTCATCCCGGGCCTGACCAACCCGACGACCGTGGCGATGGCGGAGATGCCGCTCTCGCTGATCCCCGGCTTTTTGGTGCCCGCCTTTTTGATCCTGCACGCGGTCGCGCTCTTGAAAGCGCGCGCCTTGCGATGGGGCGCTGTGGTGGCGTCATGAACCCGCACAGCGGGCGGCTGGAACCCGGTTACAGAGCTCGTGGGATCCGTGCGCGAGTTCACCGTTTCGTCCGTTGGACGTGGCCAACATTGGCGTCGCACTGGTCAAATGCATTTCAGGATCACTCTGCTGGCGTTGTGTCCCGGTGCGCCGGTGACGCCGCCGCCGGGGTGTGCCGCTGAGCCGGCGATGAACAGGTTTTTGATTGGCGTCCGGTGGTCGGACCAGCCCGCTACGGGGCGCATGAAGAACAGTTGGTTGAGGCTCATCGACCCCTGGAAGATGTTGCCGCCACGAAGCCCGAAGATACTCTCGATGTCTGCCGGCGTCAGCAGTTCATACCCCTCGACCGAGTCGCGAAAGTTCGGCGCGAACTCCGTCATCACGTCGATGATCCGGTTCGCGAAGTTCTCCTTTTCATCCGCCCAATCTGCGTCCTTCAGCGAGTAAGGAGCGTACTGGCAGAAGATACTCATGACGTGCTTGCCGTCGGGCGTCAAGCTGTCGTCGACCGCAGACTGGATCGTGCATTCGAGCATCGGGTTCTGCGAATACCAGCCGTACTTGCAGTCGTCGAACGCGCGCTCAAGGTACTCCACTGTCGGTGAGATATGGATCGTGCCTTTGTGCTGCGGCCCGACGGTTTTTCCAGGCGCGGCTATGAAATCCGGAAGCTCGGAAAGGGCCAAGTTCATCTTGGCCGTGCCCGACTTGTAGTCGATGTTCTTGACTGCCGCCAGAAAATCCTCAGGCAGTTGGTCCGCTGACATCAGCCTTACGAACGTCATGTGCAGATCGACGGTAGAAACCACGCAACGCGCCCGGTAGTCCTCTCCGCTGTCCAAGACGACGCCGACTGCCGCTCCGTTTTCGGTGATGATCCGAGCAACAGGCGATCCGGTCTTGATCTCGACACCAAGCGAACGGCACGCTGCGGCGATCGAATCGCTCAGCCCGCCCATGCCTCCGCGCACGTAAGCCCAGACGCCTCGAACCCCGTCCGTCTCTCCCATAACGTGGTGCAGCAGCACATACGCAGTGCCGGGGGAGTACGGCCCGGCCATCGCGCCGATCACGCCGTCGGTGACCAGCGTAGACTTCAGCGCTTCTGACTCGAACCACCTGTCAAGGAAGTCGGCCGCTGAGAGCGTGAAAACGTCTGCGGTGTCTTGCAGAAATCCCGGGCCGAGCTTCTTCGCTTTCATTCCCATTTTGGCTAGGCTGAGAACATCGCCGGGCTTGCCGGACATTGCGGACGGTGGAGGCTGATCCCAGGTCGGCTCGACGAAGCTGACGATCCGGTCGAGCATCGCTTCGTACTTTGGATACGCCTCGGCGTCCTTGGTAGAGAACTTGGCGATCTCCTTTTGGTTCTCCTGCATGTCCGCGCCGAGCATCAGATGGCTGCCATCCGGGAACGGTGAAAAGCTGGCTGGCTGGCGCGGTATGAACTCCAGGCCGAAGGACTTCAGTTCGAGGTCCCTGATGATCTTCGGTCGGAACAGGGAGTTTACGTACGACGCGCGCGAGCACTTGTAGCCGGGGAAAATCTCCTCGGTGACCGCAGCCCCGCCGACGATGTCACGACGTTCCAAGACGATGACCTTCTTGCCGGCTTTGGCCAGGTATGCCGCACACACGAGGCCGTTGTGGCCAGCGCCAATGATAATCGCATCGTAAGTCACGTAGTGGTCACCAGTCTCAGATTGTGACACCGCAACGTCGTAGTGTGCGTCGACGAGCGGAGTGGGCCGTTCTTTCGCGCAGAAGAGCGCCAGAGCGTATTGGGCGCAGCTTGTGAGAGTGCCAAAATCGAAGAAAAGGACAGTCCGCGCAGAGAATAGTCCCGCCGTATGACGGGCGTCATATGGGCGGCTTTCGGAGGCTCGCAGAATGAGAGTGAAGATGGAGTCTGCACATGCAAAGCCTGAAACTGTATTGCAGGGCGAGGCAGAATTGGCCGACCAACTCTGAATACGGTTTCCACCGGCTAACGAAATGTGTGCGATCCATGGCACGGCTCAATTAGCTGGAAATGAGCCACTATTCGACTCCATTTGACGACAACGCAGTTCGATAGCGACCAGCGGTCGCACAGGGCTCAAACAGCCGATGAATTGGAATGTGGCGCAGGGTGCGCCGGACAGGACACCAGTCCATGATGTGCGACTCAAGGAAGTCCCATCATGAACGTTGAAGTAGAAACCTCGAAGAGAATCACCGACGTACAGGAGGAGGCTTCTGCCTGGGATGCGCTGCTCGACAAATCCCAGGCGGGTGAGCGCCTTACCCCGCTCAAAGTCCTCCAAGGGCAGCCAGTCGGGCGGCGAACCGCGCTGAAGCGTTTCGCGAGCACAGTTTTCGGCGTGCTCGCCGCACCGCTCGTGCTGGGTGAGGCGGAAGATGACGCGCTGGCCACGGTCTCGCTAGACTCGATGCCGGCCTTGCCTGATCCAACCCTCGGCGAAGACATCTTGATCCGCATGATGCGCGAGCTTCGAACGGCCTTGAAAAAGCCAGTCGAAGAGCGCCGCTGGGTCATGGTGATCGACCTGCAAAAATGCATCGGATGCCATTCGTGCACCATCGCGTGCGTGGTCGAGAACAAACTTCCGCCCGGGGTTGTGTACCGGCCGGTCATTGAAGAGGAGATCGGCACTTACCCGAACGTTGGTCGGCGATTCCTTCCGCGTCCCTGTATGCAGTGCGACGAACCGCCCTGCGTGCCCGTCTGCCCGGTCGGAGCGACCTGGAAGGCTGTGGACGGCGTGGTCCACATCGACTACAACAAGTGCATCGGATGCCGTTACTGCATCACCGCTTGTCCGTACGGCGCTCGCACGTTTGACTTTGGCGAGCACTACACGGACGACACCCCCTTTATCGCAGAGCATGAGAAAATGCCTTCCTATGAGTACGGAAAGAACTGGACTCGGGAAGACGATAAGTCGCCAGTCGGCAACGTCCGAAAGTGCCACTTCTGCCTGCATCGCGTAAGAGAGGGCAAGCTGCCGATGTGCGTATCGAGCTGCATCGGTCGGGCGACGTACTTCGGTGACGCCAACGATGAGGAGAGCCTCGTGGCCGAGCTGATCAGCAAGCCCAACGTCATGCGCTTGAAGGAGGAGTTAGGCACGAAGCCTCGCGTCTACTATCTCACATAGGAGTCAGAGAATGTCAACGATCACGAATACCTTATCCCTTCAAACAAAGAAGGCGGCAATTTGGCCAAAGATCATGTGGCTCGTGCTGTTCATCATCGGATCGATCGCGGTTGTCCAGCGGTTCACCCAAGGCCATTTGCTGACGAACTACGGCAGCTATGTTCCCTGGGGGCTTTGGGTCTCGGCGTACATGTGGCTTGTAGGACTGTCCGCTGGCGCTTTCCTGTTCTCTAGCCTGCATTACGTCTTCGGTGTCGAGAGACTTGAAAGAGTCAGCAAGTTTGCACTTCTCACGGCGTTGGTGACTCTGATCTGTGCGCTTGTCGCAATCCTGTTCGACCTCGGACAGATGTGGCGGTTTTATCGGATATTCACAAGTCCGAACTTCAGTTCGATGATGACCTGGATGGTATGGCTGTACACGGCTTATGCGATCCTGTTGGTATCAGAACTGTACTTGGTCTTGAAGAAGCCGAATGAGAAACGGAAGATCCGGATAATCGCCTCTGTAGGTTTGCCGTTGGCCGTCGCATTCAGCGGCGGTGCCGGCGCGCTGTTCTCAACTGTTGCAGCGCGCCCGACTTGGCACAGCCCGATGATGCCGATCCTCTTCTTGACCGGCGCGCTGGTCTCGGGCGGCGGACTCCTGCTGCTCATCGTCGGCCTTTACGGAAAGATCGAGGCTGAGACCCGCCGCAAGATCGCCATGTACATTGCGAAGCTCGTGGCCGGCTTCCTCATCTTCGATCTTCTGCTCGAATGGGCGGAGTTCTCGATCCCCATGTGGTACGGCGTAGGGCACGAGTTCGAAGCGCTGCGAATGGTGCTGTTCGGACAGTTCTGGTGGGTGTTCTGGGTGGTTCATCTTCTCATCGGAAGCCTGATTCCGCTCTACATCTTGCTTCGCAGCAAGAGCACCAAAGCACTTGCGTTCGCCGGCTCGCTGATCGCAGTGACCTTCATGGCAGTGCGCCTCAACATCGTGATTCCGGCGTTCATGACTCCGGAGCTGGAGGGGCTCCAGAACTCGTTCACGGGCGACCGCCTTCAGTTCGCATACGTCCCAAGCCTGCACGAGTGGCAGGTACTCCTGTTCATCGTCTGTGCGGGGTTCGCGATGTTCTACGTCGGCAGCAGAGTGCTCGGCAACAACGCGGGCGACGGGCAGGCGAGCGACCTAATCTATGAGGAGAAATAAGAAAACCCAGGTGAGTGAAAACGTCATGTCAAAGAAGAAAGCAGAAACTCCGAAACTGTCGCGACGCGACCTCCTCACGTCGACGGTGCTATTGGGCAGCGGTGCGCTTGTCGCAGGCTGCGATAGGGCTAGAATCATGGGATGGGGAGGCGAGGTCGGCGACTACGATCTCAACAACCCCGAGAACATCATCAACACGGTCTGCCTACAGTGCAACACGGGATGCGGCATCAAGGTCAAGTTCCACGACGGCGTGGCCTCGAAGATCGACGGCAACCCGTTGGCGCCTCAGTGCCTCTACCCGCACCTGCCGGCGAACACCTCTCCGTGGGACATGGCAGGCATCGACGGCGCCATCTGTCCGAAGGGGCAGGCCGGCCTGCAGTCCGTCTACGACCCATATCGGATCCGCAAGGTCCTCAAGCGCGCCGGCAAACGCGGCGAGAACAAGTGGGAGAGCATCGAGTTCGACCAGGCAGTCACCGAGATCGTCAGGGGCGGAAAACTGTTCAGCAAAGTCCCCGGCGAGGAGAACCGCCACGTCGAGGGCCTGGACGAGATCATGGCCCTGAAGGATCCAGTCGTCGCCAAGTCGCTCGCCTCGGACATCACCGCTCTGACAAGGAAGATCAGGAATCTTCGGAAGGCGAACGGAGTCGATGCGGACGTCACGCCGCTCGTCGAGGAGTTCAAGGCCAAGCACCGGGATCACCTCGACGTCCTGATCGACCCTGACCATCCTGACCTCGGTCCCAAGAACAACCAGTTGGTGTTCAACTGGGGTCGCTTGAAGCACGGAAGGTCCGACTTCATCAAGCGGTTCGTCAACGATTCGTTCGGCTCCACGAACACGCACGGCCACACGACCGTCTGCCAGGGAAGCCTGTACTTCACAGGCCAGGCGATGATCCAGCAGTTCGGCTATGACAAAGCGTTCCAGAAGGCCGACTGGATCGGGACGAAGCACCTGTACTGGCAGGCGGACACTGGCAACTGCGAGTTCATCCTGTTCATCGGCGCGTCCCCGTTCGAGGGGAATTACGGGCCTCCGGGCCGCACGCCGCGCATCGTGAACAACATCAAGAGCGGAAAGATGAAGATCGCGGTTGCAGACCCGCGGTTCTCGAAAACTGCGGCGAAGGCGTGGAAGTGGCTGCCGATCAAGCCTGGCCACGAGTGCGCGTTCACGCACGCTATGATGAGATGGATCATCGAGAACAAACGGTACGACGCGAAGTACCTTTCGTGCGCGAACAAAGCCGCTGCGGACGAATCGGGCGAGCCCACTTGGTGCAACGCCTCCTGGCTCGTCAAGATCGGCGCAGACGGCAAGCCCGGGGCATTGCTGCGAGGCCACGAAATCGGTCTGGGAGCGCCGGAGCGGCGGACCGAGGGCGACGTGGAGTACGACTATCCATCGTTCGTCGTCCTGCAGAGCGGGACGCCGAAGGCGTTCGACACGAACGACAAGACGAACCCTGTGTACGGCGACGTCCTAGGGACGAAGACGTTCACCGGCACAGACGGCAGGACCTTCACGGTGAAGACCGCCTGCCAAGTCCTGCTCGAGTCCACACAGGAGCACACGATCGAAGAATGGGCCGACATCTGCGGCCTGAAGGCCGATGACATCGTCGACGTCGCGCGCGAGCTTACGAGCCACGGCAAGAAGGCGTGCGTCGACAGCCACCGCGGCGTCAGCCAGCACACGAACGGGTACTACAACGTCCTGTCCGCTTTCTCGATCAGCCTGCTCGTAGGCAACTACGATTGGAAGGGCGGCTTCATCAAGAAGCACTCTTGGAACGAGGACGGCACCAAGTACGGCGGGCAGCCGTTCCAGTGGAAGTCCACGCACGACGGCAAGATGAAGAAGATGGGGATCTCCATCATCCGGCACTTGGTCAGGTACGAGGACACGACGCTTTTTGAGGGGTATCCCGCGAAGCGTCCGTTCTACCCGTTGGCGACCGACATCTACCAGGAGATCATCCCGAGCATGGGCGACGGATACCCGTATCCGTGCAAGTGCCTGATCACCTACATGGGCTCGCCCGTATACGCGCTGCCGGCCGGTGACAAACTGATCCCGATCCTGACCGACACGAAGAAGATTCCGCTGTACATCGCCAACGACATAGTGGTCGGCGAGACTTCGATGTACGCCGACTACATCTTCCCCGACCTGTCCTACCTGGAGCGGTGGGAGTTTCAAGGGAGCCACCCGTCGTTCGCGAACAAGATCGCTCCGGTGCGCCAGCCGGCGGTCTCCCCGATTCCTGAGGAGGTCACCGTCTTCGGAGAGAGGCAGCCGATCTCGCTCGAGTCGATGCTGATGGCGTTCGCTGAGAAGCTGGGCAGCTCAGGCTTCGGTCCCGATGCGCTCGGTCCTGGAATGGACCTGACTAGGCAAGAGCACCTGTATCTCAAGATAGTCGCAAACATCGCGGCTGGCGAGAAGGAGGGCCAGATGCTCCCGGACGCGAGCAAGGAGGAGATGGCGCTGTTCGAGAAGGCCCGAAGGCACCTCCCGCCAAGCGTGTACGACGTAAACGTCTGGAAGGCGGCTGTCGGCGAAAAGGTGTGGCCGAAGGTCGTGTACGTCCTCAACCGGGGCGGACGATGGGAGGACTTCGAAGACGGCTACGAAGGAGAATGGGTCGCCCACAGGCACGGGAAGTTCCTGAACTTCTACGCAGAGAACACAGCGAGCGTAAAGAACTCGATGTCTGGAAAGAACTTCAGCGGCGTGGCGATTTACGAACAGCCCATGCAAGACTCGGCAGGGAACCTCATCGTCGAGGATCCCAAATACAACATGAAGCTCCTGACGTACCGCGAGATCACGGCTACGAAGTCGCGCACCTCCGGGAACTACTGGCTGTCAGCGATTCTGCCCGAGAACTCGCTGCTGATCAACGCAAAGGACGCGGGCAAACTCGGAATCTCGGACGGCGACTTGGTCAAAGTGACGTCTCCGTCCAACCCCGAGGGGTTCTGGGACCTGGCCAACGGACAAGTAGTGCCGTTGCACATCAAAGCGAAGGTCATGCAGGGAATGCGACCGGGTAACGTCTCCTTCGCGCTGGGGTTCGGCCACTGGGCGTACGGAGCGGCAGATATAGAGATCGACGGACAGACTGTGAAGGGCGACGCTCGGAGATCCCGCGGCTGCCACCTGAACGCAGCGAACCGCGTCGATCCGATCCTCAAGAACGTCTCTCTCACCGATCACATCGGCGCGAGCGTCGCGTTCTACGACTCGATGGTAAAAGTAGCGAGGGTTTAACTTCCCTTAACGAACAGAAGGTATCAAACCATGAAGATGAAACTACGGAAGATGATCGTGATCGCTGTCGGACTCGGCGCAGCATCTGCTGCACTCTCCCAGAGCGGATCTGACCCAGGCAAGATCTCTGGCACGGTGTTCGGAGACATCTACTACGTCGGAGGGCACCACGACAACTCGATAGAAGGAATGAACGGCTTCTGGTTCCGCAGGATCTACCTGACGTACGACCGAACGATCGATGAGAACCTTATGCTGCGGCTCAGATTCGAGGCGGCGAGTCCGGGAGACTTTAGCTCGAGCAGCAAGATGACGCCGTTCTTCAAAGACGCCTACCTGAAGTTCACCGAGAACGACATGACCTACTACCTCGGTCTCCACGTGACGCCGACTTGGTCGACGCTGGAGAACGCGTTCGGGTATCGGCCGATCGAGAAGACTCCGCTCGACCTGTTCAAGCTGGGGTCCTCGCGGGACCAGGGCGTATCAGTGCAAGGCAAACTGGGCAGCGCCACGAAGTACACGCTCATGATTGGCAACGGCAGCGGCACAGGCGGCGAGACGGACGCTGGCAAGACGATCTATCTCTCGCTGGATCACAAGGTGTCCGACAGCGTGTCGGTCATGGTGTACAGAGACTTCTGGGACAAGCCTGGGCACACGGACCGGGAAACGACACAGGTATTTCTTGCGTATAAGAAAGGCGGCTTTCGAGC
Organism: Armatimonadota bacterium; assembly: GCA_022563855.1. Taxonomy (NCBI): domain Bacteria; kingdom Bacillati; phylum Armatimonadota; species Armatimonadota bacterium. The sequence continues at coordinate 168,455 of JADFMN010000002.1, forward strand.
CGGCCTGCTGTGGGCGGACCAGCGGAGGCAGGTAAGCGGCGGAGGAAACTTCACGGTAAGCCTCTGGTCCCTGTACGCAGACGTTAGAGTCTCGGACAGGTCGAAACTCTTCGTCCGCGTCGACAAGCTCAATGCGCCTGTGCCGGGCGCCGAGAATATCTCGTACCTGTCGCTTTCGCCGGACGCGATACCGACGCTCTACATAGTCGGTCTGGACATGGAGGTGAGAGAGAACGTCCGGTTCATTCCGAACATCGAGTTCGTGACGTACGACGGGTCAGGCGTCGCTGACAACGTGTTCGTCCGCATGACGTTTTCCGTCAAGTTCTAAGGACGCAGAACGCCGGAAGGGTGCTCGCCATCTTGCCTGCATTTGCGTGAAGGAGGCGGCGACCAAATGGCCAGGTTCACTTGAACCTCAAAGGGAATCTGGCGAAGAGAGAGGGAGTCCTCCACCCGATTGAAGGTGCGTCTTGGTAAAAACCGGGTAGTAACGGGGCACTAATCCTTAGTACAGGAGTAGTTCGTGTCGTGCAAAACATCGTGAAGGAACAGTCGGCATATGTATACGGTACGCACGACAACATGCACTTTTCCGATCCATCTAGGCCCGAGCCGCGCTTGGACAGGTATCCTAGCTGAGGAACGTGTTCGGGAGATGGCGGTGTTGAACCGCGACACGGAGAGGTGAAATCCAAATGAACGGGATTCTAGGTAAATCAGTCGTCAAGTCCATTGCGCTTCTTGTCGGCATGTGTGCAACGGTGTCGCCCGCGTGGGCGCACGTGACCCTGCAGGCTCCGAACGGGGGCGAAGTGCTGGGAGTGGGTTGCACAGTCGAGATCCGCTGGCGAATCGACATCCAGCACAACCAGTTGAATTGGGACCTCTGGTATTCCACAACCGGTTCCGGAGGCCCTTGGATTGCGATCGCTATGGATCTGCCGCCCGGAAGCTTCGCTGTCGGCAGTATTCACACCTACGATTGGACCGTGCCCGATGACGCCTCGAATCAAGTGAGGGTTCGGGTCCGCATGGATAACTCTGGTACGGACTATTACGACATCAGCAACGGCGATCTCTCGATCGTGCCGCCCACGCGTCCTGACAGCTTCTGGCTTTTCCGCGGGATTCTGACTGGCGGCGGGCTGAACGAACTGCTTGCGAGCGACGACAGCTGGATGACGGTTCGACCGGGGATCACGCTGGGGCAGACTGAGCCCTCAGTGCAGCTAATCGTCATCGGTACTGCTCCGACGGAAAACCCCACCGAGCTTCGGTTCAGAGTGGAGGCCCACGCCGACATCAACAACATCGGTCAATGGATCGAACTGTTTAACTACATCACGAATTCGTACGATCTTGTCGACTTCATGATCGCGACGACGGTAGATTCGATCGTCGAGGTCACCATCACAAACGATCCATGGCGGTACGTACAGGCGGGCACGAAGGAGATGACAGCCAAGGTCAGCTACCTGGAAGCCGGCATAATACTCTCATACCCGTGGCTGGTCAGCATCGATCAGACGGTGTGGATCATCTGCGACTAAAGTCAGATTGGCACGATCGAAGGTTCTCAAAATTCGTGACTCGTTTGCGATCAGGGTAGCGCCACGACCTCGTACGCCGACGATCTGCGGAGGCTGTTCTCCATACCGGTGGGAAGGGATTCCCGGTACTCGCTCGCGATGCAATTTGCCGGCTTGACCACGCACGACGATGAACTGGCAGCAACGCGTCATCTATCCCGTTCATTCGAAGCGAAGGACAGCCGTCGGCGATCTTGCCGCAACGACACGCTCGCAAAACGTGTTGTGGTAGCCTAGTATCGTGTTCAGTTGGCACAGACCGGCAAAAGCTCTGGTGGCCGCGCTCGCGCTCCTTGCGCTAGCGGCCCCAAGCGCGTTCGCCATGTTCTGTGCCTTGGATTCCAGCGTTGTTCATTCTCACTCCAAGGCAGGGCACGATCCCGAGAGCCACCACCACGGTAGCCACGATGGGTCGAACAGCTCCGAGAGTCACGATGGACATCACGGCGACCAGGACGAAGATTCCGCCAACTGCTGTCAACAGCTGTTCTGGTCCGGCACCGAACTAGTAGTCGCCGGGGCAGTCGCTTTCCGCTTACCGACTTCTACCGATCTTCCGGTTATCCTTCTAGCGGGCCCGGCTATCGAGGTCCGGCTTACCCCGACAACGGAGCCTGGAATCTTCAGTCAGGACTCTGGACCACCGTATCGGCGACCGCCGTGTTCGTTTTTTGGTCGCGCCCCTCCTGTGCACGTTGCGTAACCGCCTGCCCGCCATAACTGGCGAGCGGGGTTCGTCGTTGACGCAAGTCCCTTACTTTTAAGCACAGATAATCATAAATGTTGAACATCATCGCCTCTTTGGCGGTCGCGATCAGTCAGGCGCAGGCCGTCAAGCCTCCGCTCGCCGCCGGGGTTGTTTCCGACGAAGCGAGCCACGGCGTTGAGTCACAAGACTCGAATTATCAGCTCGCCTTCACGCTGGAGGACGCCATTGCGTTCGGAGTTGCTCACAGTCCTGTGCTTGCCGCAGCCCGAGCACGCGTCGCCGCAGGGCGTGGTCGTCTACTAAGCGCTCGCTCGCTCCTGCCGCTTGAATTCGATCCTGGTATATCGATCGGTGGCGAAGAAGCAGTCGCGGTCGTCACGCAAGTGTTTGAAATCAGTGGCCGCCGTTCAGCACGGACCGCCGTCGCTCAGCACGAGCTGAAGATCGACCAGAGACAGTACGATGCGGCCGAGCGGGATCTCGTGAGAGACATCAAGTCGGCTTACGCCGACCTTGTCCAGACCCAAAGCGGGGTACTAGTCGCAATCGACGTCGCCGATGTGATTGGACGGCTCCGCGACAGCGTTGAAAAGCAGGTCGAAGTCGGCGAAATTCCGGCCCAAGAGCTAGTCAAAGCTAACATCGAATTCTCGCGGGCAGAGCTAGAGACATTGCGGGCGCGGAGCGTGCGCGACAGGGCCAGTCAAGTCTTCAACGTAACCATCGGAAGGGCAGTGGAGCTTCCAACGACAGCTGCTGAACCGACGACTTTCGCTCGCCTCGTCGCCGAACTCGACGAACTGATAGCAGAAGCCCAGCGGTCGCGTCCGGAAATCGCAGCAGCCCAGTCAGCCGTAAGCGCTGCCAAGGCAAACGTCGGATTGGAGAGATCGGACTACCGGCCGGATCTTGAGCTGAGCCTGCTCCAGAACACCGACGTGAGGAGTCGAGACTTCTACAATCCACGATCGACCGGGCTCAGCTTGTCGCTTGTATTTCCGATCTTTGACACAGGGCGCATCCGAGGCAGAGTCCGCGAGGCAGAGTCCCATGTGAAGGAAATGGAGTACGTCTTGATCGACACACGATTCCGCGTGTCACTGGACGTGGCCGACGCTTTCACCCGCGTTCGAATGACCGAGACTCTCGTTTCCCGCTATGTGGACGCGATTCTGCCGAGTGCGCAAGATCTTCTTGCCAAAGCGGAGTTCGGCTACGCCCGCGGTGGATCGACCTTGCTCGAATTCTTGGAAGCACAGCGCACGTACAGATCGACGCAGCTCGAGTACTTGGTCGCGCTCGCAGACAACGCCAAGGCACGCGCCGACCTCGACCGAGCGGTCGGCCGGGGGCTCGCTCCGGCAACAACAAGTTTCAACCAAGACACGTCCGTGAACGGAGGTCATCAATGAAGAGAACCTTAGTTCTGAGGCTGCCACGGAGGGCAGCTAGACCAGTACCGTTCGCGGAGAAATCCAGGAGCCTATCATGATTAAAAAACTGAAAAAACTGCCGCTTTTGTCGGCAATACTCGCCTTTGCTGCCGTTTTCGCGGTCGTCGCATTCGTCGCCGGCTGCGGCCCGTCTGACTCCGACGAGTCCGGCGATGGCTCAAGTACCGTGGACGCGAGCGACGTCGGAACATCCGGCACAACCGCCGCGGACAACCATGACGATGACGACGAGGATCATCTCGATGACGAGGATGACGACGAACACCACGATGATGAGGATGATGACGGCCATGGCGAGGACGGAGAGTCCGACCTCTCCTCCGCATCCTTCGATGACGTGGTAGCCGTCTGGGCCGAGGTCATGACTTTGAAAACAGAGCTGGACGGCATAATTGCCTCCAAGGAGCTCTTAGACGTCCACAAGGCTGCGTTCGCGATCCGAGACCTCGTCAAAATGCTGCCGGACAAGTCGCACGATCTCTCTGGCGACGCAAAAGCCGACCTAGCCAAAGGCGTCGGATCGGTCGTCAGCCTCGCAGCTGAACTTGACGAAGCCGGAGACGACGAAAAGCAGGACGAGACTGAGGCGCTCAACAAGCGGCTTCAGACCGTCCTTGACGCGATCGCGGAGATCTATCCGGAGGGAGCGCTGAAGTAGGAGGCGGTGAGCAACATGGGCAAATGCATTCGTAAGGTACAGGCAAAGGGCGTTCTGCTCGGCGGGCTCGCGCTGCTCGCGCTGACGCCTTCGTATGCCTTTGCCCAGTCTGCGGGAGCGGAGATCGTCGTTCCTGACGTACAGATCGACATCAAGATTGTTGACACGAGCAAGTTCGACGCCTTGGCAGGAGGCGAAGTACCGCTCGTAGGGGCTGAGGTTCGTCTCGACATCAACAGGGACGGCGAGCTCTTTAGTGGCGGGCCGTTAGAGGAAGCAGAAGTTTCGGGAAGGTACTCCGTTGAGGTGTGGCTCGATGCGAACGGGCCGTACGAGTTTCACTGGTACATCACTCCCGAGGACTCGCCGGGGTTTGATTTCGTGACCCCCGTCATAGTCGCGGGCGTGCCGGAGAGCACTGCGTTTTTGTCGGGCTGGCGACTTTGGGCGGCAGGACTGGTCCTGTTGGCCGCTCTGGCCGCTGCGTTTGCATTCGGCAAGCTCAGCGCACGCGGTAAGCGCGGTATCGCCGCTGGAGCGGGGGCCGTGTTGATCGCGCTGTCCCTCTTGCCGAGTTCCACTAGTGCCCACGCGGGCCATGACGCGGCCGAGAGCGCCCCCGGAACCGTCTACGCCGACCTGAAAGTCGGGTTCGGGGACTTGGGAACGACCAGCATCGAAAAGATGGTCGGCGACTACCGCGTGAGGATCGAGATCAAGGTGCTCTTTCCGACGCCGTTCGATCCAAATCGCCTCACGCTGACCGAAGAGCAGGCCATGGTGCTGGGAATCAAGACCGAAAAGGTCGAGCGCAGCGATCTGAAGTCGGGGCTTGCCGTGACCGGCTCGATACATCCTAACCCGGCAAACGTCGTCACGATCACCAGTCGAGCGGCCGGCAAGCTTCGGTCTGTGCTTGCCAACGTCGGTGACCGAGTGGTGGCCGGCCAAGTTCTCGCACTGGTCGAGTCGTCGGAGATCGCGGACGCCCAGGGGGCTTACGCAGCTGCAACAGCGAACTTGACAGCCGTCGAGTCAGCGCACCGACAGGCAGTAGCCATGGTTGCGGTAGCGGAGCGCCAGTTGTCGCAACAGCAGGAGCTTGCCGCAGCAGGAGTGTTCTCCGAAGCGCCCGTGCAAACGGCGCTCGCACAAAAGGCAGAGGCCGATTCCGAACTAGCTTCTGCAAGAGCGGACCTCGCTTCGCACACTAAGGCGCTGGCTCGGTTGCAGGAGTTGTTCGACGAAGGGATCCGTTCCAAAGCGGAGCTTGAAGCGGCACAGCTTGAAGTCGAACTGGACAAGGCTCGACTAGCGCAAGCCCAATCGCGGGCGGATTTGGCCGATGTTTCATTGAAGCGCCAGCAGGAGCTCGCCAGGACGAACGTTCTGGACCGTAAGGAGCTGATCGCCGTCGAAACCGCGCTGGACATGGCGCGGCTCGACCTCGATCAAGCACAGGCGAACGTCGACAGCGCCCGCGTTGCCGCGACGATTGCGCGCTCTGGCCTTGGTGCCTTCGGCGTCGCCCCCGGTGATGGAAACCTGTTGCGGTTGAGAGCCCCGATCGATGGAGTGGTCACGGAGCGGGAGGCCAATGTCGGCGAGACCGTCGGAACCGAAAACGCGCTCTTCGAGATCCTGAACCCTTCCGTCGTTTGGGTCGAGGGTGACGTCTTTGAGATCGATCTGCCACGGGTTCGGGTCGATATGCAGGCGCAGATCACAACGGACGCAGTGCCCGACCGAATCTTCGAAGGCAGAGTCAGCTACATAGCCGCAATCGTGAATCCAGAGACCCGCGCTATTCGCGTCCGCGTCGCCGTCCCGAACCCCGATGGACTCTTGCGGCCTGGAATGTTCGTTCGTGCGCTGTTCGTCAGTGGCGTGGCGCAGGCCATCACCGTCCCGGATGAGGCGGTCCAAAAGGACGCTGGCATGTTCGTGGTCTACGTCAAGAACGGCGACGTGTATGAGCGCCGCGAGGTCGCCGTTGGAGATAGCGCGATGGGACGCACCGAGATCAAGTCGGGCATCGAGCCGGGGGAGCTAGTCGTAACGAGCGGCGCATACCAGCTCAAGTCCATCGGAAAACCGTGATGAAAGTTCGAGCGTTACTTTGTAGGACGAGCGTGGTTCGTGGCGCGGGGCTGTGGCCTATGACGCACGTGGCATGGGCTTCCAGCCCATGTGTGGTTCGGGCATCTTGCCCGAAGGAACGCGCCAGGGAGCAAGGTCTGCGGAGGGATTCCCGGTGCAGGCCCGGGGGCACGCACGGCCAGGATGTCCGTGCCACTCACGGGCGAGACGCCCGTGCTACGGGTTCTCCTCGTTCCTCGGCCCGAACCCGTTGCTTCGTAAGCCAGTCGCAAAGTTAGACCGCCTATGTTCAACCGCATCATCGCCTTCTCAATCAAGAACCGATTGCTGGTGCTGTGCGCCGCCGCCCTGCTTCTTGTCTACGGGGCGAAGCTCATACCGGACATGCCGGTTGACGTACTGCCGGACCTCAACCGGCCGACGGTGACGATATTCACCGAGGCTCCGGGTCTGGCTCCCGAAGAGGTCGAGGCGCTGGTCACGTTTCCGCTAGAGACGCTGGTCAACGGCGCCACCGGCGTGCAAAGAGTGCGGTCCGCATCCGGCATCGGGCTGTCGCTCGTATTTGTCGAGTTCGACTGGGGAACCGACATCTATCAAGACCGACAGATCGTCAACGAAAAGCTATCTCTCGCGGCGGAGAAGCTGCCAGAGGGGATCACGCCGGTCATGGGCCCGATCTCTTCGATCATGGGCGAGATCATGCTGATCGGCATGACGAGCGAAGGGGGCGTGCGGGAACCGTATGAGGTCCGCTCGCTAGCCGACTATGTCGTCAGGCTGCGCCTTCTGTCTGTTCCGGGGATAGCTCAGGTGACGGTGATCGGCGGCGGCACCCAGCAGTACCAAGTCCTGACCAATCCGTCGCGCCTGAAGCAGTACGGCGTCACCCTCAAAGAGCTGACGGAGGCCGTCGAGCAGTCTAACCAGAACTCTGCCGGCGGGTTCTTTCTGCAGTCCGACACAGAGTCGCTGATCCGCATCGTCGGGCGCGTGACGAATCTGGAGGACATCCGAAACTCCGTCGTGGCGGCCCACGACGGGGTGCCTGTGCTCGTCGGTCAGGTCGCGGACGTGCAGCTAGGGCACGGAATCCTCCGAGGCGACGCCAGCGTGAACGCGAAGCCAGCCGTCATCCTCAGCATCCAAAAACAGCCAGGGGCGAACACCGTCGAGCTGACGAAGGCGGTGGACGAAGCGCTCGCTGAGTTGCAAGAATCCCTTCCAGAGGACGTAAAGATCGACAGCCACGTGTTCCGGCAAGAGCGGTTCATCAACGCGGCCATCGACAACGTGACGGAGGCGATGCGAGACGGAGCGATCCTCGTAACGATCATCCTCTTCGTTTTCCTGCTCAATTTCAGGACCACGGTGATCTCGCTCGTCGCGATCCCCCTGTCGTTCGTATCGGCGGCCATCGTCATGGACGCGTTCGGGCTCACGATCAATACGATGACGCTCGGCGGGCTTGCCGTTGCGATCGGTGAACTGGTCGACGACAGCGTCGTCGGCGTTGAAAACGTATTTCGTCGTCTGCGCGAAAACCGCCAAAGCGCCAAACCACACTCGCCGCTGAGCGTGGTTTACCATGCCTCGAGGGAGGTCAGGAACTCGATCGTCTACGCGACAGTGATCATCTTCGTGGTGTTCATACCGCTGTTCGCGCTGGAAGGGGTCGAGGGGAAGATCTTCTTGCCTCTGGCTCTGGCGTACGTGGTCGCGCTCGCCGCGTCGATGATTGTGAGCCTGACCGTCACACCGGCGATGTGCGCCTATATGCTCGCTAAGTCGAAGGTGCTCGAGGCGAAGGAGTCATTCCTCGTAGTCTTCTTGAAAAAGATCAACAAGGTAGTTGTCCAGTGGGCGTTGCAGAGATCGGCATTCGTCATCGGGGCCGCCTTCCTATTGGTCGCGATCGCAGCCGGTCTATTCAGCGTGATGGGCAAAGAGTTCTTGCCGCCCTTCAATGAGGGAACCTTCACGATCAACGCGAGGATGGCGCCTGGGACGTCCCTTGAGGAGAGCAACCGTATTGGCAAGAGGATCGAAGAGGTCTTGCTGAGCATCCCGGAGATTAAGTCGACCGGACGGCGCACGGGCCGGGCCGAGCTCGACGATCACGCCGAGGGCGTCAACAACAGCGAGATCGAGGTCGAGCCGAGGGTCGAGGGCGGTAACAAGGACGCGCTGGCGGCGGATATCAGGATGCACTTGGCCGATTTTCCGGGAGTGGCGATCAACGTCGGCCAACCGATCTCGCACAGGATCGACCACCTGCTTTCGGGCGTTCGCTCACAGATCGCAGTCAAAGTGTTCGGCGACGACCTGGACGTCCTGCGCCAAAAGGCCGCGGAGATCCGAGACCAGATGGCGACCGTAGAGGGGATCACGGACCTGTCCATCGAGCCCCAGGTCGAAGTGCCGCAGATCAGAATCGACATCGACAGGAAGGAAGCCGCCCGCTATGGGCTCACCGTCGGTGAGATCGCTGAATCGCTGGAGACCGCCTTCAACGGACGTGTCGTGTCTCAGATTCTGCTTGGCCAGCGCACATACGACCTTGTCGTTTGGTATGACGAGGAGAGCCGCACCGATCTCAACGCGATAAAATCAACGCTGATCGACACCCCAGGCGGAGCGAAGATTCCGATCGGCCAGGTCGCAACAATCAAGGAGAGCACAGGGGCCAATACGGTCTACCGGGAAAACGTCCGGCGGCGGATCGTGATCCAGGCGAACACCGAGGGTCGAGACCTCAACAGCGTGATCAAAGAGGTCCAGTCGAAGGTCGCGCAGAACGTCGTACTTGACGAGGGGTACTTCATCCAATACGGTGGACAGTTCGAGAGCCAGCAGTCGGCTTCGAAGCGGTTGCTCGCACTCGGGGTCTTCTCGATCATCGGCGTCTTCCTTGTGCTTTACGTCGCGTTCAAGTCCACGCGATCAGCTCTTCAGGTGATGGTCAACCTGCCGCTCGCGCTCGTCGGAGGCGTGGTCGCGATCTTCTTGATGGGGGGGACGCTGTCGATCGCATCGATGGTCGGGTTCATCACGGTCTTCGGAATCGCGTCCCGCAACGGCATTCTGATGGTCTCGCACTACATCCACCTGATGGAGCATGAGGGCGAGACGTTCGGTGTGAAGATGATCGTCCGCGGCACCTTGGAGCGGCTGTCCCCTGTTCTGATGACGGCGTTGACCGCGTCGCTCGGACTGCTTCCGCTTGCGCTGGCAGTTGGCCAGACGGGCAAGGAGATCCAGCAGCCGATGGCGGTCGTGATTCTCGGCGGCCTGTTCACGTCTACGGTCCTGAGCCAAGTCGTAACGCCTGCGCTCTTCCTGCGCTTCGGACGCAAGGAGTGGGAGAACTACGTGCCCGGCGCGCCTGCCGAAGAAGAGGACATCACCGCGCCGCTGCCGACGGTGTAGGGTCGATTCGGACCGTGGTAACTACAGATAAAAATGGGCTAACCAGTGCCTGGCAGTTCTCTTGCAAAGCGCGGCTCTTAGTCCGTGGGTAGCTGTCGAATGTGGATCCGCCGTTGTTCGCTGGCCGCCAGCTCTATGTGGATACCTTCGTGCAGTTGCCGGCCGGAGTACACGTTCTTGGTGCCGAGATCAGCGTCTCTCAAAACGTACTCCTTGTCGCTCTCCACTGTAAACCATTCTGGGAACTGGTTGATCCTGGGCCAGTCGATCGGCAGCCCCATGTTCGTCTTATGGCGTGGCGCGTCAAAGACGACCGTTCCGCTCCAGTCGGTTCCTGCTTCCATGGTCAGCCAAAGCTCACCGTCCCTCTGCACTGCCCCGAACACGACGTCCTCGCGCCACGGGCGGATCGTGACGCCCTTGGTCTTCCACAGGCAGTACATGATCGTCGTGCGGGCGAAGTTGCCGTCGCCGTGCCAGCCCGCGATCACGCCGTCCTCTTGTTGCTTGGCCCACATGACCTTCGTTTCGCTGTCCAGCCACTCTGGCACCGATGGAATTTGCTCGCGGTTGTAGAGGTTCAAGGCGCTCTCGATGGAGTCGGCGTATCCGTCGGAGCTGGACCCCTCCCAGGCGAACCCTCGGTAGTTCGCGTTCAAGCAGGAGAGCGCTTTGCGCGTGGCTTCACGATACGCCTCGGTCTTGTCGATCAGATAGACGGTGTAAAAGCCGTTGAACGTGTACCCCCAGGTGTCGGCGACGCCCCGCCCCGTGACCTCGCCCGTCTGAGGGTTGATCGCGTTGTAGAACAGGCCAAGATCGTTCCTCCCGACCTCGAGGATGCGGTCTAGCATGTCGTGGACCGGCTTCTGGTAAGCCCGCTTCTTCTCAGGCCGGGCAAAGCTGACTGCCGCATAAAGTTCGCACAGCCCGGAGACGATCTCGCATCCATGGTCGCGCAGCCGGAGGTTCGTGAAGTCCTTCGTCGGGTGGTGGTCGCCGAGGAGGTAGTAGTCGCCAAGACGGACCGCCCAATCTAGGTACTTCTGCTCCCCGGTCATCCAGTAGACCCGCGAGAGGGTCTGGAGCATCTCGCCATTGACCTCGACGTTCGTGGAAACGATTTTCCCGAACGGTGTTTCGACCGGGGCGTGCTTCCACATGTCGTCGATGATCCCGATCATCCGGTCGTACCAAGGGCTTTGGCCTAGCCACTCGGTCAGTGGGAGGAGTCCGTCCTTGACGTACTCGGAAGAGCCGAACATGATCCTGTCGAGGTTTGGTGCGTTGGTCAAGAAGCCTCTGTACGTGAACGAGTATGCGTCGGGGAGACGGTCGACGCGGGAAGTCAGTTTGATCTCTGTATCGAGCATCTCCTTCATGCGACCTTCGAACATCTCATGGTCGAGCAGTGACGCGGTGAGCACCATGAACGGGTAGTTGTCTGCGGCCGAGTCCTGCGGGTTCCAGTACCTGTCGCTCCGGTTTCTAGGGATGAGGCCGGTGTACGAATCAGCCAGTTTCAGCCAGCCATCGACGTAGTTGCGGCACCGCCGAAACCCCTCGTTTGCCAGGACACCGTTGCCCATTGCCGTGCGGAACAGTGCCGCGTCGTGTTCGGCGGATTGCGGAACTGCGATTGTCGCAAGCAGGCTGACGAGTGCTGTGACCATGTTTCCTTCGGTCAGTCTGGCTCATAGACGATCTTGCCATTGACGATCGTATATAGCACGCTTGTCTCGAGATACTCGCGCGGCTCGATCTCCAGGAGGTTCCGGTCGAGCACTGTGATGTCGGCGAATTTGCCGACCTCGATCGAGCCCTTTGTGTCCGCTTCAAAGTTCGCGTATGCGGAATTGAGGGTATAAGCCCGGATCGCCTGCTCGATGGTGATGCGCTGCTCGGGGAACCAGCCGTCCGGCGGATCGCCGGTGACGGTCTGGCGCGTTACTGCGGCGTAGAGGCCGAGCATCGGGCTGATGGGGTACTCCGCTGCCGATGTGCCGGGCCAGTCGGTGCCGAAGCTGAGTGTCGCGCCGCTCTCGACGATCGACTTGAAGGCGTATGCGCCGCGGCAGCGCTCCGTGCCGATACGCTCCTCCATCCAGCGCATGTCGTCGGAGAGGTGGTACGGCTGGACCTCCGCGACGATGTCGAGCGGGCCGAGCCGCTCAAAGTCTGCTTCCGCTATGACCTGGGCGTGAACAAGCCGGAACCGTCTTTCCTTTGGCCCGTTCTGCTCGATGAGTTCTTCCAGGTAGTTGAGCAAAAGGTGGTTTGCCTCGTCCCCGATGGCGTGGACCGAGAGCTGCAGGCCAGCGGCGTCGGCCTTGAGCATATAGGCGAGGAACTGGCCTTCAGCAAACTCGCCGTTCTCGTCCACCACGAGCTTGCGCCAGCCACCGCGCGTCGTCGGGTCGCTGTCGTACGGTTCGAAGAAACGGGCGCTGCTGGTGCCCATGATTCCGTCGATGTGGCTCTTGACGGCGCCCAGTCGTATCCACGCGTCGCCAGAGCCGATTGCTGCGCCCATCTCTTCGAGCTTCGGCCAGTCCTCCATCTGTGGGCGGAAGTGGATGCGGGTCGTCAGCTCGCCGGCCTCGTGCAGTTCGCGGAAGATATCGAGCTGCGCCCAGTCGGACATGTCGCTGACGTTCGTGACACCGGCCTCTGCGATGAGACGGAGAGCTTGTCGGCTTTGCTGCAATCTCCGCTCGTGCGAGACCTTTGGGATGACGGAACCGAACAGTCCCATGATCGTGCTGCGGTCCCCACGAATGATTCCTGTGAACTCGCCCGCGTCATTGCGGACAAACGCTATGCCGTTGTTCTTGAGGTCGGCGGGGCCGATCTCGATCGCAGCAAGCGCGCGTTCGTTTACCGCGAACTCACTGCTGTCGAACTTCCGGATGAAGACAGGGTGGTCCTTGGTGATCTCCTCGACGAGCTTCATGTCCGGCGTGAACGGTTTCTTTTGCTCGCCCCCGGAACTGCCGAACGCCCACTGGTCGTACGCGCCCCAGAAGCCTCCTGTGATCCACTCGCCATCTTGAAGCCCATCCACCGCGGCCTGCATGCGTGCGACGAACTCCTCTTGTGTGCTCGCTCGCATGATGTTGAATTCGTGGAACGACGCGGCAGATCCGAAGTGGATGTGGTTGTCGTTGAAGCCTGGCAGCACGAACGCGCCATCGAGGTCTATCACCTGCGTGTCCGGACCTTTGTGGAGCATGACATCGGCGGTGTTACCCACGGCGATGATGCGACCGCCGGCGATCGCGACCGCCTCGGCGTGTGGCTGAGCGTCGTCCACCGTCCACACCGTCGCGTTGGTGAGCACTAGGTCGGCTTGTTCTGCCATGGGTGTTGACTCTTCGCGGGCGCAAGAGGTCGCGAGGGCGAAGAGCACGATGAGACTGAGAGCGTTTCGCATACGGACTTTGAGATTCATAGAATTGGTCATGGGGCCCCGCCGTGCTGTTAAAGTGTCGCAACTGGACTTCGAACCGAGTTTTACCCGTCGTTATCACCCAGACTGCCCCGGACGTGAGCGGGCGGGCTGGTTCTCAGTGCACGGGAGAGTGCGATCGCGCAACCTGTTTGAACCCGTGGCTCCGTAGAAACAAGGCAGTTACAGGTTAGTAACGTCGAGACAGGGGATAGCTCGAATCGTGCAAACTGTCGTGCAGGAGAGGACAGAATAATGCAAAAGCTATGTGCATTGCTTGCAGCCGTAGTGGCGGCCCCTTTGTTGCAGGGCGACAGTCGTCGAGATGGCAGTGCCAGTGACGATGAGGGAACCAAGATCGCGTTTGTCTCCAATCGCGACGGCGACTACGAGATCTACGTCATGAACGCCGACGGCTCTGAGCAGACAAACCTTACGAACAACGTAGTTTCCGATTTCGCTCCTGCGTTCAGCCCGGACGGATCGAAGATCGCGTTCACATCCAGCCGCGACGTCAACAATGAGATCTACGTCATGAACGCCGACGGCTCTGGGCAGACGAACCTTTCGAACAATCCGGCCAGCGATGCCTCCCCTGCGTTCAGCCCGGACGGATCTAAGATCGCGTTCAGGTCCGACCGAGACGGCAACACTGAGATCTACGTCATGAACGTGGACGGAACGGGAGTGACGCGTCTGACGAACAACACGGCTAACGATGGCTCCCCGGCGTTCAGCCCAGACGGGATGAAGATCGCGTTCAGCACCGACCGCGACGGCAACAGTGAGGTCTACGTCATGAACGCGGACGGCACAGGGCAAACGAACCTGACGAACGACTCGACCAGCGATGGCGAGCCTGCGTTCAGCCCTGACGGGTCGAAGATCGCGTTTACGTCCCGGCGGCTAGGCGACCGAGAGATCTTCATCATGAACGCGGACGGCACAGGGCAGACGAACCTGACTAACGACGAGTCGGAAGATTCTGCTCCCGTGTTCAGCCCGGACGGGTTGAAGATAGTGTTTGGCTCCAGCCGCCGCGGATTCGACATATACGTCATGAACGTGGACGGCAGAGGGCAGACAAACCTGACGCACGGCGATTTCTGGGACAGCTTTCCCTCCTTCCCGCTCCTGCAGAAAAAGAAGAAGTGAGCCAGGATAGTAGGGAACAATGATTGGTCAACTTGCACTGCTCGTTGTCGGTTCGGCGGTGCCGTCGTTGCACGACGACGGCCCACAGCAGCGCAGCGATAATTCTGTGCTGGGTGGGCGGGGGCCGGAGATCATGCGCTCGTTTCTTGCGAAGAAGGTAAAAGCGGCAGCCTCGCAGCCGACGCCGGGAAGCCTAGAAGAATTTGAGAAGGAGAGAGAGCGGCGAAGAGAAGAACTCATGCGAGGACTCGGGCTCGATCCGCTGCCTCCGCGCACTCCGCTCAACGCGCGCGTCACAGGCGTCATCAAGCGGGACGGATACCGCATCGAGAAGATCGTCTTTGAAAGCCGGCCAAACTTTCCGGTCACGGCGCACCTTTACGTGCCGGAAGGAAGCGACGAGAAGAAATTCCCGGTGATCGTCAACCCGCACGGCCATTGGCGTCACAAAAAGGCGGAGCCTGTGGTGCAAAAAAGGGCGATTGCTCAGGCACTGCACGGGTACTTGGCGATGGTCGTCGACTCGCCGGGCTCCAGTTTCGAGGGGGACGCGCCGATCGAACGGCGATGGGCCGGCACCCACCACGATCTGCGCCTGATCCTCGGCTCGTCCAACGCGACCGCCATCTACGTTTGGGACCTCATGCGGGCGCTTGATTATCTCGAGACGCGTCCTGATGCAGACATGTCGCGCGTTGGGATCACCGGTGCGTCGGGTGGCGGGCTGGCCACCGTCTACGCGTTCGCTGCGGACGACCGTTTCGGATGCGCGGTGCCGGTGGTGTACGCGACGAGCATGGAGGTGAACCCGGTCAACGGCTGCCTCTGTAACCACGTCCCGGCGACGCTGCAGGTCGGCGACCGTTCGGACGTTCTCGCCATACGCGCGCCCGCGCCAGTGCTTATCATAGGAGCGCAAGAAGACCGCGAGTTCCCACCGGAAGGAACGCGGCGCACTGGCGAAAAACTGAAAGAATCTTGGTCGCTCTTCGGAGCAGAAGCGGACGCGCGGTGGAAGCTGTTCGACGGCCCCCACGACTACAACCGCGCAATGCGTGAGCTGGCGCTCGGCTTTTTTGACGAGCATCTCCGAGGCGTCGGCGACGGATCGCCGGTGAAGGAGCCGGAGTTCGAGACCGAACCGAAAGACTCGCGGGAACTGCTGTGCCTACCGGATCCTCCAAGCGGCCTAGCGACGATGCAAGACATCGCAAAGGCGAAGCTCGCTGGTGCAAGACCGATCTCGTTCGCACAGGTCGCAGAGCTGAACGGGGGGCTGCCAGAGCGCACGCCGCTCAACACCAAGATCATCGAGCGAAACGGTTCCAAACTTTACATGACCTTCGAGTCGGAGCCGGGGCTGACAATTCCAGGTGTGCTGTACTTGCCGGAAGGAGAACCAAAAGCCGCTGTCGTGCTGGTTGCGGAAAAAGGGAAGGTCGTCGCACAACAGGAGTTTTCGGTGGAGCGCCTGGTCGCCGCCGGATACGCGTGCCTCCTCATCGACGTGCGCGGTTTCGGCGAGCTCCAGGGGCTCGACCCGAGGCTGATGGCTTACCTCGGAACCGCGGATCCGTTTGCGATGGGCTGGGATGCAGCGAGGGCGGCAGAGGCGGCGCTCCAGTTCTCCCCGCGCGTGGCGGTCGTCGGCCGGGGGCCGTGCGGGGCGCAGATTGCGCTCTTCGCCGGACTGATGGAGCCACGCATCGAGTTCGTCGCTGGACTGCTCAGCGTCCGTGATTATGCGGAGTGCTTCGAGGAAGAAGTGCCGACCTACTCGATCCAGCCGAGGGCCGCATACTCCGCGCCGCTCTCACACCTGAGGTCCCTGCTGGGCGACAAGGCCGTCTGGTCGTTCCGAGGAGAGGAGGAGCCGGACCTGCTGCAGGTTCTTGAGCAACGATTCGGTCGGGAACCTGCGAAGACGATTCCAAGGTGACCGCTCACGGTGCTTGCCCACATCATGCGCCGACATCGGAAGGCCTGGGACTAGAAGGCCCCACCGGACTCATGGAGAAAATTGGCGGAGAGAGAGGGAGTTCTCCACCTGTTTGAACGTGCCCTTTGGTAGAAACCTGCCAGTTACGGGTGAGTAACCCTGAGTTAGGGGGTAGTTCGTGTCGTGCAAAGTGTCGTGCCTCGAGGGGCGGCCGGGGGCCGCCCCTCGAGGCATTGTGCATTCGGCGTGATAGTCAGCCGCCGTCTTATGGAGCTGTCAGCAAGTCGATGATCGCTTGGGCCTTTGCGATGAGATCGTCCGCGTCCGCTACCGGGATGTGGTTGCCGCTCTGGGCCTGGACGGCGTTGATGAACGCCTCCAGGACGTTTACAGCGACCTGCTCGCTGTTCCTGCGCGCCTCCTCCAGCGCGGTCAGCACCCTGTCGAGCTTGGCGTCCAGGCTGTTCTCGATGCCTCTGCTCAGGTTCAGAACGACCACGTCCTCCATGAGGTTCTCGATCAGTATCAGCGGTGTCGTATCGCTAACGATGACGCGCGCGCTGCCGGAGTCAGTGCCGTTGTTGTCGTCTCTTGGCGCGCCTACGATGAGGTCGGCGAAGCCGTCGCCGTCCACGTCGCCCGCGATGCTGACCGAAACGCCGAAGAAGTCGCCTGCCGAGTCGCCGTCGAGCGTGTACAGGATCGAGCCGTCGGCCCCGGAGAACACCCGCGCGCTCCCGGAGTCGGTGCCGTTGTTGTCGTCAGTATGCGCTCCTACGATGAGGTCCGGGATGCCGTCGCCGTCCACGTCGCCCGCGCCGCTCACCCAGGTGCCGAACTGGTCGCCTGCCGAGTCGCCGTCGAACATGTACAGGACCGACCCGTTGAAGCCGGAGAACACGCGTGCGCTCCCAGAGTTGGTGCCGTTGTTATCGTCAGCATGCGCCCCGACGATGAGGTCGGCGAAGCCGTCGTTGTTGACGTCGCCCGCTCCGCTCACCGAGACGCCGAACCGGTCGCCTGCCGAATCGCCGTTGAACGTGTACAGGACCGAGCCGTCGAAGCCGGAGAACACCCGTGCGCTCCCGGAGTGAGTGCCGTTGTTGTCGTCACGCGGCGTCCCTACGATGAAGTCCGGGACACCGTCGCCGTCCACGTCGCCAGCGCCGCTCACGACCTCGCCGAAGAAGTCGCCGGCCGAGTCGCCGTTGAACGTATAGAGGATCGAGCCGTCGAAGCCGGAGAACACCCGCGCGCTCCCGGAGTTGGTGCCGTTGTTGTCGTCACCGTGCGCTCCTACGATGAGGTCCGCGAAGCCGTCGCCGTTGACGTCGCCCGCTCCGCTCACGGACTCGCCAAGACTGTCGACCGCCCCGTCGCCGTTGAACGTGTACAGGATCGAGCCGTCGAAGCCGGAGAACACCCGTGCGCTCCCGGACCTGTCACCATTGTTGTCGTCAAGTTGCGCCCCCACGATGAGGTCCGCGAAGCCGTCGCCGTTCACGTCGCCTGCGCCGCTCACCGACCAGCCGAAGGCGTCGAATGCAGAGTCGCCGATGAACGTGTACAGGACCGACCCGTCGAAGCCGGAAAACACCCTCGCGCTCCCGGAGTCGGTGCCGTTGACCGTGTCGTCAGCAAACGCCCCCACGATGAAGTCCGGGATGCCGTCGCCGTTCACGTCGCCCGCTCCGCTCACGGAACGGCCGAAGAAGTCACCGGCCGAGTCGCCGTTGAACGTGTACAGCGTCGTCTGGGCGTGCGCCCCTGCCGCGAATAGTGTCGCGACCGCCAAAACCGATCCCATTGCCAGTGTGTTCCTATTTCGTCTCATTGTCCTCTCCAATCTGTTGCGCAGAGCCGCCATCGAACAGCCCTCATCGTTGCCAGTCGTGACCGGTTGCGTCTCCGCTCCGCCTCTAGCGGGCCCTAGAACCGCCGCCAGTCAGGCCGACCCGCGCTCTTTGAGATTTTGGTTATGTCTCCGGTCGCCAGGTCCACCGACACCAGGTTGCCGTGCTTATCGTTATAGGCCAGCCGGGTATCGTCGGGCGACCAGGTGGGAGCGCGACCTTCGGCGACCCGCACGAGCTCCCCAGTGGTGATATCCAGCGTAAACACGACCCTCGGCTCACTCCCGTCCCTCCGTGTCACATTGAACGCAAGCTTGTCCTGGGTGCGTGCCCAATCGAGAAAATCGATATCGTACTCCGCGCCCAGCGCAAAGCCGGTCGTGACGACCGTTCCCCAGGCTAAGTCCAGAATCCTTATCGACTTCGCGCGCTCTGCGTCAAGCTCCACAAACGCGAGCCGCGTGCCGTCCGGGCTCCAGGCCGGCCAGAACACCACGTGTCCCTCGGGTGCTGAATACAGCTCACCAGGGGTGCCGCCACCAGCAGGAATGGCGAAGAGCGAGGAGGGAGGATTCGCAGTGAACCCCTCGGCAAACGCGATCTCGTTGCCTAGCGGCGACCAAGCGTGAGTCACCGCGTCGTCGAACAGCTTGGTGAGGTTGCTGCCCTGCGGCACGCCGTCAACGACGGTGACGTCAATCCGCCACAGCTCAAAGTGCTGGCTGCCAATCGAGCGGGTAAATGCGATGCTGTCTGCCCCTGGCGACCAGGATGGAAGGCCCGGGAACACCCTGAACTTGACTTCCGTGAACACCGCGGTCTTGTTCGAGCCGTCGTCGTTCATGACCATCAGCTTACTGACGGTGCCTGTCTGCTTGACCGCGATCGCTGGGTCCGCGGGCGGACTCTCTTTTCCCCCGCCGCCACCGCCTTTGCCTTTGCCTTGACCAAACGCGGCCGCCGTGAAAAGGAGACACGCCAGCGTGACTAGTATCCAAGTCGTGCCGCCGGTCTTCGCGAGCCCTCTTTTGCAGCTCATCATCTTTGATCTCATCTCGTTCATATCCTCCGTCCGTGAGAGTTAGGGGTCTTACGCGCCCGGCTCGCACGCACTCTCACGGACATGCGGGGCCGATGTTCCTCGAGAGCGCGTGTTGGACGCGCTCCTGGATATGGAAGTCGCCGATGAGCAAAGAAC
Organism: Armatimonadota bacterium; assembly: GCA_022563855.1. Classification (NCBI taxonomy): domain Bacteria; kingdom Bacillati; phylum Armatimonadota; species Armatimonadota bacterium. The sequence goes on from JADFMN010000002.1 coordinate 187,990, forward strand.
CCGGCGAAAATCTCCCGCTGGCCGGCTGTCGCTCGCGGGGCTGACTCTTGGCTGGAGCCTGTCGCTCGTTCCTGACTCTTGTGCCTGATTCATGCAACACAGCGAGAGACAGCGTAGCGATAGACAGCCATCGGCGAGAGTCAGCTCCGCGAGAGACAGGCTACTGACGCTTAGCCGCCGAGCCGTTTCAAGGCCTCGGCGGCCTCTTTGTTGCCTTGCTCGATAGAGAGTGCGCGGTGATAGGCGTCCTTTGCCGAAGAGGCGTCGCCCTTCTCTTCGTAGACCATTCCGAGCACGACGAGCGCGTCCGCCGCCAGATACGACTTGCCCCACCCCTCGGCGGCTTTTTCAAGCGGCTCAATGGCCTCGTCGAATTCACCCCGCTTGAAGTGTACGAAGCCGAGGACCTCCCAATAAAACGCATGAGCGTCCGGCTGCTGTGCACCCTTCTTGGCCCGCTCGAGGGCGTCGTCAAGATCGATCCCCTTGTAGGCGAGCAACAACGCCCAATTCACCGACGCTTCGAGGTCTTCGGGCTTGAGTCTGCGAGCTTCCGTGAGCACGCTTTCCGCTTGATCGAGGTTGCCTGAGAGGATTAAGACGTAGCCCAGGTTTTGCCGCACGTTGGCCGAAGATGGCCCGTTCGGATCTATCTCGATGGATCTGCGAAGCGTCTTCACGGCCTCTTCCCACCTGTGGTTTTCGATCAGGCTCCAGCCGAAGGCGGCATATAAGTACGGGTTCTTCGGATCGGCCTCGAGGGCCATTACGTACTCGGCCATGGACTCCTGAAACCGGCCCATCGATCCGAGCAGCAGCGCAAGGTTCACATGTGCTGTCACGTATTTTGGATGGAGCGCGATCGCCTTACGGTACATGGCCTCCGCTTCCTCCATACGGCCCGTAAGATACAAGACGACTCCAAGGTTCTGCTGCGCTTTCGCGTTCTCCGGATCCAGCTCGATCGCCTTCCTCATCATCGCCTCCGCCTCTTCGAAACGGCCCGCACGCTTGAAGCGGATTCCGAGGTTGGAATGCGCGCTCGCGTTCTGCGGATCCAGCTCGATCGCCTTTCGATACTCGGTCTCGGCTTCTTCAAGTCGGCCTAAATCCATTAAAGCGATTCCGAGACCGTTGTGCGGGCCCGGGTTGCTCGGGTCGAGCTCGATCGCTTTGCGATACACGGTCTCCGCCTCTTCAAGTCGGCCTGAATCCTTCAAGGCCTTTCCGAGGTTTTTGTGTGAGACCGAATCAGTCGGATCGAGCTCGGTCGCCTTGCGGAACGCAGCCTCCACTTCGTCGAGCCGACCTTCACTGAGCAATGTAAGGCCTAGCTCGTTATAGGCCTGCGCACTGTCAGGATCCAGCTCGATCGCGATCGTCACCGCGTCGCGAGCTTCCTCGTGCCTGCCGGACCTGCTGAGAACCTGGCTCATCCTGAGCCATACATGATTACAAGTCGGACGGCGCGCTTGGGCCGCTTCCAGCACGGCGAGCGCATCTGCGAAGCGATCGACCAGAGCGTAGGCGTGCGAGAGCTGGAGTGCTGCATCGTGGAACCCGCGATCGAGCTCGACGGCCTTCTCCAGCTCTTCGACGGACCTTTCAAAGTTGCCGATCTTCTTAAGCGCCAGGCCCAAGTTATAGCGATAGAGCGAGACCTTCGGATCGAGTCGCACCGCAGCCTGGTACCTCCGTATCGCCATCCCCATCTCGTCCTGCGTCTCATAGACGACGCCGAGGTTGTTGTAGACCGACGCGTGCGGCAGATCGGCCGCGAGCGCCCGGAGCATCCGCAAGGACGAGTCGGTCTCGCCGGACATTGCCGGCCAAGTGGCCTCCTTCAGGCGATCGGCAAGGCCGCTCGGCACGCTCGGCTGAGGCGGATCCCCCAGCACGGCCACCATTGAGGCTTCGAACGTTTCGCCTTTGCGATCGACCGTCAAGCCGATCCGCCTTCCCGGCCCTCGGTAGATCGCGAGACGCACCGTCTCAGCAGAGTGTATCGGCGCTCCGTCCATCGCGACGATATCGTCTCCCACCCTCAAGCCCGCCTCTCGTGCCGCCGAATCGTGGTAGACCGCAACGATGCGAACTTCCCCTCCGGGCAAGGTCGCCACAGTCATCCCCACGCGCCCGCACGGGAACACGTAGCGGCGTGAGGCTTTGTGCTGTCCCAGTTGCTCGGTGCGATAAACCACTTGCCTTCGGTTGCTGCCAATGTCAATCGTATATCGCTTTAACGTCGGTAGCCTCTTCGGCTCCGACGGTGCGGATTTCGCAGTCGCCACGGACTCCGTCATCTCGGTCGCTTCCACCCGCCCGAAATCGTTGAAGAACGCGACCCGGCCGGAGCGGACGGTGAGAACCGCCTCCAGCCCCTCGTTCGGCACGAACTCATTGCCCTCTCCAGCGTCCGGATTTGCAACCTTGCGAAGCTCAAGTCCGAACTCAGTGCCGAACGCCACGGCGGTAGCGACCGGCGTCTCGATCTCGAACGTCTCGCCAGCCTCTAGCTGGGCGACTTTCGCCCACACCGTTCCAGTGTCCTGCCGGAACCTTCGTGCCGCCGGAACTCCAGACCCGTCGGGCAGGTCGGTGACAGTGATCCGCGTGTTGTAAGCGATCGCCAGCGAGGAGCCGTCCTCGAACAGAATCTCGAGCATGTCGGCGTCGCCGGTCTCGAGCGTCATGCCCTCGTAAACGGCCATGTTCGGCAAAGCTGTCTCGTCGCCGGGAGCGCCAGGCCCAGCGAGGATCGGCCGACCCACGACGGCGACGATCTCACCCACCTTCAGCGGCTTGACCGCGAGCAGGCCCGGCTCGTCGGGCGCGGTCCGATCTTCTTCATCCGGAACGAGCTCGGACGGTACTTCGGGACCAGTCTCGCCCGGCACTACCACTTCAGGAGCTGGCTTCTCTGTATCGACGATGATCTTGTCGGGCTGTCCGGCGAACCACGACTGTCCGAAGACGAGTAGCACGATCGCGACGACTACGGCGAGCGCCGCTCCAAACGCTGCGGCCTTGTTCCGCCTCAAGAAGCCGATCGCATTGTCCCATCCGAATCCTGGGCTGCCCCAAACCGTTCCACCTGGCCCAGCGCCTTCGAGCGCGACTGCCTTCTGAAGGATTGCGATCGTCGCGAGCTTGTGCTCTTCGACAAGCTCAGGCACCTCGCCGTAATACCGCAGGCGCACGATCTCGGGAAGAGCATCGTCGAACATGGCGGCTGTGTCACCCCGGAACATCCCGGCCATGCTGTCCACCGGTCCACGGAGGAGCTGCAGCAACAACTCTCTTAAATGCTGAATTCGTTCGTTAGCCATGTCTGCCCTCCCGGTTCATTTGTAGAAGTACGTGTGCGTCTCGGGCCTTTCTCTTGGCCCTCGTCAGAATGCTCTCGACGGCCATCTCCGACCGATCGAGGATGTGCGCGATCTCTCTGATGCTCAGTTCGTCTCCGTACTTGAGAAGAAGTGCTTCGCGCTCCTTGTCGTTGAGCTTGCAAAGCATGTGGTCGACGAGGAGTTCGGTGTCGATTCGGTCTAGCACGTCCTCTGGCGACAGCAGCCCGTCCCTGTACTCTTGAATCGTCTGTGCGGCCTCTTCGTTGAGTGAGCTGGTTTTGGATTCTGGGATCCGCTTCTTCCGCGATCGTGAACGAATGCGGTCCGTGACGCGGAGCTTTGCGATGCCGTAGAGCCAGGTCTGCGCAGAGCAGGACCCATCGTACGAGGGCGCGAGCTTGATCGCGGAGAGGAACACTTCCTGGGTCACTTCCTGGGCGTCTTCATACTGTCTGTCGAGTCGAGGGTAAACGAACCTAAAGACAGCCTCGGCGTGGGAGCGGTAGAACAGCTCGACTGCGGCCTCGTCACGTTCGGCTATGCGAGAGATGACCCTCGCATCGTCGATCGTAGCCGTCGCTGTCCCGCTCGTCATCAGCCGTTCGTTCCCTCTGGCAATGCCCAAGAACCATCCGATCAGGCTCACGCCTGAACGGATCTGTCACAGCTCTCGAACGTTGAAGTCGCCGGTTCATGTGCATCCCGGCGAAAACCGTCGCTGAGATTACCGTTCAGGCGTGAGTTACCAGCCTCTTTAGTGAGAGAGCACCGTGCTGCCTGCTCAGGGCACAGGTTGCACAAATGGTTGAGCTGAAGGAAGGGGGGGATTCGATATGGCGGAGAGAGAGGGATTCGAACCCCCGGAGACTTGCGCCTCAACGGTTTTCAAGACCGCCGCATTCGACCACTCTGCCATCTCTCCGAACCTGGAGAATACCAGCGCAAGCCGTGGTCGGGTACCAGAGCCGACTACGAAAGGTGGCAAAAAGTATGTCAAGAGTTTTGGCTCCAAAACAGGCAGGCCCACGCCCTCGTTCCGGGGATTTAGCCGCAGGCTTTGGCGCGAGCACGCAACCTAAAGGATGCGGCTACATTGCGCGAGCCAGACGCAACCTAAAGGATGCGGCTACATTGCGCGATAGCACGCAGACGAAGACGAGGCGATTTTACGGGTTGATCTTCCAGACGACCTGATCGAAGCTGAACTGCCACGGGAAGTGTGACGCGGGGCCAACCTGCATCACCTCCATCTTGGCCTTCATGAACTTCGTTCCAGACTGGATGAACCGATCCGCGTCTGGCAGCACTGTTTCGATCGTGACCAACGAGGTTGTCACCGTTCCAGTCCCGACTAGGACGTAGCTCGCTGCGTCCCAATCGAATGCAAAGAGCTTATAAGCCAGCCCGACGGTGTCGCCAAGCCCCGTCACAGAAAACGCCAGTTTGGATGCGTGGTCCCAGGGCGCAGCCCCCGTAAACTCAACGTTAATCGGCGACTCGGACGGATTAACGGTGGGCCCCGCCGCAATCATGAGAAAGTCGCCGTCAATCTCGTCTAGCGAGGCTAGATTCCCTGATTTCAAGACACCGCGAACAACGTTAAAACTCGACACAGGCGCGTTGCGAAGGGTTGCCGCGCTCGCGTCGAGCACGAACAGCCCGCGATTCATATCGCTGACGATAATCGTGCCGCTCGGGAAGAACGGAAAGTTGCTCCAGCTGCCGCTGAACGAGGGATTGTTGTTTTCAGGATACGTATCGAACCAGCCGGTCTCGACGGGATTCACTGGATCGTCGTTCGCGTCGAATATCCGTAGGCCGCTCGTGTAATTCGACTCAAAAATGAACCCGCCCTTCAGGTACAGGTTATGGTCGATCGAGGGCTGGCCGCTCGTAAACGTGTTGACCAAGACCGGGCTGTTGATATCGCTGACGTCGAAGACGAGGGTTCGCGGTATATTGTCTAATTCGTCGTCGACGTAAAGCAGATTGCGATCTGCGCTGAGCCAGCACTGATGCGTGTACGCGACGTTCGAGTACGTAGTCCTTGACACCCTGAACGGTGCGTTCTTGTTCGTTACGTCCCAGATAATCACGCCTCTGCCTTCGCTTGCGCCGTATAGAATCTGGCGACCGGCGTACGGTCCGGAGAAAAACGTTACGATCTGCGAGTCGTGCATGCGATCCGAGCCGGTCAGCGATGCGGCGCCGACTTGCACCGGGTTGGATGGGTTCGTGAGGTCGAAGCACTCGGTTGTCCCGGAACCGTGGCTCGATATACAGGTGTACAGAAAACCGCTGTCGGTATCGAGCGCTATGTTGTGCGTGTGCTCACCTGGGACGATCGTCCTCACGAGCCTCACTACGCCGCTGTCGATCTGCGAAAGGTCGACGACTTGAATGCCTGATGCCGTCCCTTCTGTCACGATGTAACAGTGATCTCGATACACTTTGATGTCGCACCAGGAGCTGCTTCCGTGACCGATGCTGGCGAACCAGTTGGGCGCAACGGGGTTCGTCACCTCGACGAACGCCACCTTGTTGTTCAGTCCCATCAGCGCATATTCGCGTCCGGAAGGGGAAACATACCCCCAGCAGTCATTGCCAGAATTTGCAGCAAACGCGGCCAAGCTGATTTGCGCGAACAGCGCAACGTTGAAGGAGTCGAACATGAAGCCGGAAATGGATTCACCCTGATTCCCGCTCTTGTCTGACGAACGTCTTTGATCGCCGGCGGTCGGATCGAAGTCTGTTGCCGTCGTCGACTCAAACCAGAAGATCGCAAACGCCAGGCACAAAGGCACAATAATAAATCTGTTCATTTCAAGACTCTCCGAGAAAGATCAAAGCGAAAAGCAAACCGGCAAAAAGCAATTATATCATGCCCGCCTTTCACCGGTGCAATAATCGCATCAATGGAATTCGGCATTGCTGGCAAAATTGCTATGGTCGCGGCTTCGAGCAAGGGGATCGGGCTTGCGGTCGCAAAGGAACTGGCCGCCGAGGGTTGCCGCGTTTCGCTGTGCGCTAGGGGGCGAGACAGGCTCGATTCGGCTCTGAATGGGGTTCCAGGCAGCATCGGGACAGTGTGCGACGTATCGAGCGCCGACGACTTGGAACGGTGGCACGAGGAGACGGTCGCGCAACTCGGGCCGGTAGAAATACTAGTTTCCAACAGTGGTGGCCCGCCGGCGGGAGAGTGGACGTCGCTGACGGACGATCAGTGGAGGGAAGGCATCGACTCGACCTTGATGAGCGTCGTTCGCATGACCCGCCTAGTGACTCCAGCGATGATGGCTGGCGGGTGGGGGCGCATCGTCCACATCTCTAGCATCGTTGCCAAGGAGCCGCTGGCGATCCTGCCGATCTCCTCGACTTTGCGAGCTGGGCTGTCGGCGCTGACGCGACTGCAGGCCGCAGAGCTTGGACAGCACGGAATCACCGCGAACTGTGTGCTCCCTGGTCACACGCTGACGGATCGGCAGCGACATCTGGCGCAAATCCGGGCGGAGCAGAGCGGTTCGACCGAGGAGGAGATGCTGCGCCAGCAAGCGGAGGCGATTCCGGTCAAGCGCCTGGCGGATCCGTCGGAGATCGGCGCTGCCGTGGCGTTCTTGTGCTCGGAGCGAGCTGCCTACATTTCGGGCGTCAATCTGCTGGTTGACGGCGGACTGGTGCGAGGTCCCGGCTAGCCGCCAAGTTCGTCGATGATCGCGTCGATCTGACTGCGCAGGTTCGAGTTTTCGCTCGTGTACCCTTTGGCATGCCTGAGCGCATCACGTGCAGCGGATGTGTTTCCGGCGTTGCGCAAGTCGATCGCGGCGTTCAGGAAAGCGTTGACTGCGCGATCGCGGAGGCCGTTCGCCTGCTCGCCGTTTGCCTGCTGAATCGCCGTCGAGAACGCCTCGTCCGCTTCGGTCCAAAGCGATCGGCGAATCAGTAGCGACGTTGTCTGCTTTGCTTGCAGTATCGCTTGCTCTCCTTGGCGCATAGCGGCCTCCAGATCGGGCCAGGACTCCGGCGAGACGGAATCGGGCGGCGGAACAACTGGCTGAAGTTGAGAGATTCCGTCCAAAGAATCTGTATCGCCCGACGGCGGACGCACACTGCTTTCGGCGGACGGTTGAGTGCCGATGCTCGCCTCGCCGCCCGAAGGCGGAGAGATCGGGCTGTTCGTGCTGCGGTCGAGGCCGGTGGGAGTCGACTCTCGCGGTGTTTCCGCACCGGGGAAAATGGTGCCTACTTCTGCGTTTTGGGCGGTTCTCAGCAGCATCACGATCCCGAAGAACACAATTCCGACCAAGATCACGGCGATCAGAGTCTTGACGATCGCCCTCTTCGTTTCGGGCTTGATCAGCGGTTGCCGTGGGGGCGGCGGATAGTAGATCGGCAGCGGCGTCGGATTGTACGGTTGGTAGCCGGGTACCGCTTGCGTCGCCTGACTGTACGGCCCAGCAGGTGGGGGGCCAACGCCCGTTTGGTACGGCACCGGGCCGACGCCCGGCTGGTACGGCGCCGTGATCGGTGGCTGGCCAGGCCCGAACGGATTGTGCACCGGAGGCGGGCCGGCAATGACCTGACCGATCGGCGGGGCAAAGCCAGGACGGATCGGATCGAGCACGACCGCGCCCGGCTCGAACGTCGGCAAGACCTGTTTGAGCGCTTCGGCCATTGCTCCCGCGCTTTTGAAACGCAAGTCCGGCGTTTTCTGAATGGCCTGTTCGATCACTTGCCAGAGCGCGTAGTTCGCCTGTGCCGGCTGATCCGCCTGGCTGTTCATGATCGCGTACGTGATGCTGACAACGCTGTCGCCGATGAACGGCTTCTTGCCGGCGACCATTTCATACAGAACCACCCCGACCGAGAAAACGTCCGTGCGCGCGTCGATCTCGCCACCGTTGATCTGTTCAGGCGACATGTAGCTCGGCGTTCCGAACACCTGGCCGTCGAGCGTGATGTTCGGCTCGAACGTCAACCGCGCGATGCCGAAGTCGGTCAGCTTGACCAGTCCGTCGTCGAGCAGTTGAACGTTGTCGGGCTTGATGTCGCGGTGGATGATTCCGTTCTCGTGCGCGAAGCTCAGCGCGTCCAGTATGTCCAGAATGATCTCGACGGCTCGCTTCGGCTCGATGGTTCCGAGCTTGTCGACCTCCTTCCGGAGGTTCTTGCCGGTGAGGAACTCCATCGCGATGAAGTGCTTGTTGCCCTCGGTTCCGACCTCGTACACCGTCACGATGTGCGGGTGGATCAGCGATCCGGCAGCGCGGGCCTCTCGCTCGAACCGTTTGATGCGGTCTTCGCGCTGCTGCTCGCTGGCGCCGCGCGGCACCACGAGCTCCTTGAGCGCGACCCGACGTTTGATCTGCGGATCGTACGCTTCGTAGACGATGTCGTTCGAGCGTGCGATCTCGCGGATGATCTGGTATCCGCCGAGCGTGGTTGGAGGGCTTTGGCTCATGCTCTCTGCTTCTATTGTAGGCTGTTTTTAGTGGGTTCGTGTTATAGGACGGTCCTGGGGGCGTCTGGCGTTGCACTGACTCGCGCTTTGCTGACACTTGCTTTGCGACGATGCGCCGTTGGCTCACGGGCTTCCGCGCCGTTCGCTGATTCCGTGCGAGGTACACGGTAAGTGGTAAGAGTTTCACGGCCAGTCACCTCTACCCCATCCTGAGCGAGCCTGACCTGAGCTGATCGAAGGAAAGGAGCGCGGTTGAGGAGACGGCCTTCGTCTCGCGACATCAGAGCCGTCCTTGGCTAGTGGCACACGGCTTGGAATCCCTCCCCCGGCCTGCGGCCTGGTATTCACGGCTGGCGTTCGTGGCCGGGGGAGGTTAGGTGGGGGCCGGTGCGCGATCGGGTTGTGCGCGCGATGTGGCCACGTCCTTTAGGTCGCGCTCGCAGGCTTTGATCAGATGCAAGCTTGCAAGCTAAAGCATGCGCCTACAACGGCTGACCGCTCAGGGCTATAGCTTCGTGCCAACCCCGTGTTGCTAAAATCCAGCCAGCGGGGCGCCGACGAAGAACGGGAACGGGGGGTCTTGGACTCCTGATGCGTCCAGTAAGGCGCGGCGCTTTCGGACGGCGTCGAGCAAACCAGAGATCTCGTGCGGCGCGCGCTTCGGCTGCTTGAACGCGGTCGCGAACACATCCCAGTAGTCGTCCATGTTGTGGGAGAGATCGAACACCATGACGCCCTGCGTCGTGGCTGCGGCTGCCTGCAAAGCCGCTTGCAGATCTGCCGTGCTGCCGCGATAATCCGAGAGCATGATGCCCGCATACGTCCAGCACTGGCTGCGCGCTACGCGGTTGCTGATGATGCCGCCGGCCTCGACAGTTCTTCCAACGGGCTTGCCCCTCCGCATTGCGGCGAAGGTCGTCGGCACGGGGTAGTAGCAACCGGTGATCAAGACGTCGAGCGACCCCGCAAACCCGGTGTCGCGGTAGTGCCTCGTCAGGAAGGGGAACCCCGCCGAAAGCCGGTCGGAGCCGTAGTTGCTGCCGTAACTCGCATAAGCGCCGTACCATGCCCCTGCGTAGACGCCAAACTTCGTCCCCGGCCGAACGCGGTCCACAGTCTTTCGCGCATCCGCCACCCAGTCGGCCATCGTTCGCGCGCGAAACGTCAGCCACGCGTCGAACAGCGGCCCGGGCTCGATCCCGGTCGAAAGGTTCCAGTTGTACGTCACCTTGTACGCGTCATCCGGCCAGGCGACTTCGCGCCCGACGTACTTTTCAAAAGCGAGCCGAGCCTCGTCGCTGAAATCCGAGTCGATGCCCCCGAAACGCAGACGGTCGTCGAGCAGCAATCCGTCGACGTCGTAGTTCTGTAGCACCTCTTCGACGAAGCTCAGCGCCCTCTCTCGCACAGCGTCCAGATGGGGATTCATCATCAGCGGAATCTGGTTCTGCTCTTGGCCAGAGCGTAGAAATCGCGCAACGGAATCGAGCCGTAGCGACATCCCCGGCTGCGCGTATAGCCGCAAAAACGCAATTCCTTCTCCTCTCGCAGCTAGCACGGTGCCGACTGCGCTCGGATACTCTTCGCTCAAAGAAACGACGCGCCCGCTCGAATCGAGGAGCGCGTAGAGCTGCGCTGTCGGCGAGATCGATGTGCCGGTAACGAAAGCGAGATCCGCACCGTCGCTCCACTCGTTGCGCTCTTTGCTGAGGCGGACCATGTCTCCCGTAAACGCTGCGACGAGAGGGTGCGCCGAGTACCGCACCGATTGCAGGTCAGGATGCTCGTAACCCCAGCCTGGATCGCCGAACTGTGTCCCAGGCTTGCCAGAATCGCGCTGCGCGTAGCTGTGCCCCTCGCTGAACGCGTTGAGGCTGACGAAAAAGCTCAGGCCGTTCTTATGCGCTTCTAGCAGCATCGCACCGAGCGCGTCGAAATCCGCCGGCATGCTCTGCCCCTTCCACTCGGTCATCTTCGGCGCAAGCTTGCTAGGGTACAGCGTACGACCGACGATCGGTTTGACGTCGTACACAACGGTGTTGAAACCGACCGCGGCGATCTTCGCCATCAGCGAGGCCACCTTCTCCCCGGTGTTGCAACGCTCCAAGTTTCCCGTGCCGTCTATCCAGAGCACACGGCCCTGAACGCCTTCGCGCGCGGCGAACTCCTGAGCAACGCCGAACCGCGCGAGGCGCGATTGGATTTTCGTCCAGGGAAGCGAGGGGAACGGCGACGCGTACTCGAACCGGCTGCCCGGAACACCCTGAGGCGCCGCAACGGCAACCAGCGCGCCGAGGACGATCGTCGAGATCATGCTGGGCTTTTACCATAAGGGCAAACATCTTGCTAGGCTGCGACGTCCAACTTTGCGAGGAACATGAAGATGAACATTCGGCAGTTTGTGGTGTTGTTGGCGGCGTGCGTGGTTTCGGCGTTTGCAGGTGGGTACTTCGCGTCCCGGCCACCGATTCTGGCCAGCGCGCAGCAGATTCGGTCACAAGACCTGATTATTGTCCCGCGGCAAGGGCTGTTATTCGTGGACGAAACCGGGCGCGTCATTGCAGCGATGGGGCAGCAGGCGGGCAACGCGACCTTTTCGCTTCTAGACCGCAACGGAAACGCGTCGATAGTCTTTGCAGCTGGCCCGAACAGCTATGCGAGGCTGTCTGCTTCCGGCAGCGGAACGTCGTTCGAGATCGGCTCAAGGAGCGGTTCCGCCAACGTCATGCTCGCGGCGGCGTCCGGCGAATCTTACGTTCGCGCGACTGGCCAAGGACAGCGGTCAGCGTTTCTGCGAGCAGACGGCGTGTCCAGCAGTCTGTCGCTCATGAACTCTGGTTCGGCTCTTGGCGTCTCGATATCAGCCGGATCGTCGACGAGCGGAATCCAGCTGTTCGGCGCAGCGGGCAAAAAGTCGCTGGAGCTGTTGTCGGCAAAGAACGGGGGCGCGATCAACCTTTTCGATCGATCTGGCAAGGTCGGAGTCGCGTTGTTCGGTGAACAGAGTCTTCAGTTCTTGAAGGACGGCGAAGTGGTCTGGCAGGCCAACGAAAAGAAGTAAGTCCCCCTGATTCGCTAAAATGAGCGCATGTTGAAGCGTGCGCCGATTTGGATACTGGCAGGACTCATCGTCAGCGGCTGTGGGGAAGTCGGATCGGACTCGGTCGTCCACGCCGACGGCTCGTTCGACCGAACGATCACGATCTCCCTGCCGAGCATGGACATGATGCCGGACGCGGAACCGACTGACCCCGGTGAGCGACTGCGGTTGACCGACGAGGACATGTGGGATGTGTCGGTGGAAGACGCCGAAGGCGCTGTCACGCTGACGGCAACGCGCTCCTTCGCGGCAGGCGAATCGATCGACCACGACTTCGAGCTTTTGTCCGGCGATGAACCGTTCCTGCGATGCTCTGTCAGCGTTCGAACGTTGTCGAACGGGTACATCGAGTACACGGAGACGTATGAGTGGATCGGTGAGTATCCAGATCCTCCTGAATTCAAAGCAGACGAACTCGAAGGGCTTGGTACGCATCTTCAGGCGATCGGCGGCACTGAAGAGGACACTCTGGCCGTCGGCACGGAACTGACGAAGGCGATGTGGCACGTCGTGTTCGGCCCATCGGACCCGCTCATGCCAGCGTTCATTTTGAGCATGAAAAGCGCAGAGAAGAAACTAATGAAGCGGGCGGGGGAGGAGCTGCTCAGGATTCTTGAAGAGCGATTCGCATCCCGCGCTTCGTCGGTCGAGCGGCTAGCGGTCGCGCGAGCGATCATGAAGGAGTCGAACGTTATGGAGACGTTCGGCGAAAACGTCCCGACGGGAGATCCCAGCGACATTGATCCGGAGATGATGATGGAAGGGGAAGAGAGCGATAACACGACCGTCAGCATTGCATCATCCGTCACTGGCCCGGGCCGTCTCGTAGAGACCAACGGCGAATACGACTTAGTGTCCGGAGAAATATTCTGGACGCTGTACAGCCCGGCGGCCGCGCTCGGCCCGGTCGTGCTAAGGGCCGTGTTCGACCCGCAAGGCTAGGACCGCGCCAGAACGCCGTCCAGTTGCACGTTGGCGGTCCGCAGACGCTGGCAGATCAGTCGCGCTAGATTCTCCATCATGACGCACCGCATTCCGAGATCGTGCCTCATCAGGTTCTTCAACGATTGCGACTCGATCACGGCCATCTCGCTGTCGCCGCTGCTCACGACGGTAGCCGACCGCGGCTCTTCGTCGATGAGCGATACCTCGCCCAGCACGGTTCCCGGCCCAACCTCGGCGATCGTGTCGCCGCCGAACGTCTTGATATACGCGAGTCCTTTCAGCATGATCATGAGGTCCGTGTTGCGATCGAACTGGCGGACGATCGTATCTCCGCCCTCGAAAGTCTGAATCGTCGTGATCGCCAAGATCTCATCGATGTGCGTGCTGGAAAGACCACGAAATAGGTAGTTGTCGCGTAACGCTTGCGGTAATTCGACCATAACTGTCTCCGTCGCTACAGAACTGACCGTAGCCCCATAACTTTACTCCAAACTCGCTTTGGGGTCTGGGATGATGTGGACGTCTCGCTGCGGATACGGTATGACGACGCCGTTTTCCTGGAAAAGCTTGACGATCTGCACGTTGTACTGGCTGAGCAGGCGTTTGGGTCGGAAAACCTGGGTTTCGGTCCAAACAGCTATCTCAAAGTCGATGCTGCTGTCTCCGAACTGCGTCAAAAACACCTCGGGCAATGGTCTTTCAGCTATGTCAGGGCATCGGCCGGCCGCCTCCAGCATGAGCTTCTGGACGAGATCAAGATCGGATTCGTAGTGGACGCCCACTGGTACGAACAGCATCCGGCGAGCGGCGTTGTGCGTCCAGTTGATGATGCGAGTGTTGGTCAGCTCGGAGTTTGGCACGATCACGGTGGCATCTTGAACCGTCTGAATGCGGGTCGAATACGTCCCGATGTGTTCGACGTTTCCTTCCAGCCCCTCGATTTCCACGCGGTCGCCCGGCCGGACGGGCCTGGCTACGAGAAGCACGAGCCCGCTGATGAAATTGCGCGCGACGTCCTGCAATCCGATGCCGAGCCCAATTCCCAAGCCGCCGCCGAACACGGCGAGGCTCGTCATATCGAACCCCACCGAGTCGAGCGTCACCGCCATCCCAAGCACAAGAAAGCTGTAATAGCTGAGCGAGACGATCGCGTTTCGTACCCCGGAGTCGATTCGATCCTGCTTTTTGAGCATACGGATCATCAACCGCCGAAGGAGCCCCGCCAGAACGATGACCAAGATCGGGGCGACCAGCAGCAGGAGGATTCCCAGGCCGGTGATCTGCGCATCACCGAGGGTTAGCAGCGGGCGATTCAGCCAGTCGAGCCAGGTCTGCAGGTATTCGAGCACAAGCCCAATTGTATCGCGGAAGATGTCGTCTGTGCCGAACTTGCGCGTCCGGTTATAATCGGGGTGAAGGTCAATGGCTATGAAACGACGTGATTTCTTGAAAGCTGCCGGTGCGGCCGGACTCACTGCCCTCGGAGGATCCGCCAAGACGCTCGAACCCGGCAGTACCCCGTTCAAGACCCCTCGATCTCAAGGAAAGTCGGTGGCAGGCTTCCGGGCGCCGGCGCTGGAGACGGTCCGAGTTGGGTTCATCGGAGTGGGCGCACGCGGCTCCGGTCACGTCGGACAGATGCTCTTGATGGAGGGCGTAGAGGTGAAGGCGATCTGCGATGTTTACCAAGATCTCGCAGATCGGAGCGCCAAGCGCGTCGTCGATGCTGGCCGGTCCGCGCCGGACGTCTACGCCGGCGGCGAGTACGAGTATCGAAAGATGCTCGATCGCGACGACATCGACATCGTCATCATCGCAACGCCGTGGGAGTGGCACGTCCCGATGTGCGTCGACGCGATGGAGTCGGGTAAGCACGCCTTCACAGAAGTCCCTGCTGCGACAACGGTCGAGGACTGTTGGAAGCTCGTCGATACTTCAGAGCGAACGCAGCGCCACTGCATGATGATGGAGAACGTTTGCTACGGCAGGGAGGAGCTGCTCTGTTTGAACATGTGTCGTTTGGGTGTGTTCGGCGAGTTGCTGCATGGGGAGGCCGCCTACATTCACGATTTGCGCAGTCAGATGCACAGCGTGATTCGCGGGACGGGGAGTTGGCGAACCATCCACTACATGAAGCGAAACGGAAACCTGTATCCGACTCACGGGCTCGGGCCGATCTGTCAGTACATGGGTATTAACCGCGGCGACCGGATGGACCATCTATCGTCGGTCGGCTGCAATTCTCGCGTCCGTTCAATCTATGCGAAGGAGAATTTTTCTGACGACCACAAATGGAACCAAGGCTCGTTTGTCTGCGGCGACATCAACACGTCGATTGTCCGAACGGTCAACGGTCGGACGATCATGATTCAGTGGGACGAACAGTTGCCGCGGCCTTACACGCGATTGAACTTCATTCAGGGCACGAAGGGCGCTTGGGCAAGCTATCCGAACCGGTGTGCGATCGACGGGATCAGCAACGGAACTGGTGCGTGGGACAGCGATGACGAACTTGGCAAGTTCTACGAGAAGTACGAACACCCGATTTGGACGGAGGTAGGCGATGCAGCTCGCGAAGCAGGCGGGCACGGCGGGATGGATTTCGTGATGCTTTGGCGCATCGTCTACTGTCTTCGCAACGGCCTTCCGATCGATCAAGACGTTTACGACGCAGCGTCGTGGTCTGTGATCTCGCCGTTGAGCGAATGGTCTGTGGCCAATCGCGGGGGTTCGATCGACGTGCCTGATTTTACGCGCGGAAACTGGCGCAGCGTCAAGCCGCTCGTTATCGAGCCGTAGCGCATGAAGAAGGCGCGCCCTCAAGAGTCCGAGGGCGCGCCGAATTATCAGCGTTGAGACTTTCCTACAGAGTTATCTTCGTTTCCTCCCGGCAGCTCTGCTCTTTCTGCGCACTGACCGTGCAGCGATTTTCATCTTTGCACTAGACGTTCGAGACTTCCTCGCGGTTGTCTTTCTCTTGACCGTTCGCTTGCGCTTCGGGGCTGCGCGTTTCTTCGCCGCCATCTTCCGCTTCGGGGCTGCGCGTTTCTTCGCCGCCATCTTCCGCTTCGGGGCTGCGCGCCTCACGCTCTTTCGAGCTGTGGTCTTGCGCTTCATTCGCTTCGGCGCTGCCTTCCTGGCAGTAGTCTTCTTCTTCGTCGTGGCCTTTCTGCGCACAGCTTTTTTAGCTGCGGGCTTTCTGGCCGTGGTCTTCTTTCTTGCTTTTGTTCTTTTTGCGACGGTTCGTTTCTTCGTCGCCCGTTTGGGCGCGGATTTTCTTGCCGCCGGTTTTCTTTTTGCGACCTTTTTCTTAGTCGCTCTCTTCATGGCCATGTTTTGGTCTACCTCCGAGAAGCATTGCATCATGCAATACGCTTCCGCACAGAAAAGGACGAGGTGAAGGTGTAAAAAGCGTTGAATCTAAGCAAAACAGTTGCACGCTTTTCTATTGCATGTTGCAGTTGCAACACATTGTTCTCGGATGTTTCATCAAAAAACTTGATGAGTGCGCTCTGTAATTGACGCGAGTCAGCGACGTTTTGTAATCCTGCGTACGCGATCTACGCAGTGCGCGAGACGAGAGGAATCGGCACGCAATGACGCAAGAATCGGCGCATTGCGTGATCGACGGTGTCTGGTGGCGCAATAGGTGAGCGAGCGATTCAGAAGATGCTCGGGCACGAGGTTAACTGTGCGAAAGTTCCGGGGTACAACGTATCTACTGACATGCCCGATGCCGATCTGATCCAGCGATACAATTACGATTCGTTCGTGCGCGAAAAGTTTGGGCCGTGGATGCGGTTCGCCGAGAGTCCGCGTCTCGGAACGCCCGCGACGGACCACAAGCTCTGGCGCCTTGATGAGTCCGAGACAAGTTTCAAAGAGACGTGGATGAAGCACGACTTTCTGGTCGTCGAGTTCGGGAGCTTCACGTGACCGTACTGCGGGATGGCGGCGTCATCCATGGATCAGCTGGCGGCAGAGTTCTCGGATCAGAACGTGGGCTCCGTCTTTCTGTACACGAACGAGGCGCACCCCGGCGAACATTATCCACACCTTACATCCATGCAGCAGAAGTTTCTGCATGCACGGGATCTTCGCGACAAGCAGGGGGTGACCCGACAGATTCTCGTCGATTCGCTGGACGGGGCGTGCCACCGGGCATACGGCTCTATGCCGAACATGGCCTGGATCGTCAATGGCGCTGGAATACCCGTCTACAAGTCGGACTGGACCGATGCGCACTCTATTCGGAACGCGATTCTGTACTTTCTTGATCTCAGCGAGCGGCGCGAGTCCGGAGAGCGGGTTGCACCGTTTCGAGTCGAGCGACTGGACTACCGAATTCGCGACGCCACCGCGTTCATGAAGGGGCTTGAACTAGCCGGGCCAAAGGCTGTGCGAGAGTTCAAAGCCGAGTTCCCGGGCGGGCATTGACCCGCTAGCCATGCCGGACGGCCTATCTTTTTGCTAGGAATCGCCTTGGCTTCTTGACAGAGCCGGAACAATCGTGTACATTATTAATGTCTCCATCGTCCCGGGATTTGCTCTCCCCTTGCCCGGTGTCTGGTGGGGACATTTAAATTTGCCTTGAACCGAGAGAGCCCACGGGCCGATCAGCCAGTGGGCTTTCCCTATGCTTGCGCTGCCGCGTCACTTGGATTTGAGCAGATTCTTCAGCTTCGCGGCGATTGTCTCGCTAGACGGAACTCCGTCTAAATAGGCTCGTCAGCCAGGAAATCCGGGGACTGGCGGCTTCGCCATACCCATGAGATCGACGCCCGCGACCAGCACCGTCGGCGTCCCGTATCCGATACTAGGATCGTCTACCGGCAGCTGCGATACATCTACCAAAGTGTACTGATTCTCCAGGCCAAGATTCTTGAGCGCTGCCTCCAAGTTCTTGAGCATGAGCGGCGCATTGGGACAGCCCTCCGCCGTCAACAATTGGATTCTCTTCCTGTCATTTAGAATTTTGCCCAGTTCCTTGTGCAGCTTTTCGCCGTTCAGCAGTCTCTCGTCCCGGCCGTAAAGGCCGAGCTGGTGCATCCAGTAGTCGGGCATTGGCGCATTGTCCTTCCACTTTGCCTCGCGGTTGAAAAGGAAGTATATGTCCCAAGCCACCGGATGTCGGGCGGGCATCTCCAGCGTCTTGCCGAAAGCTTGAGCGATCTCGCGATCGCCGTCCCAGTAAAACATGAAGCGGTCGTCGTCCCAATCTTTCAGTCGCTCGACGGCTGCGTCTCTGTTGTCCGTGCGAAGCATCGGAAGATAGACAATGAAGAACGCGATATTCTCATCGGCATACTTCTTGGCCAAGTCATCCCGCACCACACTGGCGCCGTGGATGCAAGCCCCTCAAGTCGGTGCGATTATCGCTACCACGCGCGGCTTGCCAACGGCATCGTTGAAGTCCTTCGCAAAACTGGCCGCGTCGCGCAACTCGTCCGAACCATCCGTCTGAGCACTTTGCACGTGGACAATCATAGCCGTCGCGATCATAGTTGTTAGTATCATAGATTCCTCGTGTTCGTCGGCCCGATCTTAGGACGCTGTCCGCACCGCGTGGAATGGGAACCACCCGTGTGCCGCTATTATGGCTGGGGCAACGTGCCCAACATCATCACTCGTCTTGCGGTGCCGGGCCATAACGATCCGAATAACTGCTGGCTGAGTTAGTTCCGCTTGGGGTCACAAGGTCCCAGGCCTTCTTTGCCACGCAACTTGCGTAATCAGCGTAACATCCGATGTGGAGGGAGCTGCTTTTCCAGTGGAACACGAATTTGAGCACCGGGCGTACGGTTCTGATGAGCCGTTGAGCGAGGACGAGGTCCAGGCGATCATCGAACGTTATGGCGAAGGGCAGTCCGGCGGCGACGGCCAGGCTACGGTGAAGGATGTCGCCGAGGCGCTGCACGTCGAACCGTCGGTTGTCGGGCGGATGCTGTCCGACATCCGCACCGCTGATTCATCCGAGCAGCTAAGAGAGAGACTTGAAGCGCTGGAGCAGGAGAACGCCGAACTCCGCGCTCACGCTGATCCGAGCGAGGATTCTTGGTCGGCGTTCGACTGTTGCACGCCGTGGAGCTACCGGCGCGGTCGAAAACCGCGCAGTCGCTTCCTGATCATGATTCTTATGGTCTCGCTGTTCGTGATCATTGCCCCGCTGATGAGAGCCGGACCAAGGTTTGGTCCGCTCGGGCTGATAATCTTGATTCTCGGCTGTGCGCTCTTGGTGAAGTTCCTGCGCAGCGGCCGGTCCTGAGCTGTTCAGCTTGCTTTGGCAAGTTTCAATAGCTTCCCGGCAAATCCGGGTTGATTGTAGGACGTTGTCGGCCGCGCGGTCGGACCCGCGACGGCTCGGCAGAAAGTTGGCCGACGGCTATCGCCGCCGGCCTTCGCATTTATTCGAGCGTGGTTCAGGCTTTTTCAGCCAGCATCATCTTGATCGCGGTTTCGACCTCTGTGTTTGCGAGATCGACTACGCGCACCGTGCCCTTCTTGTCGATAACGACGTAGTCCGGGAAGGAGTCACAGTTGAGCGCCTTCATCAGCTTGCCGCCGTCGAACGCGACTGGGTACTTCATGCCGTCGTTAATGACAGACTCGATGCCCTTGTCAGTATCGGGGTCGCTGTGGACGCCGATAATGACGAGCCCTTTGTCCGCGTACTTTTTGTGCAGTTCGTTAAGCTTCGGAACTGAAGCTCTGCAGGGGCCTCACCAGTAAGCCCAGAAGTCGAGAATGATGACTTTGCCCTTCATGGACTCCCACGTCGGCACCGTCGATTCCTCGCGTTTTTGCCACAACCACGAACCCCACGGCGAACTGGGCGAGTCTGATCTCGGCACGTTCATCCACTTCTCCATATCAAGCTTGGGGGGCGCTTTGCCCTCCATTGCATCTTTTGCCGCGTCTTTCTCGCCGCCGCGCTCTCTTTTCAGACCGTCGTCCGAAAGGAAGGCGGTACATGCAAAGAGCGCGACAGCTAGAGCCAATGTTTTGCTCAACATAACAGCTTCAGTATATCGGTAATATCGAGTTATGTTGGCGTGTTTAGTAGCAAGCGCGATGGTCGTGCCCGCCCTCATCGAGCGACCGAACATCATCGTGCTGTTCGCAGACGACGCGGGGTATGCGGACTTTGGCTTCACCGGCCATCCGACTATCCGCACGCCGCACTTGGACCGTCTTGCTGCTGAGGGGATGGTTTTCACGCAGTTCTACAGCGGTGCGCCGGTGTGTACGCCGAGCCGTTACGCGCTGCTGACCGGTCGCGAACCGCGTCGGTCCGGCATCGACGAAGCTGCAGTTCTGTTCCCGAAATCCCGCAAGGGAATCCACGAACGCGAGATCACTGTCGCCGAGCTTTTGCGCGAGCAGGGGTATGCCACGGCGATCTTCGGCAAGTGGCACCTCGGCGTGCCGAACGAGAACAACGGTTACGCTACGAATCGCCTGCCGCTGTCGCACGGTTTCGACGAGTATTTCGGGCTGCCTTACAGCAACGACATGATAGGGTCGAACGTTCCGCCGATTCCACTGTTGGAAGGCCCGGTCGTTCCTGGCCATGAGCGTTACAAGGGTTATCGCGTCGTTGAATTCAAACCGGATCAGAAGACCATCTGGAAGCGGTACACGGAGCACGCCGTCGACTTCGTGCGGCGAAACAGCGACCGGCCGTTCTTCCTCTACCTGCCGTTCTCGATGCCGCACATTCCGCTGCACCCTGGCGAGGATTTTGTCGAGACGTCGCGCAGGGGGAAGTACGGTGACGTGATCGAGGAGATCGACTGGAGCGTCGGCCAGATCGTCAACGAAGTGCGGCGGCTGGGGATCAGCGACAGAACGCTCGTGATTTTCACGAGCGACAACGGGCCGTGGCTGCCGTTCAAGCAAGACGGTGGCTCTGCGGGGATGTTTCGCGACGGCAAGGGAACGACTTGGGAGGGCGGGATGCACGTGCCGTGCGTCGCTTGGTGGCCGGGGGTGGTGCCAGCGAACCGCAAGAATATGGTTCCGGCCTCGGTGCTGGACTTGCTGCCGACCGCTGCCGAGCTGAGCGGCGCGGCTTTGCCCAGCGATCGCGTGATCGACGGGCGGTCGATCGTCTCTCTGCTGCGCGGCTCGGAGGAGTTTCCGGATCGGCCAATCTTCTACATGGACTCGGGCGGTAAGAAGCTGTTCGCAGTGCGCTACGGCCCTTGGAAGCTGAAGGTGAAGATGAAAAGCAACGCGACGCCTGCTCAGTTCAAGGGCAAGGAACCGCTGCTCTTCAACATCGAGATCGACCCGGGCGAGCAGTGGAACTTGGCCGACAAGCACCCCGACATCGTCCAGCAGCTGCTGAAAATGATCGAGTTTCAGGACGATTCGGTGGAAGATGAAGGTACGTTCTGGGACTAGCTTCTCATCCCTCCACACTCGCAGTGTGGAGGGATAGAAGCCCCCTTCCTCTTGCTCGGAGCGAAGCGGAGTGGAGGAGGAAAGCCCGTCCTGAGCAGATCGAGGGAGGGGTTGGGGGATGGAGGTTCCGCCCGAGCGAGACCCTACGGTACGGCCCCCTTGCCGCGATGCACCGTCCGCAGGAGTTCTTTGGGAGTGCTCCGACGAGTCGGAGCTTTCCGTAGTGGTAGCCGAAGAGTCCCGCTGGAGCAGAGCGCTTTCTCCGCCGCGACGAAAAGCGCGGACGTGTCCGCGCACTCCCAAAGACGCTTGCCCTCCGCTGCGCCGACGGTCTGGCCGAGGGTGAGGGCAATTCAACGAACCCGAACAACCCCGAACCCACGAACCCCCGAACCCCCCTACCCTTCAATCAGCTCCTTCAGCCGCAGCCCAGGTCTTGGGCGCGTGGCGACTTTAATTCCCTCCCCCGGCCCTCAAACATTCTAGGCCGCTGGCTGGCCGTAGCCGTGGTCGGGGGAGGTTAGGAGGGGGCAGAGTAGGCCTCGCGCTCTCCGCTACAAGTCCGTCGCCCTCGAAAGCCAAGGTCGCCCAGGAGGACGACCCTCCATGGGGAAGTCCAGAGTCTCGAGTTTCGGCATCTGAAATTCCGAAAGCAGGTTCCAGTTTGCAGGGTCAAGGGTCAGGGGGCAAACCCGAACTAACCCGAACAAACCCGAACCAACCCGAACCAATCCGAACCAATCCGAACCCCCCTACCCTTCAATCAGCTTCTTGAGCCGCGTCATCGCCTCGGCCCAGGTCTTGCGCGAGCCGTCGGCTTCTTCGCGGGTCTGCAGCCGCTTGTGGTGGACGTTGATACCGGACTTTCCTTTGCCTTTGTCCTCCAGCATCACGTCGATCCGCGTGACGGCGGAGAACTCCGGATCGTGGAAGTCGAACCGCAGGTCTTTGTCCTTTCTTAGCCGCAGGACTTCGTACTTTCGCTTTCCACCGGAAGTAACCGTGTCACCTTCTGACATCTTGCCGCCGGCGTCGTCCATCCACTTCTTCATCTGGTCCATCTTGGTCCAGGCGTCGTACACCTTCGACATCGGCGTGTTGAACGTCTTGGTCGAGCAGATCGAGTACCCCTCGTACAGCCCGTCCTTCTTCTTGACGTCGATGTGGCGCTCGTACTCGACTCCGATGGTCGTCGCCCACCAGATGTCCTTGCACTCCTCCTCGTAGATCGTGTAGACGACGACGCGGCGCTTCGGCCACTCGGGCCACTTCTCGTCGATCCACGCGAACCACTGCTCGAGCGTCTTGCCGGTCTGCTTCTTGCACTCGGCGTCGGTGACCGGGTGGTCCGGGGTCAGGTCGAATTTGATGGGTAAGTGATACCTTAGGCGGGAGTTCGGGAGTTCGGAGGTTCGGCTTGGTCCGGGTTGGTTTGGATTTGTCCTCGGGACTCGGGACTCGGGACTCGGGACTCGGGACTCTAGCCACCCTGTCGCGCGATAGCTTGTCGCAATTCGGTTCGCAACGCAGGTGGCAACCGGTTGTGGGTCACGAAGCCGCCGGTCAGCGCGGCGCCGGATGTGACGTAGGAAGTACCGTATTCCAGACCAGGCAAGGAGATTTTTATCGTCAGCTTTTCGCTTGGAACTACCATCACGCGCAAATAGTCGAGCTTTGAGCCGCTCTCTTGCGCCGATAGAAACGCGCTGGCGAATTGGTCTACGCTGATCAGTCCCGAGACGAGTATTCCGCCTCGGTCTAGCTTAAGAGGCTCGGCAATAAACGAGTGTCTTGTCTCATGGTTCAGTTCGATCAGAACGTCCAGCGGAATTGGACCAGAGTAGTACTGTTCGGGAACACGGATGTCGCCGGAAAAAACGTATGCAGACCATTCTCGATCGGCGTAACGGCTGACAAACCCCTCTTCGCGGAACCAGCCCCAACCTAGCGCAGATCGAACAAGGTTGCGAACGTTTTCGTCCATGGTGGCAGCGGGTGCCTTGACCGGGCCGAGCCTTGCTTCCTGACGGAATGTCTCAGGTAGCGAGGCGTAGAGTGCCAACAAACCTCCCGGCAGATCCCTCGGCGCTAGTCCAGCAAGTCGGTTCTCAAACAGGTTTGTAAGAGTATCCTCGATACCTGATACGCTGAGCCCGCCAGGGTATGTCCCAACGAGCATTGCTTCGGCTTCGAGATCGAACCAGTTGAAGCTCTTGCTCCGTCGAATCGCCTGCGAGATTGTCCGTCGGTCCCACCGGCCCTGGCGCGTGCGCTTCGGCAACTGCGGCGAGATCGACACGAAGAGGGAGTCTTCATCGAGATTGATGTCGTGCAACCAGAGTATCAAGTCGATCTCCTCACGAAGGTCCTTGGCTTGATCGTCAGAGAAGAGAGGTATGAGCTCTCCGTCATCCAGGAGCGCGACCATGTCCCAGCCCTTTAGCTCGGCGAGCTGGAGCAGCACGTCTGACTGGTGCATCCCTAGCGGCTCGTACCGTTCTAGGTCTAGGAGCGCTGTTTGCGTCCACTTCGGCAACTCGTTGAATGTATTCGAGGGTTGAGGGTACTCCCTCATCAATAGTGACTTGAAGAACGCGAGGTGTTCCGGTCTCCCGACGTACGGCACATTGGTTCCTTCGAGTTCTGGATAGGGGGGCTTGCGGTACTGCCGCAGGCTATCCTTAATCGACTCGATTCCGATCCAGGAATCGACAGGACTGGCCAATAGGCGGACTGTGAAACCGTAGTCAGCCAGCTCAACGACAAAGCCAAAGTTAGCGTTCTCCAGTTTTCCCGGCTCAACAAGTTTGAGGAAGCCGGGGAGGTACTGCTTCCCTTGGGGGACGCCAGCTCGTTCGGCAGCTTCTTGCAGCACTTCGTACTCATCGAGCATGTCATGGAGCGCAGCGACCATCGGTTTCGTAAACGGCCTTTCCAATTCGAAAGGCCGAGCGAAGTATTCGAGATCATCCTGCGCGGACATCTTGAAGATGTCGTCCTTTGAGAACGACTTCAGCACCCTGATGAGAGCCCGCCTGAGCGGGGAAAACTCGCCCAGGCTGATGTACTTTTCTCGGTCAGCTTCTCTGGTGTACTCGAGGTTGTCGATGCCGGCGAGTTGAGGGACGAGCTCTTGGACCGTCGGGTACGGCCCGAGTGGATTGTCCTCCAGGAACTTGTCGATGATCTGAAATACGGTCTCGAGCTCTTCGCGAAGGTCCTCGTCGGTCCTGTCGAGGTAACGGACTTTGCCCTCGCCGATCCAAGTCGCGTTCAACGTCTCTGCGATGCGATCGAGCGCTTCTTCTACCGGAAGATCGTCGAACCGAACGAGGAAGTAGTCCTTGTCCACCGTGCCGCGCGGCCGCAGCGTCATGCCGATCTCCTCGCCGAGCGCCCTGAGGATGACCGACGAATGGGCGCAAGGGTGGGTGAACGTGACGGTCGGCTCACCCCCGAGCGTCGCACCAATCAGTATCGCAGCAAGCATCTCCCGCCTCCTGATCTCGATTATACAGGAGTAATGGAGGGCGTCGCTCTGTCCATGCCAGAGAGCGAAGCGTAATCGGCGGCCCGGGCCGGATGCTCACGGGCTATCGCGCCGTTCGCCGTCGCGGTGCGGAGTGCCGAGTGCGAGGGTCGAGCGTCTAAGGGCAAGAGACGAATTGTCTAGTCCCAGCCGCAGATCGCGTCGTACACGCCGGATGGAGAGACGACGCAGTAAACTGATGTGTATATGTTCGTCGTCCAGTATGAAGCCCGACATTAGACGCTCCGTTATGATGGTTGTCGGTGATTTTGCCTGGCTTAGCGTCGTACAATAGAGGTGCAGATGGAGTATAGGGATCACATTACGATCGACCCGGAAGTGCGTGCTGGAAAGCCGTGCGTGAAGGGGACGCGGATCACCGTGTTTGACGTCTTCGACTATCTTGCCGGTGGAATGTCGGTGGAAGAACTGCTCAGGGAGTTTTCGCAACTGAGTGAGGAGAGCGTACGAGCCTGCTTCGCATTCGCCGCGGACCGTGAGCGCAAGATTTCGCACGGCGCCCCATGACATTTCTGTTCGACGAAAACCTCCCAGCGAGTCTATGCCGGTTGCTCGAAGACCTGTATCCGGGGAGTGTCCACGCTGCGCAAGTCGGGCTGGGCGGCGCAACGGATCGGGACGTTCAGCAGTACGCCATTGACAACGGTCATGTCGTTGCCACTAAGGACTCTGACCATGCAGAGCTTGCCCTGACTCTCTTTCAAGGGGCAAAGGTCGTTTGGATTCGACTAGGGAACTGCAACGTCTCCGGCCTGCATTTGCTGTTGAGGAATTCGCTGGCTAGCCTTGAGGCCTTAAGCGAGTCAGATGAAGTTGTTCTTGTGATACCGTAGAGATAAAGATGTCCATCGTCCAGTACGACTCTGCTTTCCAGCTTTCGCAAGACTTCTCGCCGAAGGGCGACCAGGCGAAGGCGATCGCGCAGCTGTGCGAGGGGCTGGACAACGGTTACAGATACCAAACCCTGCTGGGCGCAACCGGCACCGGCAAGACGTACACGATGGCGAGCGTCATCCAGCAGACGCAGCGGCCGGCGCTGGTGTTCGCGCACAACAAGACCCTCGCCGCGCAGCTGTGCCAGGAGTTCCGCGCGTTCTTCCCAGAGAACTCGGTGCAGTATTTCATCAGCTACTACGACTACTATCAGCCCGAGGCTTATGTGCCTGGAAGCGACCTCTACATCGAGAAGGACGCCAGCGTGAACGAGGAGATCGAGCGGTTGCGCCACGCGGCGACCCAGGCGCTTCTGCAGCGGCGCGACGTGATCGTCATCGCTAGTGTTTCTTGCATTTATGGACTTGGCTCTCCAGACGAGTACTTGGACCAGGCTATCACCTTTGAAAAGGGACAAGAGTTCGTATTCGATGAGGCTTTGAAGAAGCTGATCATCATGCAGTTCGTGCGCAACGACACCGTTCTTTCGCGCGGGACTTTCCGTGTGAAGGGAGACCTGCTGGAGATACAGCCCAAGGACGAGGAGATCGTGACGCGGGTCGAGTTTTTCGGCGATACCGTTGAAAGGATAAGACTGATCGATCCGCTGACGATGGAGGTGATCGACGAGCCCACGAAGTGCAGCGTGTTCCCAGCGACGCACTACGTGACGCCGTGGGAGCGGCTAGACACCGTGCTCGAGCAGATCAACAAGGAGCGCGACATACAGGTCGCGTATTTTGAGAGCGAAGGGAAGTTGCTGGAAGCGCAGCGGCTGAAGCAGCGCACGGACTTCGACCTTGAGATGATCCGCGAGATCGGTTACTGCAACGGAATCGAGAACTACTCGCGGTACTTCGACGGTCGCAAGCCGGGCCAGCCGCCGTACACTTTGCTCGACTTCCTCCCGAAGGACGCGATCGTTTTCATCGACGAGTCGCACGCGACACTGCCGCAGATCAGGGCGATGTACAACGGCGACCGGCAGCGGAAGTCGGTGCTCGTGGACTACGGGTTCCGTCTGCCTTCGGCTTTGGACAATCGGCCTCTGCAATTCGAAGAGTTCTTGCAGCGCGTTCCGCAGATGGTGTTCGTTTCGGCGACGCCGGGGCCGTTCGAGGCGGAGAACGAGGCGCAGCGGGTCGAGCAGATCATCAGACCGACATACGTCGTCGATCCGGACATCTCGGTTCGTCCGACGATGGGGCAGATCGACGATCTGATCGGCGAGATTCAGAAGCGAGCCGATCGTAACGAGCGTACGCTGGTCACGACACTGACGAAGAGGATGGCCGAAGACCTGACCGGATATCTAGAGGATTTAGGCGTTAAAGTTAACTATATCCACAGCGAAGTCCATTCTTTGGACCGGCCTGAAATCCTGCGCGACCTGCGGCTGGGTGTGTACGACGTCGTGGTCGGCGTCAACCTTTTGCGCGAGGGGCTCGACCTGCCGGAAGTGACTTTGGTGGCGATCCTGGACGCGGACAAGGAGGGTTTCCTGCGGTCGGATACCTCGCTGATCCAGACGATGGGCCGCGCGGCGAGGAACATCGGCAGCGAGGTGATCCTTTACGCGGACGAGATGACCGGCTCGATGCAGAGGGCGATCGAAGAGACCAACCGTCGGCGCGAGATTCAGCAGAAGTACAACGACGAGCATGGGATCGAGCCGCAGACGGTGAAGAAGGAAGTGCGCGATACCGTGCGGTCATACCAAGCGGTAGCGGAGATTCGGTCGCAGTACAACGCGGACGTGCAGGGGGCGCTCGACCCCGACCAGCCGATACGGGTCGAGGACATACCGATAGTGATCGGTCAGCTCGAGAAGCGGATGAAGGAGCTGGCGAAGGAGATGGAGTTCGAGCGAGCCGCCGCCGTCCGCGACGAGATCTCCGAGCTGCGCAGGACGCTCGGCGTCAGCGACGGACGTATCGGGGTAGAGAAGCGGAAGCTGCCAGGTCGTCGGCGAAGGTAGGCGCTCCCCTTCCTCCATTCTTGGCCGCAGGGCGAAATGGAGGAAGGGGTTGGGGGATGGAGGTCGGAGAGCAACGCGGAAAAAGAGTAAGAACACAAGTCGAGAGGCTCGATCGAAGGCAAGGTCTTTGCGTAAGAATATGTCTGCAAGCGAAGACGTGCTTTGGGAGGGGATTCGAAAGAAAAGAACCGGATTCTCCTTTCGCCGTCAAGTGCCGATCGGGCCATACGTACTTGATTTCTATTGCGCAGAGGCTGCCCTGTGCGTTGAGGTCGATGGCGAGCAACACCTACAGCGCCAAGAACTAGATGCCGCGCGCGATGCGTTTCTGAGATCGAGGGGTATCGAGACTTTGCGGATTACGAGCTTAGATCTC
Source organism: Armatimonadota bacterium (assembly GCA_022563855.1). Lineage (NCBI taxonomy): Bacteria > Bacillati > Armatimonadota > Armatimonadota bacterium. Next base: position 216,086 of record JADFMN010000002.1, read on the forward strand.
TTTGAAGAAACACGCATCCTACGGCTAAGGTGGATTGAGAGGATTCAGCGGCTGTGCGAAAGGCGGAGCGGACGCCTGGCGAGCGACTTGCGCAAGCGCCGAACTCGTTTGAGCGAATCCGACGGTTCCTCCACCCCCTAGCCCCCTCCTCCATTTCGCTGCGCAAGAATGGAGGAGGGGGAACTAGTGATCCACTCGTCGACGAGCAACCCATAGATGAGGTCGTCCACCCAGTCGTCGCCCCAGCTGCACTTTTTGCGCATGGCTCCCTCGTGTGTGAAGCCTGCCTTTAGGAGCACCCGCTGCGAGGCCTTGTTCCGGTCGTACGCCCAGGCGCAGAGGCGGTGGAGCTCCAGCTCTTCGAAGCCGAATCGGACGACCTCTTGTAACGCCTCGGTCGCGTAGCCGTTGCCCCAGTGGTCCGGAGCTAGCTCGTAGCCGATGTCGCCGGTCGAGTTTCGCTTGGAGAGTTCGAGGCGGATGAGGCCGACCGTCTCGCCGTTCAAAGTGATCGCCCAATGATGCCCCATGCGCGGGAACTCCGCTAGCGCAGTGAGAGCGGAGTCGATCGTCTCGTCGCAGTATTCTGGCGAGAGGCGGTCCGGGGGGTAGAAAGCGAGGAACCGCTCGTCGGCCCAGTACGCTTGGACGACGGCTCTGTCCTCTTCGTGCAGCTCACGGAGGACGAGCCGGTCGGTCGTCAAAGTCGGGCAGATAGTCACCGTACCGGCCATGATATCCGGAACCGACCCAGGTTTGAACTAGGATGACGAGTGCCCGCGCTCCGCGCTCGCCGTGCTCCGGACGCGGAACGAGCGCATGCACGACATCGACACCCAGCCGTCGTTGTCGACCGCGTGGTACATCAGGTCGTACTCTTGGCCAGCTTGCAGCGGCTTCGTCGTCATCGGATCGTGGATGTAGTACGGCAGGTCGCCGAACTCGCCGTACTCCCACTCAGTCCTGCGCGTATAAATCCCCGTGTAAAGCTCGTTCCCCTGGCTGACGACCAGAAAGTGGATCCAGTGGTCCGGATTCGGTGCGGGCGCCCAGTTGAAGTTGACCGGCGTTGCGCCGTCAGTTTGGGCGAACTCCATCGAGAAGCCGCTCGGGCCGACGTCGATCTTGCTGATGATCGGATCCGCCTCGACGACCTTGTCCCCGTCTGTGCAGCGGACGATGTAGTACAGCCGTTGGTCGAAGTTGTCGGTGATGAAAATATACGCGGCTCCACTAAAAAGAGGCATCGGATCAAGAGGCGATTTCGTGTACTGCGACCTATCTGGCTTGCCTCCGTCCTTTCTTGGCGGGGCGATCCAAAGCTCGCTTTTGGGGTTCATGTCTTTGGGCGCGCGGAACATGACCAAGAGCGGGATTTTCCCTTCTGGCCAGTCGCCGCCGTCGAGGGTTTTCGGCATGGTGAGAGTGCACGAAAGGATCATCGCGTCGCCGATCGCCATCTTCGAGCGGTGAAGAAAAGGGAACAGCTTCGCCAGCCGAATCCCGAACAGCATCCAGTGCTTCTTGAAGTCCATTTTCAGCAAGGCCGCGCTTTGCTGAGCGCGTCAGCGATCTTACCGTCTTCCGGCACGATCCCCTGTGAAACCATTCGGCCGTCGACGACGAGAATCGGCGCCTTCCACGCTCCGAAGCGGAACAGAGGCTTCCAGAACCACAGGAACCACGGCTTGACCTCGAGCGTCATGTCGGTGCCAGCCGTCTCTGCCACACGCTCGGTAGCGCGCACGAGCAGGTCGCACTCGCGGCACCAGCTCTCAGGGATCTTGAAGAATCCCTGCCAGCCAGTGAACTTATAGATCGTCACTTGCAGTCGCTCTTTCGTTGCCACACCACCTACAAGTTCGCTCCGATCTCCTCGGTTCCATCAACTGTTCGCACTTTTCCGATGTAGGCTCGAACCTCCAACCATTGGGCCAGGGTCGACTCGCTGGATCGCCGAGCAACGAACAGCGCTCAAGATCGTATACTCTCTGCGTAAGGAAATCAAGAACATGAAACAACTCTTTATTGTGATCGTCGCCTGTGCGGCGTTACTTGTTGCCTGCGGCGGCCCTGAGGCCAAGTTTATCGGTACGTACGACGGTGACACGGAAATATCGCAGGAAGTGCTCGATATTTTGAGGGCGAGCGCAGCAATGGCCGGCGAAAACGCTGACGAGATAATCGCGAATATGCAGAACGCGACATCGTCGATGGAGCTAAAGAAGGGCGGCATTTGTATTATTACGTCGGAGTTTGCAGGGGTGCAGAAGACGGAAAAACTAACGTGGAGCGTGAACGACGAGGGTACTGAGATTTCGATCAAGATGGAGGAAACCGAAGGCTCTGCAGCGATGGAAGACATGATGCCAGGCTACACTGATGCCTTGGTGTACGCAGTATCAGACGATGGCAAAGTCCTCACCTCAGAAGACAATCAATTCAGAATGAAGATTACGTACACGCGCCAGTAGCGACCGGAAAGCCGGTTCGTCGAGCAGGGGAAGGGGTCGGAGTCCGTATACTCTGCGTGCAAGGAATCCAAGAACATGAAAAACATCTGTATTGCTCTGGCCGTTTCTGCGATTCTGGTTGCCTGCAATCAGCCTGATGACAACGCTGTCGTCAAGAAAGAGGAACAGGGAAGTTCTGCCAGCGTCGAGGAAAAAATTGACACCAAAGTCGACCTGGGCAAGCCTGACGAGATGGTCGTACCTGTAGTCGATGACGACATAGAGAACGAAACAGTTGGTGATGACGGTGGCGAAGAGCCTGTCGGCGAGAGTGACGAGAGCGAACAGGTAGCAGTCAGCACCGAGGACAGGTACGTAGGCGTATATGACGGCGAGATGGAATTTCCGCAAGAGATGCTCGACATGATCAGGTCTTTTGCGGAGGCGGCGGGCGAAGACCCGGACGATGCGATCGCGGAGATGATGAGCCGGAAGATGACCATGGAACTGAAGAAGGACGGAGTCTGCACGTTGGTGGATTCAACGGGCGGAGCGTCCGACTCGATTGACGGGACATGGAGCTTGAGCGAAGACGGCACTGAGATCACGATCGTGATCCAAGATGCTGCGAGTGCGAACGCGATGCAGGGCGATGAAGACATGGTGTTCGTGATTTCAGATGACGGCAAAGTTCTCATTCTCACGTTCAAACAAGAAGAGATGGGGGTGAAGTTCAAGATGACGTTCACACGCCAGTAGGGCTTGATGTCAGACCGCACCGAGCAAGTCTGGAAGAGGCACCGAGCAGCGGTGCACGGATTCATCCTCGGGCGCGTCAACGACGCGAGTGTCGCTGAGGACCTGTTGCAGGAAGTGTTCGTGCGAGTCCACGCTCGCATCGGGACTCTCAAGGAGGAGGACAGCCTGAAGGCGTGGCTCTACCAGATTGCGCGGAACGCGATCATCGACCACTACCGCAGCGAGAAAAAATCCAGTGAGTTGGCACAATCGTTCGTTGCAGCGGACGACCAAGCGGACAGAAGTGAGCAAGAGGCGCTGGCCGAGTGCGTCCTCCCGTTTGTCGAACAGTTGCCGGAGCCGTACCGCGAGGCGGTCATGCTGTCGGAGATCGAGGGCATGAGCCAGGTCGATCTGGCGAAAAAGCTCGGGCTGTCCCCCTCCGGCGCGAGGTCCCGTGTCCAAAGAGGGCGCGCCAAGATCAAGGAGATGCTGCTCGACTGCTGCGAGTTCGAGTTCGATTCGCGCGGGACGGTGATCGGCTACGAGCGCCGCGAGCCGTGTGATTGCGAAGAGTGCTAGGACTCCTGCGTCCATTCAGGGCGCGCTCCGTCAACAAGGGCAAGACCGGCAACGGCGAACCGCCTGAGCCAGGAGAACCAATATGTCAACAGTAGAAAAAGACAAGATCAGACGGAACGTGCGCGAGGACTACGCGAATATCGCAACGGACGGAGGAGCGTGCTGCGATTCGAGTTGCTGCAGTCCAGACGGCATGGGGTACACGGCCGACGACAGGGCGTCTGTGCCCGACGGCGCCGATTTGGGACTTGGATGCGGCAACCCACAGGCGATCGCATCGCTCAAACCCGGCGAGACAGTAATCGACCTGGGCAGCGGGGGCGGCTTCGACTGCTTTCTGGCGGCGCGCGCTGTCGGCGAAACTGGCCGCGTGATCGGCGTGGACATGACCCCGGAGATGGTATCGAAGGCTCGCGAAAACGCCGTTCGAGCTGAGGCGAACAACGTCGAGTTCCGTCTTGGCGAGATCGAGAACTTGCCTGTCGCCGACGACACCGCAGACGTCGTGATGTCGAACTGCGTCATCAACCTGTCGCCCGATAAATCCCGCGTGTTCGACGAAGCGCTTCGCGTGCTGAAACCCGGAGGCCGGCTGGCGATCTACGACCTGATCGCGATCGCGCCGCTGCCAAAAGAACTGAAAGACGACCGCAGACTATATTCGGCCTGCATCGCCGGAGCGATCAACCGCGAGCAGATCGAAGGGCTGTTGTCGCAGTCGGGGTTTACGCAGATCAAGATCACGCCAGCGAACGACTCCTGGTGCGGCGAGACGCAGCACGTCGTCTCCGCCAGCATCGAGGCCGTCAAGCCGTAGGTAACCTCTTACTTCGGAGCAACAACGTCCTTCGTGTAGCTAGCTTGAACCGCCGGTAGCACGAAGGATGCCGTTTTCAAGCCAGACGTGAGCGATATTCTTCGCCGCGCAAGACGACTTGCTGTGCACAACTTGCTCTAGGAACAGTACCGCTGTCTCCTGATCCCCGATTCTATTTGCATACCACGCGAGCGCCAAGGTTGCTTCTGTCCACGCGTGCTCAACTTGGTATTTAGGATCCGATTCGCACAGCACGGTCGTAACAATGTCGATGTCGCCCGAGCGAATACGGGCGAGTGCTTGAACAGACTCGTTATCTGGCAGCGAGCAAGCGCTGAGGACCTGCTGGACCGGCGAGGCCCGGACTTCTTCTGCCTCACTGCAGTTGCCGCAACCCGACCGGTAGGCGCCCTGCGAAGCTTGAAGAGCCGCTGCGGACTTTGCGAACTCTCCCTCGAAGGCATAGATCCGGGAAAGAAGGTTTTGAGTATCCACCAGAGCGATGGAGTTCCGACCCCCCCAAAAGTAGATAGGACCGTCCTTCGGATTTCGAGCTGACTCCATCCATTCGACGATCTCAAGGCACAAATCCCTGCTCTCTTCGATCTTGCCCGCAAAGAACAGCAACTGCGCTCTGCCCGCCTGAAACTGTTGCACTGTGTCCCAGTCCCAGGGGTACGTTTGAGGCAGCGGCGTTGGGAGCATTTCCTCTAACTTCTTGGCGATCACTTCGGCTTCTTCCCATTCGTGGTCGCTGACCGCTCTACGGATCAGGGCAAACTGTTGGTCCCAGCCGTCGGGTGTCACGTAATAGCCGTTGTCGTCCCATCGGACTGATCTCACTGCGTTTTCGAAATCGGTCTTGACCTTCCTGCTGCGGCCGGTCTCAATATGTGAATCACCGGATGCGAGAACTTCGTCCGCCAGCCATTTGCTGAGGTCTTCAATGTTCTCTTCGAATCCCCTGCTTTGGTGTGCGGCGTACTGTAGGCCCTCTGGCTTGTCATCGACTTTGACTGGGCGCTCACCCTCGTATTCGCGCTTTGCCAAGATATCAGGACGTTGTCGTTGGCAGCCAAACGCAGCCACACCCAGGATACAGGCACACAGTGCAATTCCGACAACGACTTTCCTTCTTACGTGCCCGTTTCTCATGTCCTAGTCCGGTATCTCAATCCTAGAAGTGTGTGCCTGTAGTATACGGCAGGGTTCAGTCTGTTCAGCAATTATCTATGGATCTCTTCTGCCCGAAGCGCCTCCAGCACCGTTTCGCTTGTCGTCTCGCGCGAGCCTAGTTGAAACCGAACACCTCGCCGATCGCCTCGAGTACGTTGACGTAGAAGTTCCCGCCGACCTCGCGGATGATTTCAAACGGCAGGTCGGGCGCTCCGAAGAAAGGCCGCACAGTCCAGCCGAGTTGGCTGCCGACGAACGCGAAAAGGAAGATCCAAAGGATCAAGATACGCCTGCGCGCCTTCTTGTCGCCCGCGTCCTGATCGGTGAGCGCGAGCATCCCCCGATGGAAGAACGTCACGCCGAACAGAGCGGTCGCAGCGAGTATCGAGACGTTTAGCAGCTTGAAGAACTGGTAGTGATCCGCGGTCATCAGAAAGAACGCCGTGATAGGCGCGAAGCCGAGAAGAAGCACGCCGGTTATGGCGAGGGTGCCCAGGATGACCATCACGTGTTGGGCGAGGTTCTGCTTCGCCCCGAAGAGCAGGTTGAGGACGTACAGCGCCGGCAGACAGATCGCGGCCGTCAGCACGTAGAGGATGGGCAGCTTGACCGCTGCGCTGAGGGCTTGCCCCCAGCCGGAGTACCCGCCCATGAGCGCGCCGTAAATCGCGAAGTACAGGGAAGCGGACAGAAGAAGCGACAGGTTCCTCTGCCACAGGTTCTCGACGTTCTTGACTTCGTCAAAGAAGCCTGCCCTGTCCTGGAGAATTCGAAAAGGAGCCCCTAGATCCACCATAGTTTTACACCACCCTACCTAACACGGATAAATTTCGATGCGTTCCCAGCATCGCCAGTACTTGGAGACCGGTTCCCTCCCTCCTCCGAGGGGGAGGGTTAGGGAGAGGGGGTGAACTGACGAAGTCCTTTCGTCTTTCCCAACGGGGTGCCGACGGCGGAAGGCAAATCGGAAGGGACCCTCCTCCCTCCACACTCGAAGTGTGGAGGGTGCTGTCCAGCACAGCCTGTTGTTGGGAGATTCCACTTGACTTCGAGTCTAGAGTCATGATGAGCACCGAAGCTACATGGCTGCCCCGCACGGGCATCGAGACAACCATGCCACACATGCGCCCGTCAATCGCAAATTAAGCGGAAAGGACTTTCATTGATTGGACCCCTCACCCATCCGCGTCGAACTCTCCACCGGAGAGTTCTTTGGCGGACCCTCCTCTCAAGGGGAGAGGGGACCGTCTGCACTCAGCACCCGGCACTCAGTACTCTGCCCTCACTTGTGGATCGCCGTGCCGTGGGTCTCCTCGAACGCCAATGGCCAGGTCTAGCGGACAACTCCTTACTGTGGTGTCAGAGAAACTTCCGCCGAAGTCGCATAGAGGGGAAGCCAGACAATCGCCAGTTTCCGAGCCTCGCAAGACTCAATATTCGATGATGCCGCTTGCTCCAAAAAGTGCCTTGCTCGCGCTTCGTCGCCCTCTCTGATCGCGATCTCCGCGAGGGCAAAGGATGCTTCGGCCCAAGCGTGATCTCGCTGCCAGTCTGTTGTGTCTCCATTCAGGCTGGACTCGGTGAGCAGAATGTCGCCCAGCCTAATTGACTGGAGGGCGCGAACAGCGTCCGCCTTCGGGAGCAGTGCTGCCTGCCAGACCTGCTTGATCGGCGAGTTCCATATTTCCTCGCCTTCTTCACAGTTTCCGCAGCCGCTCCAACTCGCGTTCGCCGATTTATCGAGGAGTTCGAGTGCCTCGGAGTAGTCGCCGCGCCTGGCGCTGATCCTGGCGAGCAGCATCTCGGCATCCTCCACTGCATAAGAACCTCCCCAGTAAGACTCCTCGGACTCAAGCCGCTTTGAGACGGACTTGCATATCTCTTCGCTGTAGTCCGTCTGTCCTGCAAAGAACAGCAGCTCCGCGCGCGCTGACTGGAACGACTCCTTCGTGTCCAAGTTCCAAGGGTACTCGTCGGGCATCGGATTTGGGAGCATGTCTTCCAAGGCCGCAACATAGTTGGCGGCAAGGCTCCACTCGCGGCCATTGATGGCCTCGCGCATTTTCGCGACTATACCGTCCCATTCGGCAGGCTTTCCGGGCTCCGTAAGGTCGTCGCGGGTCGGGTCGAACCATGCGCTGCGCAGTTCTTGCTCGATCAGCGTTGTCGTTAATTCGTCAGTGATGTCCACCGGCCTGTCTGCGCTCGTTTTCACTGCCAAGTCGTCCTCTTCCGTGCCGTTCATGAGAACAACCGACACAAGCGTTCCTAGGAAAATGATCGAAATGGCTGCGATAACGGCGACTTTCTTTCCGTCAATAATTGATCTCATCGTCTTGCTCCTGATTGCCCCCGTCGCTATGTGTTTACAGTATAGGGGACGGTTTAGAGTTTCTGCGAGTTCATTTGTGAATCGCCAGGCCGTGGGCGTCTTCGAACGCCTCCAGCACGGCCTCGCTCATCGTCGGGTGGGCGTGGATCATCTCGGCCATGTAGTCGAGCGTCGCTTCGAGCTTGATCGCGGCGACGCCCTCGTGGATCATGTCGGTGACGTGCGAGCCGATCATGTGGACGCCAAGAACCTCGCCGTACTTCTTGTCGCAAACGACCTTGACGAATCCGTCGATGTGTGCGCTGGCCATCGCTTTGCCGAGCGTGCGGAAGTTGGATTTGCCGATCGTAACGTCGAACCCCTTGGTCCTTGCCTCCTCCTCGGTCAGGCCGACTGAAGCGACCTCGGGGACGGTGTAGACGCAGTTCGGCACGGCGTTGTACTCCATCTCGCGGCTTTCGCCTTTGACGATGTTGGTCGCCACCCGGATGCCTTCGGCGCTGGCGACGTGCGCGAGCTGGATGCGTCCGGTGACGTCGCCGATCGCATAGACGTTCGGCGCGTGCGTCTTCAGCGTGTCGTCGACGACCTCGACGCCGCCCTTGTGCAGCTTCACGCCGATCTTCTCGAGGTCCATGCCGTCGGTGCACGCCTTGCGCCCGACGCCGAGCAGGATCACCTCGACCTCGGTCACCTCGGTCTTGCCGTCGGCGGTGACGTGGCACTTCCAGCCCTTCTTGGTCTTCACGACCTTGTCGAGCGAGGCGCTGACCTTGACGGTGTTGCCCTGGCGGGCCATGAGCTTGGTCAGCTCCTTGCCGAGGTCGGCGTCCATCATCGGGATGAGGCTCGGCAGCATCTCCACGATCGTCACCTCTGTGCCGAGCCCGTTGAAGACGTAGCCGAACTCGACCCCGACCGCCCCGCCGCCGAGCACGAGCATGCTCTTCGGCACGTAGGGCGCGGTGACAGCGTCGTCGCTGGTCCAGATTCCTTCGTCGCGGCCGCCCTTCAGCCCCGGGATCTTGAGAATGATGACGCTCGACCCCATCGCCAGGATGAAGTTCTTGGCGCGAAGCTTCGTCTTCTTGCCATCCTTCTCGACCTCGACGGTGTTGCCGTCGATGAACTTCGCGAACCCTTCGACGTGTGTGATCTTGTTCTTCTTGAAGAGGAACCCGACGCCGCTGCGCAGGGTTTCGACGATCTTGTCGCGCCGGTCGGAGTAAGCCTGGAAGTCGATCTCGACCTCGCCCTTCACGATCACGCCGAGCTTGGCGGCGTTCTTGACGTCGTTGAGGCGCTCGACGCCCGCGATCATCACCTTGCTCGGGATGCACCCCCAGTTCAGGCAGGTACCTCCGAGATACTCCTTCTCGACGACGGTCACGCTTGCGCCGAGTTGGGCGGCGCGGATGGCGGCGACGTATCCGCCGGGGCCAGCTCCGATCACGATGATGTCTGCGTCAAAGTTGTCTTTGGCCATGAGGTTCCTGCTGTGTTTTGGTGCCTAGTGAACGATGTGTCAAGGCTAGTGAATGCGATCGGACAGTAGGCGTTTGAACTGCGCCATGTTACCTGTGGGGGTGCCACGAATCTACCGACGTGCCCAGCCCTGCCAGAGACTTGATCGACGTAATTCTTGGCTTTCTGCGGACAAAGCAATCTTGGATTCGATCATGGAAGCAGTATAATTCCGTCCGGTGTATCCGAGGAACGCCGGATGATGTTTGGGCCAGCCGGATTGTTGCCGTCAAGTCGTGAGGCGCGGTCTTGCGGCAACCTTGTTTTCAGCACCGATCAAAGGCGGTGGATATGAAGTGTCCTGACGACGTTGGCGGCGATAGCGCAGCCCGTGGGTTGCACGTGAGGTTCGGCGAGGGTTCAGCACTCGGCTCCTTCGTGATGGATTCAGACGGGCAGTTCATCAAAGTCGACGACGTGTTCTCGGGCATGCTAGGAGTGCGTCTGGACGATCTGGACGGCCACGATTGGATGGCAAACCTCACCCCCGAAGACCGAGCATCGGTCAGCACAGCCATTCAAGACGGTTTGGCAGCTCGCAAACCGTTCGCCGTAGAGTTCGACGGTTCCATAGGAGACGGCGCTGCTATAGCATGCTGCCTTCGCGCAGCCCCCATCTTCAACGGAGAGGAGTTTATCGGTTTCGCCGGAACGGTTGAGGACCTGACGGAGCGACGCCAACTCGAACTGGCCTGCGAACAGGCGCGTCTTCAGGCGGACGAGGCCAACCTTGAGAAGAGCAGGTTGTTGGCGCAGGTCGGCAGGGAGTTCCGCACTCGGCTCAATACGATGCTCGGGTTTGCACAAGTGTTGGAGATGGAGGCTGCGACCGACCGTCAGCGGGACTTCGTCGAGAAGATTCGTCGTGCGGGGAGCTATCTGCTGTCGCTCATCGATGGAGTCGTGGATCTCGGTAAGATCGAGTCGCAAACGCTGGACCTGCGAGCCGAGCCCGTGTTGCTCAGCACTGCGATTCAAGAGGTTACGGACGCCATAAAACCGTTGGCCCACGAGCGCGCAGTGCGGATCGACGTTGGGGTTGATTCGCTCAAGGGCATCTACGTCGCGGCTGACCGGCGGAGACTGCGACAAGTGCTGATCACGATCTTGGAAAACGCCGTAAAGTACAACAAGCTGGAAGGCACAGTCAAGATCAGTGGCGAGGTCGACCTTTCCGGAACCTACAAACTGTCGATCTCTGACACCGGCGTCGGCATTCCCGCGGACAAAGTCGCGAAGCTGTTCACACCGTTTGAACGACTTGGCTCAGACTCTAGCTCAGATGCCGGCACCGGCCTTAGCCTCGCCATCTCCTCGCGGCTCGTGAACGCGATGGATGGAACGCTTGAGGTCGATTCGGTGGAGGGTACAGGTTCAACGTTTACGCTCGGTCTAAGATGCATAGATGGCACATCGGCGTTCAAGGACGACGATGAGACGCGTCTAGAGCAGCTCTACTTCGACGGTGAGCCGGCAGCAACGAAGATCCTGTTGATCGAAGATGACGAGCTGAACATTCGACTGATCGAGACGATCTTCCAGCGCCATAGCAGTTGCAAACTTCAAGTGGCTATGACCGGGGTTCTAGGCCTCGAACTTGCCTTGACTGAGCGTCCAGACGTGATCCTGCTGGACGTGAACCTTCCGGACGTATCCGGCACCGGACTGATCGAGAAGCTTCGGGCCGAGCGGTCTTTGACAGAGACGGCGATCATCGTGATCAGCGCGGATGCGGCGGAGAAACAGATCAAGAAGTTCCTTGATTCCGGAGCAGACCAGTACCTTACCAAGCCGATCGTCGTCTCTGAATTGCTGCGTGCGATCGAGGCGCAGTTGCAACCGACTTAGCGCATGATCAATGTTCCAGACAGTCTGAAGAGCATGTGCGTCTTCGTCATCGACGACGAGGCGACGAACAGATTGCTCCTGGAGCGGTTTCTGATGGAGGCGGGTTTTAACAACATCGTCTGCATCGGCGACCCTAACCAGGTCATCGAAATGATGACTGAGACAACCCCAGACATCGTCATTCTCGATCTCCACATGCCGGGGCGCGACGGCTTTTCGCTGCTGCAGGAGATTCGCGAGCGGCACCCGGCCTGGAACCAGATTCCGATCCTGGTGTTCACGGCTGACGTGAACCGGGAGACCCGTCAGAAGGCGCTGGACATGGGGGCGAACGATTTTCTCGCGAAACCCGGCGACGCGGTTGAGATCGCCTTGCGCGTGCGCAATTTCCTTCGCACGAGGCAGCTGTACCTCGAGCTGGAGCGGCACAGCCTCGACCTCGAGGCGAAGGTCCAGGAGAGAACTTTAGAGCTGTCCAGAGCGACGGAGGACTCCTTGTGGCGCCTCGCGCGCGCATCGGAGTATCGGGACGACACCACTGGGGAGCACACTTTGCGCGTCGGCGTGCTGTCAGCGTTCATCGCCGATGAGCTCGGCATGAGCCGCGAGGAAGTCGAGATGATCCGTCGAGCAGCGCCGCTTCACGATATCGGAAAGATCGGGATTCCTGACAGCATCCTGCTCAAGCGCGGCAAGCTCAGCGATGACGAGATGGACGTGGTGAAATCGCACGTCAAGATCGGCGTCGGCCTGCTTGCTGGCAGCAGCTCCAATCTGATGCGACTCGCCGCGACCATAGCGGGCACCCACCATGAAAAGTGGGACGGGACCGGGTATCCCAACCGGGTTGTTGGCGAGGAGATTCCTATCGTGGGGCGAATCGTAGCGGTGGCCGACGTTTTCGACGCGCTCACCCACGACCGACCTTACAAAAACGCCTGGTCGCGCGAGGATGCAGTCAAAGAAATCAGGAGGCTCTCTGGCACACACTTCGATCCTCGCGTGGCAGACGCGTTCAGCCGCGTAGTCGGCAAATTCGCCGAAGAGATGTTGGTCTAGTCTAGCGGACGATGACCTCGAAGACCGCAGTGTCGAACGCGTCCCGGCCCGTCTGACCAGTGTGGCGCCTCGCCCCATCTCCGTCTATGCCGTCCGGGCCGACAGAGTAGACGAGCAGCCTCGCCCCATCCGCTTTGTAGCGCAAGCGCTTTCCAAACGGGTCGTCCAACGAAGTGCCCCCGTACTCTGCGGCCTCGGCGAGCGTGGGCCATTCTCCGTTGCGCGCCCTCATGATCGTCGCGGCGACACCGATGCTCATCGATCTGAGGTGAGCGCGCTGTTTATCCTCTACTTCCTGATGACTGTCCAGAAAGGGCAGAACGACCAGTGCGACGATCTTCGCCAGCGTTTCCCCGTAGCCCGAACCTTTGGCTCCAAGCTCGTCTTGGATGTCTTGGTATGTCGCAGCGAGCTGTTCTCGATCTTGCCATACCTCTGCGCAGCGGACAAAGAGGCTTACGAGGTAACGCTCGATATCGTCGCCGTGCGACTCGATCCTGGCGACATCGAACGGGTTTGGGGGAGTAATCGATCCGCTCAGCGACGTATCTGTGAAAGTATCCAGGCTCATGTCGCCTCTTCTGACGTAGCGGAATGAGCTTATCGCAAATGCGATCTCGCTGCGGATCGTGTCAAAGTCCTCTGGCTCGGCGATCGCGGCGAGCTCGTCCAAGATCAGCTGTAGCTCTTCTGGCTGGCTGACAAGCTCATTCGCGATCTGCTCAGTTGTTATTGCGACGATCGCAAGGTTCGAAATGCGCGTCAGTTGTGAGAGAGACATGCCGTACTGGCTCATGTGTTCTTGCAGGGTCGCAATGCGGCGGAAGTCGTGTGCTGCCTCGCTTGTTCGGCCATCCTGCACGCGGTAGAGGGCACGGGCGCACAACGCTCTCGTCATGTCTCTCGATTGGCTGATTTCTGGCAAGAGCCATTCCATTGTCTTCGACCAGTCGCGGTTCAGCACAAAGTTAGGGCGCGAGGCGATCTTCTCGACACCGGGGAAGTCCAGGCCGTCAAGAATCGTCGCTACTGCGTCTCGGTCGGATTCACCCCTCAAGTACTCGAGCAGCGGATTCCTCGTCTCCCAAGTGTAGTTAAATCCGAACTCCTCGTACAGCGGAGCCGCGTCCGTACCTTCCGGGACGGAGCGCTGGCTGAGGTAGGTCAGGTCTGTGTAGAGCCCGAGCGCCTTCGCACGGACGTATGGGTCGGAGGCGGCCGATGCGCCCGACTTCGGGCTGGAGCAGCCGACAACGACAAATACGACGCTCGCGAACAGTGCGATTCCCTTCACTGCAAGATACTACCGGTTTGCGGACAGTCAGGTTGCTAAGCGATCGTGACGTCTTCGCACAGATACACGTCCTGGATCGCGTTCAGCAACTGCACGCCTTCCGCCATCGGCTTCTGGAACGCCTTTCGCCCGGAGATGAGCCCCATGCCGCCAGCCCGCTTGTTGATGACCGCGGTCATGACCGCGTCTTGAAGGTCGTTGCTTCCGCTGGCCCCACCCGAGTTGATCATCCCCGCGCGACCCATGTAGCAGTTAGCGAGTTGGTAGCGCGTCAAATCGATTGGGTGGTCGGTCGTCAGCTCCGTGTAAATCCGTTCGTCGAGCTTGCCGTAGCTGGAATCGCCGGTGTTCAGCGCCTTGAATCCTGCGTTGCAGTCGGGCAGCTTCTGTTTGATGATGTCAGCCTCGATCGTGACGCCGAGGTGGTTCGCCTGCCCGGTCATGTCAGCCGCCCCGTGATAGTCTTTGTCCTTCTTGAACGCGCTGTTGCGCAGGTAGCACCAGAGCACAGTCACCATGCCGAGTTCGTGCGCCATGGCGAACGCCTGACTCACGTCCACGATCTGCCTCCCCGATTCCTGTGACCCGAAGTAGATGGTCGCTCCGACTGCGACCGCGCCCATGTCCCAGGCTTGCTCTACTTGCGCGAACATGATCTGGTCGAAGTCGTTCGGGTACGTCATCAACTCGTTGTGGTTGAGCTTGACGATGAACGGAATCCTGTGCGCGTACTTTCTCGACACCGATCCCAGCACGCCCAGAGTCGACGCGATCGCGTTGCAGCCGCCTTCCATCGCCAGCCGAACCAAGTTCTCCGGATCGAAGTACTCGGGGTTGGGTGCGAAGCTGGCGCCGGCGCTGTGCTCGATCCCTTGATCGACAGGCAGGATGCTCAGGTACCCCGTCCCGGCCAGGCGGCCATGGTCGAAGAGTTGCGCAAAGCTGCGAAGGGTCTGGTTGTTTCGGTCGCTAGCGGCAACGACCTGATTGATGAAATCCGGCCCGGGCAGGTGCAGAGAACTCTTATCGATCGTTTTGCAGCGGTGCGTTAAGAGGTCGGCAGCGTCCGCCCCCAAGATCGCCTCGACACTTGACTTGCCAGCAGTTGAAATCGTGGCCATTGTTTACTCCGGTTGGCGTCTGGGCTCCACCCGTATTTTGGCACGATGCGCTCCTTCAACCAGGGCGTTCGCTCAGATTGCCCAATTTCCCTCGAATCTGCAACGTCCGACGCGGTTCGCCTGGTAGCTACTGTGGGATGGTGTGGGCCACCCGGAGGATGTGTCTGTGCGTTTCTTAATGCGACTTTTAATCGTGCCCTTGGCAATGGCGGCCAGCCTCAGCGCTGGCCAGTCGAACGTTGAAGCTGGCCAGGAGCTGACGGTTGAGATGGCTCTAGCGCTGGCAAGGGCGAACAACGGCGTAGTCAGGGCGGCGTTCCTGAACTACCAGGCGGCTAGATCGAACGCCCTCATCGCGGGCTCGGCGTACTGGCCGACGGTCATTCCGAGCTTCCAGTACGACACGAATCGGCTGAACGCCTACACCGGCCCGTCTGTCGGAGCGTTCGACTCGGTGACCTCCGCCGCGATGCTCACCGCCAATTGGCAGATCGTCGACAGCGGAGAGCGCAGCGCGAACTACAGTCGCGCTACTGCCTCGAGAGACTCAAGTGAGTTCAACGCACTGCGCACGCTCCGAACAACGCTGTTCGACGTGCATCGCAGCTTTTACGACGCTCTTCGCGCCGACGAGCTGTTGCAGGTCAGGAACGCGCAGTTGGAGAGGGCGGAAGGGATTCTAAAGCAGACCGAGGCGTTCGTCGAGGCTGGCGCGTCGGCGAGGAAGGACACGTTGCAGGCCAAGGCGGACGCGCTGAACGCGAAGGCGACCGAGCTGGCTGCGCGCAATCGCGTCACGACTTCCCGAGCGGAGTTGAAGGCGATCGTGGGCATTCCAAGAGACCAGCAGCTGCCGTCTCTGCAAAGCACAGATCCATCCGAGGTCGAGCGTTTTGCCACGGGCCTTGTCGACGAGATCGAGTTCGGCCTGGCGAACCGCGCTGATCTGATGTCTCGAAGAAAGGACGTGGCGGCTGCTCGGTCGAGCGTTCGGCTGGCGCGGGTTCTGACCGGCGTTACTTGGAGCCTCGATGCGCGGCACGTACGGGCGTTCTCCCCAGACCCGTTCGACCAGTCGTTCCTCATTCTCCAGGCGTCGTTCCCGCTGTTCGACGGCCAGCGCTCCCGGGAGGCTCTGCGCGCCAGCAAATTGGGAATGGAAGCGACCGAGGAGCTGCTGACCCAGGCTGAGCGCAACGTAGTAGCTGAGATCGAATCATCGTACAAGGAGTTCGATCAGAACATCGATCGGCTGGGGGCGTCGAAGCTCGCGCTGGAGGCTGCGCTCATTAACTATCAAGCGGTGTTCGAATCCCGCAAGGCAGGGGCGTCAGAACTGATCGAGCTGCTGACGGCTCAGGTGAGCCTGACGACAGCCGAGTCGAATTACATCGAAGCGTATTACGACACGCTTATTTCGCAGGTCCAGCTCCGACTGGCGACCGGGCGAGGAATGCCAGGAGAGGAATCGCAGTGAGCGACCAGCAGCAAGTCGTCAGCGAGACCAGGAACCTGTGCAAGGACTACGTCATGGGCGATATGGTCGTGCACGCTCTCCGAGACGTTAGCCTGAAGATCATGAGAGGCGATTTCGTTGCCATCATGGGCCCGTCCGGTTCCGGCAAGTCCACGTTCATGAACATGGCCGGATTTCTTGATCGCGCAACGAGCGGCGAGGTGTTCGTCGACGGCATATCGGTCAAGGGCGCGACGGAGAACGAACTCGCGGAGATGCGCAACCGGTACATCGGGTTCGTGTTTCAGTCCTTCAACCTCTTGCCGAGGACGACCGCGCTGAAGAATGTCGAGCTACCGCTGCTGTACGCCAGCGTTAACAATCGAACTGAACGGGCCAAGGCTGCTATTGAAAGGGTCGGACTTACGTCTCGCATCAAACACAGGCCGGGCGAACTGTCGGGCGGTGAGCAGCAGCGGGTGGCGATCGCGCGGGCGATCGTCAACGACCCGCTGATAATCTTTGCCGACGAACCGACGGGAAACCTCGACACCCGCACATCGGCCGAGATCATGGCGCTGTTCCAAGAATTAAACGACCAGGGGAAGACGATCGTAGTGGTCACGCACGAGGCGGATATAGCCGGGCACTGCAAGCGAATCATTCGGTTTAAAGACGGGCGAATCGAGTCGGATACGCTCGTAGAGAGCCCGACCAGCGCCATGGATACCCTCGCTGGACTGCCGGAAGAAGAGACCGTCGCGTGAGCTGGCCATGGGGATAATCCTGTCCGGCTGTCGTACGCTTTCGCAGCTTTGTCATCAGAGCAGTCAAGCCATCGTCACCTAGGTCATCGCGTTTTACGGCGCTTGAGACGATGATTATAAGCAAGACTCATGAAGATCGGACGCTTAGCATTCACAGCCCTCGGCCTCATCCTCGTAGGAATAGGTTTCGTCGGCGTGTTTCTTCCCGGATTGCCGACGACGATCTTCATGATCTTGGCCCTGTACTGCTTCAAGAAGGGCAGCGCCCGTTGGGAGGCTTGGCTCTTGAAAAACAAGGTGTTCGGGCCGACGCTGATGGACTGGGAGCAGAACAAGGCGATCAAGCGGAGAACGAAAGTGATCGCCGTCACGACGATGTGGGTTTTCGCTGGCGCGTCGATCTTCATGATCGGCAACGTGTGGGCGACCCTGGCGATCGTTGGGGCGTGTGCCTGGGCGACCTGGTACATCATCAGTCGCAAGACGGCTGCGCCATCGAGCGCTAGCTCAACGCCGACCGATCCTCACCGATTGATCGCGTAGGATACCTGCGGCGCACGTGCTCCCTAGAACGCAATGCCCACTTGTAGCCGTCTCAGCTCTCTGGTCGTGTACTGTTTCCCATCGAGAGTGAACGTTCGCGTCCCGATCGTTTGAGTGTATCCCGGAAACATCGACAGCACAAACCCCTGGCTAGCTTTCAACAGATCGTAGTCTGCCAGTCCGAATCTTCGTTGAAGCAGTTTGAAAATTGTCGGGTACGCCTCGACGATGTCATGCATGGCAACGCGCTCTGGGAGCCTGACCAACTCAATGTCCGAGATTCTGGCCAACCGCTTGGCCAGTTCCTTGATGTCGTCATCGAGGCTTCCGGCTTGATCGGTCGCCCGACGCAACTGGCGCAAGTGCAGCAGGACGTCGATCGTGGATTGGAAAGTATCCAGGTCGTAGGAGCCGCTCACGAACACGCGCGCATCAAGAACCCTGCCGTCTATACGGAAGCTTTGATCGAACGTCTTGTTAGCGGCAATGAGCAGTTCGCCAACCGTGACCACTTTCCCGGTGCCGTAGTCCAGCGCGCGCCCGTGAACGGCGTGGGTCACGTCTGGTTGTGTGGACGGCAATCCACGGGCAGGATCCTCGGGGTAACCTTTTTTCGCCGGGGCCATCCAATCGTACGAATCCGTTGTGCGCCCATCTTTCAACGTGACAGTGAACTTAGCGAGCGAGTCAAGCCTGAGCAGCGTCGTTCCTGCAGTTTCAAGGAACGCCTCAAGCGTCTCGCGCGGGTAGGGGTTAAACGACGTTGTCTTCGAACCCCTCCAGTTCAACGCGTTCCGCAGCAATTGGGCCTGCTTTTCCTGGGGTAGCTCGCCGATCGTCAGGGTTCCATCGACGGCTCGCCGCAGTTCGTCATCTGTGAGCGAGCGGAGCAAATCCATTGTGTCCCGGCGACCAGTGTCCAGTCGGCTCTTGAATTTGCGCTCCGGTCGGGTCATGAGCTGGACGCCGTCAATCTCGATCCACTGCCGATCCAGGCTGGCTGACAACACCGCCAGCGTCCACCTCGCGCCCGCCTCTTTCTTGATCTCGAACCCGTGTACTCTCTCCGGCAAGTCGATCATCATTGCAAGGTCGAAAGTCTGAGCGATCGCGGTCAGGGTGCTTTCCCCTTCAGACGAGGCGCGGTTTCCCTCTGCCGGCGGCGTCTGCGAGCTGCCGAACGAAACGCAACCGGCGATCAGCACCGCAACCATAAGCTGTAGTCGAGTCATCATCACTCTTTCCGGGCTGGGCTCACATATCCAACTCTTGCAGAGTATGGCTGGATGGGCGGTGCCGACGCCCAGTCTGCGCGCTCCTCGTCTATGAACCGCCACATCATCCCGTGGTCGATGCCGCCTGGAAGGCCGACCCTCGGCCCCGTCAGGACGCCCTTGACTGGAGCCTCGGCGACGAGATAGTGGCTGGAGCTTTCGTCGAGAAGATCGATTCCCGTGTGTTCGCCCGTCACGGCTAGCGCAGCGCCGATTTTTCCTGGGCCGGAGAGGAGGTCTTTGTCCGTCTTCGCCTTAGGCCGGCGCTGCCGAATCTTGCCTTCGCCGGTCACGACCGTCGCAGCGCGAATCAGCACCGCGCCCGGCACGCCATCTGGCTGGCACGTGACGTTGAACAGCCAGTGCATCCCGTAGTTGAAGTACACGTACGCGTGTCCGGCGGGGCCGAACATCACGCTGTTCCTCGGAGTCACGCCCCTGTGCGCGTGGCTGTTCGGGTCTTCCGATCCGCCGTACGCCTCTGCCTCGACGATTCTGATTCTGCAGTCCGGGGCGACGATCTCACAGCCCAGCAATCGCTTCGCGCAATCGGTGACGTGCGACTTTGTCAGGAACTGCCGGAGCTCGCCTGGCGACATGGGAGTTTCGAGTGTATCTGACTGACACATCTTAGGGAGGGCGAGCGTCCTCACGAGCCGCACATGCCACCCTCAATTTAGAACACGGACAGACCCTTCGGGCCTGACTGTGGCACAAGCAACCTCCTACGACCTACCGGACTTCATTTTCAGTCTTTCTTCTCTCATAAAGTCACCCTTGGCGATCAGTTCGTCAATCTTCGGGGCAGCGAAGATTGTCGCGACACTCACGGCGAAGAATGCAATAACCGCTATCTGCCTTTCTGCTGATACACTTGCAGAACCGAGCCAATAGAAAATGTGAGATTGAGGGTCGATTGGGAAGAGCAGGAGGCAGACGCTGGCCAGCACTGATCCGACAGATGCTGCGGCAGTGATAAACGCGGCTATTCGAATTCCTGCGGCTAATGGACGAGTAGTACCGCTAATGAGCCATCGGCAGAGGTCGTCAGTCAGTACCCAGAGAATGCCGGCTAGGGACAGACAACCGACCATGTACCAATACGCTGCCGTATCCCTAGCCGCAAACGAGATTCCTTCAGGATTGACGAATCCCAGGAAACTCGTCGACGTTAGGCCGACTGCAGCCACAACCGATAGAGCGGCGAGCATCCGAATGATTGCACGAAGAAGGACATTCAATCTCATCGTGTCAGCCACCCTGACACCCTGCGCGCATACACAACCATCAATACGCCTGCCAATGAAAGTAGCAAGCCGTAAACTACATGCACTTCGAGTACTTGTTTTAAGTTAAAGTTGCTGATCGAAGATTGGCTGATTGCTGAGAAGACTGCGTGAGAAAAGTAGCGCAGGAAAAGCAATGTTCCGCCTCCTGCTACGATAGCGATCACGACTATTTCAGGATCGGCTTCAACTTCGCGTTCAGAATCTGAGCTAGGCGCGAACTTGGCACTGAAAACCCAAAGCGCAATCGACATCAGGAACAACGAAATTGCGATAACGATGCGGATTACGTCTAGCTCCGGATATCCGCTGGTGTCGAATCGTTTTGATAGAGCATACGTTTGGGCAGCTTGGAACGCGTAGTCAAGCGCTCTCGTGAAAATGATCGCAGCAGTCATTCTTGCGGCAATACGGCCCCAGTCGATACCCTTCACAGTAACAACACCACGCTAGAAGGTTAGCATAGGTTGTTACGCTTCGTCCCATTCGAGCACTTCGCCGTCCGGAACGGGCGCTAGCTCTTCTGAAGTGGTGAACATCACTTCGACCTGTCCGACATCCAGCAGGACTTCGCGGGGACGTTTGGTCCGCACCCTGGTCCGCAGCCATTTGGCCCGCCGAGCGGTTGGCGTTCGGGGGTTTGTTCGGATTGGTTCGGGTTTGTCCTCGGGACTCGGAACTCGGAACTTGGGATTCCCTATGGAGGGTCGTTCTCCTGGGCGACCTCGGCTTTCGCATCTAACATACCGCCGGTTTTGCACAGTGCGCCCGAAATCGATGTAGGCGCATCCATTAGGTTGTGTCCGGACTCGTTGGGCAGTGATATCAATTCGGAGCGCGTGGCGAGCGCGCAAGCTAATGCATGCGGCTACTTCCCAATGGAGGACGTGCAACCCTCCAAGCGGGACACGGACAATCAGAGCAAGTAACGGCTTAGCTACGGCTCGCTGCCGATCTTCTTGATTCCTAGTGCCTCGTGGAACAGCACGGCAGCGACGACGATGCTGATGGCGGCGGCGAAGACGACCTCTCCAGCCCCGTCAAATTCCATCCATCGGTCTCTGTACAGCTCGCCGACTTTGGTCTCAAAGTATGCGTACGCCGGCAACACTCCAAGAGCCCGTGCGGCAAGAAACACAGCAGCGATCCTGAACCCGACGATCTTCGCAGTGGCGTTAACCGTGAAAATCGCAGATGCGATGTTGCTCGCGAAGATCCAAAGCACTCCAGCGACGAGCAACTGGCAGTTGAACTTGATCAGGAGAGCGTTCCGATAAACGTCCGGCTCTATATCGTGGAGCATCGCGGATAACTCGTGCATCGGGTACGTATCCAAAACGCCCAGCGAACGAAAGAGCATATAGATCGCGAGGGCTCGAATCATGGCGAACGTCAGGGCATAGAAGTTCACTTCTGAGTCCTGCCGAGGATGACCGACGGGAATATGATCAGGGCACCGCCGAGGAGAGCTGCTACGACGTAGAGAATGAACGTCGGATTGATAGCAAACCAGTGCCATTCCGCACCAGTTCTCGTAGCGATGTAGAAAATCGAGGCGGTAGCTTTACCGCCATAGAATACGAGGAACCACAGGCCAGCGCACATCACGATGGCGCGTGCCGCAAAAACGCTGTCCGGCGCGCCGTTGATTTCTACCTTTGCGGACGGCGGAACGAGGTAGACGGCCCCTATCCACAAGAGGACGCAGATCGTGAGCAACGCCACTGCGTAAACTGCTGCAGGCCACGTGGGAACGCGATAGTCGGGAGAATCGATCATGCTAATCATCCCTGTCAGTCTTCCTATGAAAGCTGCAAACAGCGCAACAGCAAGTAGACGGGCCATGATACGGCCCCAGTCGATACCCTTCATCAATCCAACACCTACGCTAACAGAGTAGCACAGGTATTACGCTTCGTCCCACTCAAGCAACTCGCCGTCAGGTACGGGTGCGAGCTCTGCCCCAGGGGTGAACATCACTTCGACCTGGCCGAAGTCGAGCAGGACTTCGCGCGGGCGCGGGCCGTCTCGTTTGCCGACGATGTTGCGCTCTTCCATCATGTCCAGCAGGCGCGAGGCGCGTTGGAAGCCGATCGAGAACTTGCGCTGCATCATCGAGGTCGATGCCTGCTTGCGGTCGACGACCCAGCGCACAGCCTCTTCCCAGAGCGGATCTTCGTCCTCCTGCTGGCGCATCCTGCCCTCCTTCTCTTCGATTGCGAACTTGACCGGGGTCAGAACGTACTGCGGTTTCTCCTGCGCCCGCCAATGGTCGCAGACCGCCCTCATCTCCTTTTCGCTGGTGTAGCAACCTTGGATTCGCTTCGGTTTGGCGGCGTCGATCGGCAGGAAGAGCATGTCGCCGCGACCGATGAGCTTTTCGGCGCCCGGTTGGTCGATGATCGTGCGCGAGTCGATCTGCGAAGCCATTGCGAAAGCGATGCGCGAGCTGACGTTCGCCTTGATCGTGCCGGTGATGACGTCGACGCTCGGCCGCTGCGTTGCGATGACGAGATGAATGCCGGTCGCGCGCGCGAGCTGCGCCAGCCGACAGATGCACGTCTCGACATCGGCGGCGGCCTGCATCATCAGGTCGGCCAGTTCGTCGATGATCACGACGATGTACGGCATCTTCTCGTCCTCGCCGACCGCGGAGTTCCAGCCTTCGATGTTCCTCACGCCGCGCTCGCTGAACGTGTCGTACCGTCGATCCATCTCTCGCCAGACCGCGCGCAAAGTGCCCGGCGCTTCCTTGGCGCTCGTCACGATCGGGCACATGAGGTGGGGAAGCCCTTCAAATACCGTTAGCTCGACCCGCTTCGGATCGATCATGACCAGCCGCAGCTCCTTCGGCGAGTGCTGGAGGATCAGCGACATGATGATGCCCATCAGACAGATCGACTTGCCGCTGTTCGTGGAGCCGCCGATCAGCAGATGCGGCATGCGCGCAAGGTCCGTATACACTTCCACGCCGGAAACGTCCTTTCCCAAGGCGAGTGTGAGCTTGGACTTTTGATCGTGGAACTCCAAGCTCTCTGCCATCTCCTTTAGGCTGACGATGCTTCGGTGTTTGGTCGGAACTTCGACGCCTATCGCGTTCTTGCCGGGGATCGGCGCCTCGACCCGAACATGGCTCGCAGCGAGGTTCATGGCGATGTTGTCGGCGAGCCCGGTGATCCGGTTCACGCGCACTCCGGGGCCTACCTGGATTTCAAACCTGGTGATCGTCGGCCCGGTCGCGACCTCTGAAACGGTGGCATCGATGCCGAACTGCTCGAGCGTGGCTTCGAGCGTTTCGATGTTCACCTGAATCTCCTTCGGGGACTTCTTGCCGGCAGGCTGTACGTCTTCAAGAAGCGATAGCGGAGGCAGCGTATAGCCAGCCTTCGGCCCTGCGGAACCCCCCGACATCTCGACGACAGCATGCTTCTTCGCCTTCTTCGGTTTCGGTATTGCGATGACGCTCTGTGTTTCCTCCTCAGATTCCGCAGCTTCGCGACTAACGATCTCAGCTCGTTTCTTGCGAGCCTTGCGCCCAGACATCGACTTCGGCACTGAATCCTTTCCGGCGCGACTGGCGATCCTGTTTTTGACGCTCGCAAAGATCGTGCGCAGCGGAGCGTCCAAACAGAGGACGAAACCGATCAAGAGCAGCGCGACGATGCCGATCGTGCTGCCGCCGGCGAGCAGGCGGTGCAAACCCCACGCAACGGTCGCGCCGATGTAACCTCCTGTGGCCTGCACCGTCTCTGGGTCGAAGAAGTCGTTTGATATCGGGCGGGCTATCGCACCGACACAACCCAGGAACATGAGCGACGCGCCCCAGGAAATTCGAGCGGTTCCAACGGACACTTTCCCAGCCAAGAACGCAACCCCGGCGATCGCGAGCGCAAGAGGAACCGCCCAGGCGCCCGTGCCAAAAAGCGTTCGGAAGAAGGTGGCGAGCGAGTCGCCCAGTAAGCCGCCGTTGCCAGCCCAAAGCGCGACGAAGACGATAGCTGAAATCGCGAGGAGACCGATGCCCGTCGCATCGTAGGTCCGATGTGGCGTATCGGCTTCTATTTTCCGTACGGCGGCGCTCTTTGAGGAGCGTGTTGAGGTCGTCGGCATCCTGCTGTCTTACGCACCCATCCTTGGGTCGCAGCCTATAGTATATCCGTTTCTACAGGTTTGCAGGGTCGAGTGTTGCAATATCGCTGGTTTCCAGGGTCTCGCGGGGCCTGCCTACCTGATTGAGGCGAGAAGGCCCAGGGAAGCCATACAAAGCCACAGCGCAGACCCGCCGTAGCTGATGAACGGCAGCCACAGACCCACTACCGGCATCAGCGCCAGATTCATGCCGAGGTTTACGAACGTGTGGAACACGAGGTAGCCCAGCACCCCCGAAGCGGCCAATCGCGTGAACAAGGTGGGCGCAAGAAAGGCGACTCGCCATGCGCTGTAGAAGAACAGGCCGAACACGGAAAGCGTGATGAGACAGCCGATTAAACCGCCCTCCTCTCCGATGACGGTCAGTATAAAGTCGGTCTGTTGTTCAGGGATGTAGCCACCGGCTTTTTGACCCCCGCGCAAGTACCCCTCGCCCGTGACCTTTCCGCCTGCAATTGCAATGAGCGCTCTGTGCTGTTGGTATCCGCTGACTTGCGGATCCGGTCGGATGAAGCCGATGACGCGCTCGCGTTGGTAATCCATCAGTACCCCCGGCGCGTTCCAAGTGACCAGCCCAAGCGTGATCGATCCGACGAAAAGCACGACGAAGTACTTCCATGGAACGCCTGCGACGATACTGATGATCAGCCAGATCGCGATTAGCGTCATCACGCCGCCCAGGTGCGGCTGTTTGAACACAAGCAGCATCGGTGGCAGCACGTGCAGGAACGACAGGGCGAAGACCCACAGTTTCTTCACGGATTCGAACCGGTTCGCGTAGAAGCTGGCAAGGGTCAGGGCTAAGAGGAGCTTGCTCAGTTCGCTCGGTTGGAACTGAATCGGTCCGATGCCCAGCCAACGCTGCGAACCACCGGAACTCGCTCCGATTACAAGGACCGCCATGAGCAGCAGCAGGTTCACGGCGTACAGAATCCACGACGCCTTATGCCACACGGCCGGGTTCACCCGCCAGAAGACGAAGAATGGGATCAACCCGATAGTTGCCAAAATCAGCTGTCGTGGGAAGAAGCCGCTTGAGCCAGCGTCATCGATGCTGAAAAGCGCAGTCAGACCGATAACGACTAGGATCGCCGCAGAGATAATGAGCCAGGGGTCTACCGCAGGTCTGAGGCCTGTGTCACCAGGTGCGAAAGGGCGTCTCGCTTCGACCGAGCGGCTCATGGCCCATCGTCTTGATCGATAGGCCTTGGCTCTCTCGCAACATCGAAATCGAACTCGCGCCTCACAATTCCATGCTTCGGTGCGACCCAGAACTTCATTTTGCGCACGGCCGGCTCCGCTGAATCGACGTCGGTGCTCAGTTCAATCGTGATGACGATCGTCTCATAATGCCCGCCGGCGAGATTGAGCGTTTCAGTCCCTGTCGTTACCGTCGCCGTCGCATCCCGCGTCTTTCCAGCAAATGTCGACTCCCCCTTCCAACTCCATGCGTCGCCCACCGTGAAAGGAAATCGAGCCAGCGGGATGGCCGGTTCATACGACTCATCTGGTGTTCCTGCGAATCGGAAGGACTTATCGTCGTACTGGTAGTACTCGATGTCAATCTCATACTCGTCGGTCAACTTAAGCACGAATTCGACTGTGCCCTTTCCGTGCCGCGCGGTCAGTGACGCAGGCATCACGATTCCCGCAATAATGATGTTGGCCTCGTCGTACGGCGCCTGCGCCAAATTGAGGTCGCTCACTTTCGCATATTTGGCGCCGCTGCCAGAAGCGATTGTCTTGACCGATTGGCTGCAACGGCTGATGACGATCACACTGAGCGACACCGCGACTGCACCTAAGATCAAAGAGCGATTCATAGATTTGCGACTCAAGACTTGCCGGGAAGATACTCTTCCAGAGTTAACTTCAACGTCGTGGTCATGGATCCAGTCTTGGACGTTTGCTTCATCTCCATGAGACCGATGCCCTTGCCGTAGACCGCTACCTGTTTCATCTCTGTGAGTATGCCGCCCACTTCTACGATGGTTCCCTCGAGCGTTACTTCCAGGACGTCTACGGACTTGCCGTCAAACCTCCTTGACCTGAGCCGCTTCACCTTTCCGATCAGACTCAAATCTGCGAACACGCCCAACACGCGGGTCTTCGCGCGAACGGACCATTTCTCACCGACGTCGGGGCTCTGCAAGATCGTGTAGGGCGCCGGAAGCTTCTCGTATTCGGAAAAGCTAACGACGTCGACGGAGCGTGCCGTCACGGAATAGTAGTTCTTTTCAGTCGTCGAAACGTCGAAAACCGTCACGATCGGAATTGCGATCACTCCGTCGAAGTCAACAGGTTCTTGAACTGTGCTCGTAAAGTGCATCTTGACATCTGACGATACTCCGAGGTATCGCCAAGTCGAGCCCAACTCTAGGGGGAAGTACTCGGACACGTCGAGCGCAGCGCTCGTTTGCGTCGCGAACAGAGCGATCGCTAGGATGCCGAACATTACTCTTCACGCTCCTTCTTCGGTGGTTTTCGGGTGCCGTCGTCGATCAGCTCTACGCGAAAATAGATCGGCGCACCTTGCTTGTTCACGCCCGTCAGCTCGAGCCGTACGATACTCACCCCTTTTGCGTAGTGGATCGTCAAGTTGCGCGCCTTAGGTTGCTGAGCCTCCCCAGCATCGACCTGAACGACCAACGTCGTGTAAGTGCCAGCCTCGACCGTTGTCGATTCGAATCTTGTTGCTCTGCAATCCAAGATTGTCGAAGACTCTATCTCCTCGCCCTCGAGCATAATCGTCATGTCGCTTTTCCATGTCGAACCCACACCGATTGCGCTCGGTAGCTGTAGCGCAGGAGCTTTCAGCGTACCGAGGTCCATTGAGACGTAATAAACTCCGTCAGTTCGCAGCTCGACGACCTCGTCTCCCAAGAGCTTCAGCGCGCCCTTTCTGCGTACTGCAAATCGCGGACTTCCATCGACCAAGCCGAGGTATGTAACGCGCTCCGAACCGGGCTCCGGCTCGTCCTCAGCGTGCGTCCAGACGTTGTACGTCTTCTCGGCATCGCTCAACAGACCCAGGTATGCGACGGCCTCGGTTATCAGACTGGGATCGATGTCTTTAGTGTCTGGGAGCGGTGCGTCGACTGTTACCGCGCCGCCTTTGTCCTGCCCGTCTGTGGCTGCTGACGCATCGTTTTTGTTGCAGGAAATTCCTGCCAGCGAAACTAGCACACACAGCACAAAGAGTTTGATTTTCAACTGATACCTCTAATTCTTTAACGAATGACTTTGCAGTCGGTACGTTGCTACGAAGTTTCCGCTCGGGAGCGCAATCTCCTGTCGCTGTCTGACGAACCCGATGCCAGGGACCCACCAGGTCATTCCTGTAGCACCGTACTGGATCCCTTCGTTCTCCCATGTCGTGAGCGACTCGATTGCAATGGCGGACAGACGACCGACGCCAGTATCGACCTCTTGCACGCCGACGACGCGGCTCTTCACTTGAAAATCGCCAGATCCGCCCGTTGGCCAGCGACCATTGCAATCCTGCTCGTACTCGTCGCCAATTATGATGGGGAGCTTTACAAGCAGCTGCGGCGGCACGAACAGCTCGCCTTCAGCTCCGGCTGTAAGCTGATACAGTCCGCTCGCATCGAGCTTCCAGTCAGATGTCTGTGACAGGGAGCCGGTCGATGCAACACCGATCGTCGCCAATGTCGCGCCGGAGTCCTGCCGAACATCCTGCACGATCAGTTCGGTTTCGATCCTCTGGTTTCCGACAGTTACGCTGTAGACCCACTGATTGCCCTTGGCTAGCGGCATGATCGGCAGGCTGTTCGCTTCTTCAATCGTGAGTACGGCAACTTTAGCGATCCGTTTGGACTCATAACCATCTTTCTTGCCACAGCCGGCCAGCGGCGCGGCGAAGACAAGGGTCAGTAGCGGAATCAGTGAGTATAGTTTCGTTTTCATTTGCG
The DNA here is from genome assembly GCA_022563855.1 of Armatimonadota bacterium. Taxonomy (NCBI): domain Bacteria; kingdom Bacillati; phylum Armatimonadota; species Armatimonadota bacterium. The sequence continues at coordinate 244,437 of JADFMN010000002.1, forward strand.
ATTTCGAACGGCTTCGTTCAGCAAATTGACGGCGTTTTCGACCAGTTCCTTCGAGGGTACCCCCTCGATCAAAATCTTGCGCTCCCACAGGTCCGACGTGATCTCCGGCGCTGCGATGGCGATGGACTCGACTATGAACAGCAGTTGAAACCCCTTCGGCGGTCGATGCTTGGGTCTAAATAGATTCCAAAAGTTGTCGATCCGATCGGGCTTCTTGTTGTCGTGGCTGTACTTCCACAGCTGCATGCGGCCCTCGTCTGTCAGTTCAATCGCGATATTGCTGAGCCACGTATTTCTGCCTGCAGGATACGTCTTGAAACTTGCCGAGAGCACATGGCTTTCGTTGACCAAGACCTGAGTGTTGCGCAATACCTGGTACGGCTTGAGCTTGAGGAACTCTCGCCGGTCGCTTGAGATGCGGGATTCGAGTGAGAACCGAACGATTTCATGGTCCTCCGAATCCAGGTACTCATCGACCTCTTCCCTGTACTGGCCCTCCAAGTAGCTGTCCGTGGGATCGAATTTTAAGCGAATCCTCTCTTCGTAATCGCGGCAGAACTTCGGGCGATACGGCACCTTGATGACACCGGTCATCGTTCGCGTCTTTCCGCCAATCGGGATGTCCATCTGGATCGGCAGCTCGATGACGATCCCGTCCAGTATCGCGTCCATGTCGATGCTGCCGATCGGGATTCCATCTAGATCGACGTTCAAATTAGAAATCAGCCTGGCCTCCAAATCTTGGTCGCCAGAAAGCGCCTTTTCGATGTCGTCCGCCGTCCAAATGACCTCTCTCGTGGGCAGGTCTGATTCGTTGATTCCGTTGAGCCGCTCGATCAGGCCGCCGAGCGCTACCTCGTCGCCTTGCAGCGTCAGAAGCAGTTCCATAAGTGGTAGCCGGGGCGCGTTTGCCAAGGTCTCGGAGCTTGGGTCCGACCAATCGCCTTCCAGGTCTGAGCCTTCGATCTCCACCAACTTCGCGATCTGATTGGCCACGATTATCTTGTACCCGGCCTCGGGAGCGATGGCGATGATGTTGATCCGACCCGGCGTCACGCTCTTCAGCGTGTATCCGCGAAGCTTGTACGAAACGACCCCCTCGCACGCCCCCCAAATGGCTACGAGGCTAACGAGGACGATTAGCGAAACCTTGACGGCAGGGCGGATTTTCATCGGGCGGGAAACCTGCGACGACAGCACGTGGCGACTACAAGTGATGAACATTGTACCGCTGGCGTAGGTTCCCGGACGGAGTCGGGGTACGATTTGCGCGATGAAGGTTGCGGCGGCGGCGGCGAGCGTGCGCGAGCAGGTAGGAAAGGCAGTTGTTGGGCAGGAGCGGGCTGTCGATTACGTACTGATCGCCTTCCTAGCCGACGGCCATGTTCTCCTGGAGGGCGTGCCGGGGCTGGCAAAGACGCTTCTTGTCCGCACCCTCGCATATGTGCTGGGGCTCGAGTTCAAGAGAATTCAATTCACGCCGGACCTAATGCCGAGCGACGTGATCGGTACCAACGTGTTCGATCAAAAGCGAGTCGAGTTCAAGCTGCGAAAGGGGCCGATCTTCACCTCCGTGCTGCTGGCCGACGAGATCAACCGCACGCCGCCCAAGACGCAGGCCGCCCTGCTCGAAGCGATGGAAGAGCGAAGGGTGACGATCGACGGCGATACGATGGACCTTCCGTTTCCGTTCATCGTCTTCGCAACGCAGAATCCGATCGACTTCGAGGGTACGTACCCGCTGCCAGAGGCGCAACAGGATCGCTTCTTGCTCAAGGTGCTGCTCGACTATCCGCTGCCAGATCAAGAGCAGACGCTCTTGCGCAGATTCCATGCCGGATTTAGATCGCAGACCCTCGAAGACGTGGGGCTGGAGCAGGTGTTCGGCGTGGAAGAGCTGAAGGAGCTGCGGCGCGAATGCGACGCCGTGAGGATCGAGGACAAGATCTTCTCCTACATCTACGAGATCGTTAGCGCAACGCGGTCAAGCAACGATGTGTTAATCGGCGCCAGCCCGCGCGCAGGACTAGCGCTGGTCGCTGGCTCAAAAGCGCTTGCGGCGATGCGGAACCGCGATTTCGTCATACCGGACGACGTCAAGGAGCTGGCACTGCCGGTCATGCGACACCGCGTGCTGATTCGTCCGGAGGTAGAGCTGGAAGGAATGACCGTCGATCAGGTTCTGACTAAGCTCGTCGATGCCCAAGTCGTTCCGAGGTAATCGATGCGAGTTTTGATCCTGCGAAGGCAGGAGTTCGGTGGGATCGCCACCTACACAAATTTGCTCGCGGACGCTCTGCACGATGAAGACGTCGAGGCCGTCGTGGACGACGCCGACGACTGGATTCCGAACAAGACCGGCTGGCGCGTCGATCGAGAGGTCGGCAAAGTACTCAAAGCTGCAGCGCGCGGATTTGATATCGTGCACGCGTTCGGCTATCGAACGGCCTGGGCGTGCAGTGCGGCGTTCTACGTCAGCGAACCGTGGGTCTACACGGCGTACGACATGCCGCGCACGACTCACGTCGAGCTGGTCAAACGACTGAACACCGCCAGAATCGGGCTCTGCTCCAGCCACGCCGTTCGCAATAAACTCGCAGAAGCGTTCGCGCTCAACCTCGAGGTCATCCCGCCCGGTATTCGCGCCAACACGCGAGTTTTGGATAGGCAGGAAAGCCGAGGGATGTACGGCGTATCCGACGACGAGATTCTGATTGTCGCCGCCGGGCGGTTCGTCGAGGAGCGCGGCTTTGAATCTCTCATCGCTGCCGTGCACTCGCTCCCCAAGAACTTCAGGCTCATCCTCTCGGGTCAAGGGCCGCTCGAAGATAGCCTCGTCGCGGCCGCTGGCGATCGGGCGACGGTCACGCACGAACTGTTCAGCCAGCAAGTTGCGATGGCCGCCGCCGACCTTGTGGTTGTGCCGAGCACGAGGGCCGGGTTTAGCTATACGGCGCTCGAGGCGATGCATCAGGGCGTGCCGGTGCTGCTGAAAGGTACTGGCGGACTGCCGGAGATGTACGGGAAGGAGTCGGAGTCCGCCGTGTACTCTGAAGACAGTGATCTTGCAGCGGAAATAGAGCGGTTGCTGGGGGATTCGGAGCAGCTAGACCGGCTTCGCGAACTGGGGAAAGAGCGCGCCGCCAAGCAGTTCGACATCAAGGATTGTGCTGCCAAGCACGCCTCTCGCTATCGACAGATTTTGGGCAAGTAGTGGAAAAAAGTTGAAAATAAGTCCCTAGGTCTGTTGCTATCGATCGTTCCGGTCGTCTACAGTTCTGATAGTGGCAGTCACCACGGATCGGTGGTAACGGAGGACGGAGCACGGATGCTCCTCCCACTATCCCCTCAATTTTCGCCCCAACTACTGTCGTTCGTCGAATTCTATCGACGCTGAGTTGATACAGAACCGCTTGCCGGTCGGCGTCTGTGGGGCATCGTCGAACACGTGCCCCAAATGCCCTCCGCACGCCTTGCACCGCACCTCTGTCCGCAAGCTGCCGGTGCTCCGGTCTTCGAGGAACTCGATCGTCTCCGCGACATTTTCGTAGAAGCTTGGCCAGCCGCAGCCGGAGTCGAACTTCGTCTTCGAATCGAACAGCTTGACCCCGCACCCCGCGCACGAGTAGACGCCGTCGCCCGTGTGGTTCCAGTACTCGCCGGTGAAAGCCGCCTCCGTGCCCGACTCGCGCAATACGTGGTAACGCACCGGGTCGAGCTGCTCGCGCCACTCGTCGTCTGTCTTTACTGTCTCTTGCTCTGACATGGCTGTTGCTTCTTAGCGGATTCTGCCACATCTGCCGCAGCTTCTATCAGGGCGCAAGAGCTTCTCGAAGCAGTTCTACCTGCCGGAATTCGTGATCGAGCATGAGTCCTGCAGACGCGTCGGCGACCAAGTTCATCCGAATCAAGACTATGAGGAGCACGCATGGGACTAGAATCGAAATGGCCGCCCACTGGCCCTTTCTCGCGACGACGTTTGCGTTCCAGGCGACCGGAACTGCGAGGATTGCCAGCAGCACGAGCAGTCCCCAAACCCCAGGCTCGGCGCTAGCACCGTAGTAGATGATAATCGGCAGAGTCAGCAGACACGGCGCCACAGCGCTAGCGACTACCATTGGCCATTTGTCAGGCTTTCTCCAGGAGAATACGAACGTTCCCCAGATAACGGCCAGCGGCAGCAGGAGCACTGGGACGCGAACGGCGAGCACGAAGACGATTACGCTCAATGCGAAACAGATCCATCGTACGACCTTCGTGTATTTCTCGAATATTGCCGCGATGCCCAGCAGGAGCCCGATGACGGTGATTTCAGGTATTCGCCAGTCCCATAGCAGCATATAATCGGAGGCATCAACCCGCTTTGTGGCGACGATCCAGCCCAAGATCAGGAAGCCTGCGAACGGCGCGAATCGGGCGACCCAAGGGTACTCGCCGAGCCGCGCGAGCAGCGGCGCCAAGAAGACCACAACCGTGGAGACGGCAAGCCAGAGAACTGCGTTGACGAACATACGAACATATAGGCCGCCGAGTGCTAGGTTCCAGACGCCCTGGTCGTCGGCGAACAACGTCCGAGGCACGACTCCTGCGGCAAGGTTCTTCGCGGCGGTGAGCGCCGTCAAGTCTTCTGGACGATCTTGCAGAAGCAGATCGCGGGCAGCGAGCCACTCTAGTTCGCTGGGCTTTTCTCCAAGCCTGTAGTCGGGGAGGAATGCGGTGCGGACGATTGATAGGCTGACCAGGTGCAAGATCGCCGTGTCCGCGTTCCTTGACATGGTGACAGATGTTATGGCGATGTCCCCCCTAGCGGTTATCGCGTCCTCGGGCAACCATACGGCCACGTTCTTGAAGAGCGCGTAATGGGGGAGGACGATCGACGAATAGACCACAAGTTCCTCCGTCTTCGTCAGTAAGCGATCCGCTTTCCGCAACTGCTCAATAATCAGCTCGGCTTCGTCAAGCGCGTAGTCGTTATAAGTGGTGCAGTTCTTGGCGCGATGCAACGCCTTTGCTACTGCCTCTAAGTCGTCGGCCAGCGCCCAATTCGCTGCTTCTACGAGCGGCCAGTAGGCGTTGTTCGGCTCGAGGGACGCACCCAATTGCGCGTACGGGATGACCACCTCCGCGAAGTCCAAATCTTTGATCCTGTCTGCGTGACCGTACTGCGGAGACAACGAGAAGGAGAATCGGCTCCAATGTGCCAACGCGTCCGCTCTGGGTGCTGTGCTGTCGACAAAGTCGGTCAGCAGGTCGTGCCTTTTCTTGACGTCGCGAACGAGAAGGATGCGAGCAAGCTCCGCGTCGGCGTCTTCACCCGTGACGCGGTGCGGGCCGATGCTCCAGATGTCACCTTGGCTTGTGATCTGTCTATATGAGGCGGCGGCGATCCACCTCGTCGACGGCAGCAGCGGAACGGCAAGCACGAGGGCGAGGGCGAACCCCGCTGACAGGGCGATCCAGTTTATGCGAGTCCTGTTTTCCATGCCTCTCCCTGGGACGTGTCCTGAGGTCGTCGGACTGGTTCGGTGCGTTGAAGTTGCGCGTAGGCGTCCGCGCCGATGATCGGCGCTGCGTTTTCGGGCACTTCGATCTCGGTGCCGAGGCCGATGAGGAAGAGCAAGAGAAGGACTCCAGCCGCCGCGCCGACCGTCGCGTCGCGGATCGGCTTTTCGATTCGTAACTCGATCGACTCCGGAACAGATGTGTCGCGCAACGATTCGAAGTACTCGCGCAGGGCTTCTTCAGAAGGCGGTCTCACTGTTCGTCCTCCCAAATCTGCTTGAAGGCAGCCTTGGCCGCGTGGATGCGCGAGGCGACCGTGCCCTCGGGGATGTCCAGAGCGTCGGAGATCTCGCGGTGGGTCAGGCCCTCGTACATCGCCAAAGCAAGAACGGCGGAGTGCTTCGGCTTGAGTTGCGCGAGCGCCTCTCGCACCGCGAGGTTGAGTGCGTTGTCCGTTTCGTCCGGCGGCTCAATATCAACTCTGGTCGAGCGCCTGGTTCGGCAGGCGTTCAAGGCCTGGCGTACTGTGATCCGGCGGAGCCACGCTTCGACCGCTGAGCGGTCACGGAGCTGCCGGCGGTCTCGGAAGGCGCGGGCCAGAGTATCTTGGGCGACGTCCTCAGCGAGCTCCGGGTCGCTGACTATGGCCAGCGCGAGGCGGTACACCCGGTCGCGGTACAGCTCGATCGCCCGCACCGCTTGCGAATCTGTATCCGCCTTGCTGCCACAGCCTCGGATAACCTGCTCCTCCATGCCTGCCTCTGATGATAGGACACGGCAGCGGCGGGAATTCTTCATTGAGGCAGGAAAAAAGTCGCCCTCGTATCAAAGTGGGCGACTTCCGTCTTGCTTGCGACCTGCCTCTATTTGGGAACCCTGGCGTTCACGGCGTCCCAATCTACGACCTGGAGGAACGCCTCGATGTATTTCGGTCGCGCGGTTTGGAAGTCGAGGTAGTACGCGTGCTCGTAGACGTCCAAGCCCAGCAGGAGCGTGTGGTTCCAGGTCGGGAAGGTGTCCTGCGAGTCGCCGATGTAGTTGTGGACCTTCTGCTCCTCATGGTCATAGGCAAGGAACGCCCAGCCTCGGGCCGCCATTCCGGTGGCCTTCAAGTCCTCGACCCAGTTCTCGAACGACCCGTACGCCTCGTTGATCAGCGTTGCGACGTCGCCCGTCGCTGGGCCGCCAGAGCCCCCGATGGTGTTGAAGTAGACCTTGTGGTTGATGTACCCGCCGTACGCGAACGCGTAGTTCACCTTCAGGGCGCGCATGTTGCTGTAAATCTGGTTCGCTCCCTCGCCGGCGCCCGCTTTGGCCAGCAGCGTCCTGATCTCGTTCGTCTTGTTCGCGTACCCCTTCCACAAGCCGAGGTGCGCGTCGTGGGTCGCTCGACTGATACCAGCCGATTCCGTGTTGTACACCTTCTCCGGGAGGGCGTCGGGCACAGCTACGAGTTTTGGTTCCATGCGGCAAGCATATCCGGTCGGCAGGGGTGATTGGCGCTAGACCTGGGCAAGCCGTCCAGAAAAGTGCTGATTCAGGTTTTTGAAGAAGTTTTGGAATCGCTCTTCCGATTTCAGCGATTTCCGTAGTAATCTAAGTACATGCGGGAACATCTGATTTCGGCCCTCTGTTCGAGCCCTAAGATTGTTGAACGGTTCTTACGCGTTTTCCCTACTGAAAGGCTCGATGACAGACCGGAATCGGATCGCTTCACTCCTCGCGAGGTCGTCGCGCACATCGCCGACTGGGAGCAGGTCGTGCTCGATCGCGTCCGCGTGGCGAACATGCGGCCAGGGCGCGACGTGCCAGATGAGGACCCAGGTGAGCGGGCTGTGGTCCACCACTACGGCGACAAAGACGTCTTTCACGAAGCGGAGGTTTTTGAGTCTCGGCGCCAGACGACGATGGAGTACTTGGCTCGGCTCGATGACGCGGATTGGGAAAAGACGTTTATCCATCCAGTGCGCGGCGAGATAACGATTCACGGGTACATGGTGGATATCCTCGCGCACGACATGTACCACCTTGAACAGCTTTCTTGCTACTTCGCCAACGAGGTCGCGACGATCAGCTAAGCGAACCGGCTGGCGATCTTTCCGAACGCTCTTGGCCCGGCGTACTCCGCGCTCGGTCCGAGCAACTCTTCTATTCGCAACAGTTCGTTGTACTTCGCGACGCGGTCGGTGCGATTGGGCGCGCCGGTCTTGATCTGTCCGCAGTTCGTCGCGACGGCGAGATGCGCGATGGTCGTGTCCTCGGTCTCGCCGGATCGGTGCGACATGACGCTCGTGTAGCCGTTTCTAGTCGCGAGGTCTACGGCGGCTAGCGTCTCTGTCAGCGTGCCGATCTGATTCACCTTGATGAGGATCGAGTTGGCCGTACCGCTCTCGATTCCGCGCGTCAATCGCTCGACGTTGGTGACGAACAGGTCGTCGCCGACGATCTGCACCCGGTCGCCGATGGCGTCGGTGAGCGCCTTCCAGGCGTCCCAGTCCTCCTCGTCGCAACCGTCCTCGATGCTGATGATCGGGTACTTCTCGCTGAGCTGCGCCAGGTACTCGACCTGCTGCGCGCCGGTCTTCTTGTCACCGTTCTTGTAGACGTAATGACCGTCTTCGTAGAACTCGGACGCCGCAGGGTCGATGGCGAGCCAGAGGTCTTTCCCCGGCTCGTAGCCAGCCTGTTGGATCGCCTCGATCAGATAGTCGAACGCGTGGTCCTGCGAGTCGAGGTTCGGCGCGAAACCGCCCTCGTCGCCGACGCTCGTGCCGAGGCCCTTCTTCTTCAGTACGGACTTCAGAACGTGGAACACCTCGGTTCCCATGCGCAAGGCCTCGCTGAAGCTGTTTGCTCCCACCGGCAGGATCATGAACTCCTGGAAATCGACGTTGGAGTCGGCGTGCTGGCCGCCGTTCAGCACGTTCATCATCGGCACCGGCAGGGTGAACGCGCTCGTGCCGCCGACGTATCGGTAGAGGGGAAGTCCCGACGACTGCGCAGCAGCCTTTGCTACCGCCAGCGAGACGCCGAGGATCGCGTTCGCGCCGAGGTTCGCCTTGTTCGGCGTGCCGTCCATTTCGATCAGGAAACCGTCCAGCTCCTCTTGGTCGAGCGCCTCGAAGTCGAGCAGCGCCGGGCCGATCTTCTCGTTGACGTGCTCGACGGCGTTCAGCACGCCTTTTCCGGCGTACCGCGCCTTGTCGCCGTCGCGAAGTTCGACCGCCTCGAACTGGCCAGTGCTAGCGCCGCTAGGCACCGACGCGCGTCCGAACGAGCCATCGTCGAGAGCGACGTCTACCTCGATGGTCGGGTTTCCACGGCTGTCGAGGATCTCACGGGCGGCGACGTCGATGATGTTGGGCATCGCTGCCAGCATATCAGGGGCGGCTGTCGGGAAACAAGGAAGACCCGGGAAAGCGACCGAGGGTCAGGCTGTCTGTTTGCTGAGCCTCCTCTTCTCAAGCCAGTGGTCGACCGAGATCACGTCGAGGTGTGGCGGGACGACCCAGGCGAACACGAGCAGCACGAGCCGCGGGAAGATGTGGCCGGTGACGTTGAAGAGCGGCTCATGGAGCAGATGGCCGTAGGTGACCACGATGAGGACCAGCCCGAGCAGGACGGACGCTTCGCGCTTGCGGAATCCGAGGCAGATCGCGGCGCCGGCGACAAGCTCGACGACCGGGATCGAAGTCCCGATCGGCCAGAGCAGCCAGGTCGGAATCCAGGTGTCGGCGAAGCTCTCGACGAACATGCGCTGCGCATGGGTGATCGGGCCGAGGTCAAAGCACTTCCACCAGCCGGCCATGAAGAAGATGAGGCCCACCACCCAGCGAACCGTGAAGGTCGCCCAGGCCCAGCCTGCAGCGTTGCTCTGCGTCTCGTTCGTCGTCATAGTGTCCTGTACTTCGATGACGAGCAGAGCCCCCAGTCGATTCGAGATTCTCTTGACAACGCGACAAGGGTGCGGCCGGAGTGCCGCGTACGCTCCTTGCATTTGGCAACAATAGTGTAAGAATACGTCAAGATAGAGCTTAGTAAAGGTTCTAACTGTTCTTTCGTCTGAAACTATGAGGGGCTGAGGATATGTCGTATCATATCGGTTGATCCACGGAGAGAATCCGGGAGTGTCTATGATGAGCGAACTGACGTCATTTGTCCACGAGAGTCTCAAGGAGGGGTGCAGTCGGGATGAGATCAGGAGGGCGCTCGATGCGGCGGGCTGGACCGGCGACGAGGTCGATGCCGCCCTGCAACAGTACTCCGACGTGTCTTTTGCTGTGCCGGTGCCACGGGCGAAGCAGTTCGGGACCGCGAAAGAGGCGTTCCTGTATCTGGCCACGTTCGTCGCTATGTACATGAGCGCGATCGCGCTGGGGGGCTTGGCGATCGCTCTGATCGAGTACCTCGTGCCCAGCCCGGAGGGAAACGAATGGACCGTCGGGCGCGAAGAGCTTTTCTGGTACGTCGCGATGGCGATCGTCGCGCTGCCGATCTATCTGGGCCTGGCGCGCTCGCACCTGCGCGCCTATGCGACCGACGCGGCGCGGCGGGCGTCCGGGGCGCGGCGGTTGATGACCTACCTGACGCTGTTTGTGGCGTTCGTCGTGATGCTGACGCGATTGATCTCCATCGTCCAACAGGCGTTTCTCGGCGAGATGGTGGCGAGCACTCTGCTGAAGTCGCTCGCCGTGATCGCGATCGCCGCAGCGGTGTACTTCTACTACCAGTGGGAGCTGAGGATCGGAGGGCCGACGGCGTCTGAGGAGTAGCCTTTATTGCCTCGATCTTGTCGCTCTGCTCCGTACCGCCGAGGCATCTAAATCCCTCCCCCGGCCACGGAAATTCTTCTTGATCGTGGTCTCTGGCGAACAGGGACGGGTTGCTTGGGTGCCTTGAACTGTGGTCGGCGCAATGTTGTGAACCGCGGGCATCAGAACAACAGTGGCGCGGAGGGGAGCGATTCAATTCTCCAGCCCACTAGGTTTCTCGATGCCCGGATCAAAACGAAACTGTTATCTAGAGCACTAGGACGTGTCGAACATGAGCAGGAGATCGCTAGGCCTGATGTAATTGGCCTATTTGCCCTGCTCCATGCCAATCGAAACAGCCTTGACAGGTGCCTTCGGAAAAGGTACGATCAAGTCAACGAAGGCCCTGTAACTGCAGGTTGCGACTTTGACGACAATCAGGCTTTTCAAAAGAGTCGAAGAAGGCAAACACACATGAATGTTATTGTTACTTGGATGTACTGTTCACCTATCAACGAAAGCATTCTTCACGCCCAAGTCGGCAAAGAATCCGGAACTCAAAGAACCCAAGACTATTATTGGAGATGTGTTTTCCTGCTATTTGAAAGCAGTGCGAGGCTCAATCCAAACGCGCGCCATATTCTCTTCGTCAACAAGAGTCCGCCGAGAACAATAGATGGAATAAGTTTAGATAAACTGAGTAGCCAGTATAACATTGAGGTGATCAAACTTCAAAGTATTACCAAATCACCGTCCGACTATTATCATGCTTGGAACACACAATTTATCGTACTTGACGTGCTAGACCAACTAAAGGAAGAAGTTGGTGGCAGTGATAATATATTCATTCTAGACAGCGATATTATTTTCAATGAAGCCATAAGTAATGAGTTAATGAATGATATAGAGTCTCACAAGGCGTTGCTGTATTCTATCGACTACAGCCGGAATCATGATATAAATGGCTTGACTCGTGTGGAATTGCTGGAGATATCTAAAGAAATGAACAGTGGATTTCCAGTCGACGACTTTGTATACTCTGGGGGAGAGCTTATATGTTGTCGTGGTAGCGAGATATCTATAATTGCGGACATGGGGCGCAAAGCTTATTTGACGTCTTTAGAGAGACATCGTGAAGGCCGTGCAAAATTCAACGAGGAAGCCCATCTTTTAAGTTATGTTTATCATACTCTCGGCTATCAGCCGTATACGGCAAACAAGTACGTCAAAAGGATATGGACGGATAGATCCGCTTATTACAATATTGATGGAAGTGAATGCGACTTAGTTATGTGGCATTTGCCTGCCGAAAAGAAAGCAGGCTTTCTGAAAGTATTTCGATCATTCAGAGAAGTGGATTCTACTTTGAAGCTTACTGCGAAGAACTTTGCTCGGTCATATGGGATTGAGGAATCCATATCATCGAAATTGCTTCGGTATCTGAAGACGTGTGCTAGGGGCGCAAATCGTTTGCTACACAGGCTGACAAGGCGTCGTGCCTGACCAGTGGTTCGCAGGCTGTTCGTCACGGCAGGCGAGCTCTATCGTTCTGTGGACGTTAGAGAGAAGTTGTCCTTGCCAGCAACTACGGCGAGCACTGCGAGCGAGGCGCTGAGTACGAGCCAGATCCGTCGTTCGACCTTAGGTCGTACGGACACGGCTTACCGAGAGTTGCCGCGACTTTGTGTGGTCTCGGCAGCGTCCTTATCCTTCTTTCTACCGAGGAATCGAAGTGTTACTCCCTATTACCATCTTTGTGGTGCCGTCGGTACGAATGCCATAACATCTGTAAATGATTCCAGTCGTAGTAGAGCCGCAAGAGATGCCGACGAATTCGCCTTCGCTCGCCTGCGCCGGAGAGGGATTCAGGAACTGGCCAAGGACGAGGCCGAGCAGGAATAGCACGCTGGCCGCAAGGATGCTGATCACTGTGATGCGTTTCATAGCCATAGTAGGACGACCATACCCTTGTCGCTGGGACGGGTTTCTCCTGGGGCTGGACCGTTCATCCCTTGGGCTGGCCCAGCGGTTCCTGAGTCTAGCGGAACCAGACCCCGGACTAGCTCACCCGTTCCCGGGTCCAGCTCACCTAGGCCCTGTCCGGCCGTTCTCCCCAGGGCTTGGAAGAGCCGGTCTCAGTGAGATCCGCGTCGTCGCATTGTCGAGACTTTGTATGCTGCGGCGACCACGATGCCGAACACGACGACGAAGATCGACGTTGTGACTCTGCCCGACGATCTGTCCTTCGTTGGAGCATCCAGCTCGAACTCATAGATCGTCGAGAACTGGCCATCCGCGTCGACCGTGCGGATGCGGGGAAGTATCCCTCTGTCACTAATGCCCGTGCTTTCGAACACGGTGAGGACGCCGTCCCGATAGGCGAGGCCCTCCGGCGCCCACGGAAACTCCGACTTCAGGTGTGTCGTGATGACGCCGTTGGGTGAAACTTCGAGCACGCGGCGGTGGTTCCAGTCGGCGATGAACACGCGACCGTCCTGTGCGACAGCCATGTCGAACTTGATCGTGCTCCCCTTCATCACTTCCTGTTTGAAAGGGAAGTCGCGCAGCCCACTGGTCAGTTCACGGGTCGATCCGTCGGTCTCGTACACGAAGACGCTCGTGCTGGCCAGCACGTAGACTTCTCCATCTGGCCCCCACGCGAGCTTGTCGATTCTCTTGTCGCCCGCGATCGCGGTCAGGGTCGTTTCCTTTCCGTTTACTGAGAGCCGCTTGAGGTCTTTGCCGTCCGCGAAGACGATTGTTCCATCGAGGTCTACAAGATAGGCGCCTCCGCCGTAAGGTCTGCGCCCGCTCCTTTCGCCGTGCATCAGGGTCGTCGTGCCGTCTCGGGCCAGTCGGTGGATGCGGGTGAGGAAAGCGTCCTCCCCGTCGCGCAGCCCCAGGTAGTTGCGCTCTGCGATATACAGGTGCCCGTCCAGCCCGAGAGTCAGGTGCAGGTTGCTGCTTTGGTACTGCGACTTGTAGACGAGTTTTTCTTCGTGTCGTCCGGTTACCTTGAATACGGCGGCGTAATGCCCTGGCCCTTCGATCGGATCCATCGCGACGAAGTAGACGTCGCCGTTCTTGTCGACCACGACCCCGTCGCCCGGATGCCCAACGGCGAACGCAGCGAGCGACGCGATGACTGCGACCCAGACCCGTCTTGCCACTCTGGTTGCTACGCATACGGCTGTTCGTAAGTTGCCGAGGCACCAACATTCGCAGATCTGAGGGATAATGAAGGAGGAGGGAAGACGATGATTCGAAGAACATGTTTCTTGGGTACGGGGGATCGAAGTGTTCACATGGTTGTGGCAATCGTGTTGCTGGTTCTCGTCGTTACAGGAACGGCCTGCGAAAGCGAGCAGACTGAGTCAGTCGCTACACCGAATGTCGAGCCGACCGTCTCCGTGACGGTCAGGGAGTTTGCGTTTGAAGCGAACGGAGATAAGGCTGTGCTCTCGGTGATCAGTGCCGGGGATCTTGGCGTCCTTGAAATCGGTTTTGGAGAAGACAAGTTCGATCTTATGGGCTGGAATCTTGCGGACGGCTCGGGTTACGACACCATGTTGATGATCGTGACAGAAGAAGGAGAGGAGGCTCCAGACCTCTCTATGAGAGACATGTACTTTGGCGAACGGTACTCCAAGGGTCACACGTTCTTTGGAAACGTTGTTGATGCAGAGGGGTTTTGGATGCGTATGCTCGGCGGATTTGATCTAGGATTCCTCGTCAGGTGGCCTGCCTTGGCGATGACATACGAGTCGGAGCGTGAGATCATGATAAGTGAAGGCGACAAGCGTCTGCGGATCAGCGCAAAGTTCGACGGAGAGGATTTCGACCGCAGAACCTTGACCGAGCTAAGGCTGGAGCAAGACATGGGAGACGGGGAAGTGATAATTTCTACCCTTAGGTTCTTGGGCGAGTCTTCTAGCGAGGAGTTGGTCAGCCGGTTTGAGTTTCCGGAGAACGAGGACGACCGCTGGCTCGACGTCAACTCGTTCGAAGAAATGCCTGACCCGAGAACGGGCGGATAGCTGTGAGCCGGATTTCTATGGCCGTCTGCCTGGTCGCGTTTCTCCTGGGGCTGGACCGTTCATCCCTCGGACTGGCCCAGCGGTTCCTGGGTCTAGCTGAACCAGACTTCTGACCAGCTCACCCATTTCCCGGTCCAGTCGCTCCATTCCCGTGATTTTAAACCTAAAATGGGGCGTTCCACTCCTTCGGAAGGGCCGACCTCCAGTCTTGGAGGCCCAAAGCCACTCCCGAACAGCCCGTTCGCAACCTCGAACCCCGGCTCCGCACCCCCGCGCCCCTCACCGTCCCCTCCGCCGGAAACGTGGTTTACAGTAGGCCCACAGTTGTTCTCGATAAAGCACCAGCGCATTTCGTGCATGGAAAGGAACGGGCTAGGTGCACGCACCCTTTAAGCTCCACTTTGCGCGCGGGGATCCCCTGGCAGCTCTAGTTTCGTGATACAAAAATAAGCTTCGCCATCGGCGATTTTTTCCGTTATGCCGCACTCGTTGCGCATTTGCTTTACGAGTGAGAGCATTTCTGTCTTGTACGGCCCCTCTTGACTAGCTCTCATCAGGCTGTTTACTGCCTTGACGACTTCTACAGAGCCAGTTAGCAGTAGTTGGATTCTATACTTCCGTAGGGTGTCTTCCTCTTCAGGCGACCGCAGTTCAGGTTTCTTTGTCAGAAGGCAAAGAAACGCGCCGTAGTCCTTCTTTCTTTGCTCAATGAGCCGTGCTTTTCTCTCTTTCGCTGCACTCAAGACGTACGTCACGACGGCCCATACAATGCCGAACACTGCGACATGGGGCCCGGGGTTGCTTGGATCGTAGTCAAATGAACTGACTAACCACAGGGCTGATATTGCCGCTACTACAAGCGTTAGTATGATTCCCCAGTGCTGCTTCATGTCGATAGTATGAGGCCTCTGTGAGTAAGTTACCTATCCTCCTTTATTGTTTGACTTCTTCTCGGTCTCGGCCAAGAACAGTAGCGCGCATCCAGAGACCGAAAGCAGGATTGCGCTCGCCCAATTGAACGGCGGCCAATCAGAGCGATCCATACTCCCTAGTGCCTGCACTGCAGCGCTCGCGATGAGCAGCCAGGCCAGCGCGATGAGTCCGGGGATTTGGTTGAACAGTTGCCACGCGTTGAGGGCACAGGCTCCGACAACGACCCATTTGAGTGCAAGGAAGAAGCCGTAAGGAGGATCGCCGTAAATGGCGACCACCAGCATGATGATAGCGACGATATTCAGGAGTGGTAGTCCGCTCTTGATGCTCAAGTTACGGAAGTACGATCGTAACGCATTCATCAGCCAATCTTGATTTTCAGCCTGCCGTAGTTCTCATAGTCTACGACTCGACCGTCTTGAAACTTAACCTCAGAGGCCCCATAGTGAAAGGTCTTCCTGTTGCCGGAGCGTGTGATCCGCGATGGCGTGCCTTGGACGGCTAAGACATCATCCTCGGTTGAGCCGAGAGTGAAGTAGCCGCTAGGTACGTTGCGTGGGATCTCCGGCTCGGCGACCTCTACATCATTCCTTTGCTTCTGCGAGGCTGCGTTTCCTTTGGTAGATACGGCTGACGACTCATCACTGGATGTTGCTTCATAGATCTCTTGACTTCGAGACTCCGGGAGGTCGGTATCGTCAGGTTGTGATGTTGGAATCTTGAAAGGAGGAGGCGTCTCTCGAAAACTGCCCGATGATCCTGGTGATCTATTAGCATTTAGCGTTTCACTGGTGGAATCAGGAAGAAAGCCGCTAAAGTTTCGTGAGGAATCCCGGCCATATGAACTGTCACTACCGAAGGATGCAACGGGTGCAGATCCTTCACGGTTTGCTACTGCGACGCCGATGAAGATCACACCGATCGTGCAGACAAACGCCTTGACGGAAACGGGGATCATCCCGAACCATGACTTGCTAACCACTGGCTGATCACTGGTCCACTGGCGATCAGTCGCTTCATCTACCTGAGATGCCGCAAAAACGTCCTCATCTTCACTCTGAGGCGCTTCTTCCTCGACATCATCGTAAGATGCGTGTGTTTCCTCTTTATAGTCTTCGCGGTGTGAATCGGTTTCGTCAAACTCGTGACCGCTTGCGGCTACACCCCAGTTTGCCCATGTCCATGGCTCATAGTCTTGCAAAAGGTCGTACGCTTGATTCACTCGCTGCATCTGTTCGAGCGCATCGTCTTTGACTGCTGAGTCAGCAGACGCATACTTATCGGGATGCCATTTTAAAGCCTCGCGCCTGAAAGCAGACTTTGCCTCCTCCTCAGTGCAGCCTCGCTCTAGGGACAAAACCCGTAGCGACCAATCAACGTTCATTCTCGGTTCTCCTCCGATCTTTCATCTCGAAGGTACCACAAGAAGAAGGCAGTTGAGTTCAGCTCGCTACAGATCTTCGCCAAGGCTTCGTCCGTAGAACTCGGTGATGAACTCTTGGTAGAGGGGGTCGGATTGGATTTCGCGCCACCACGGTTCGTTCTGGACGAACCATTGGACGGTTGCGCGGAGGCCGGTTTCGAACGGCACCTGCGGCGACCAGCCGAGGGATTTTAGCTTCGTGTTCGACATCGAGTAGCGCGCGTCGTGGGCGCCTTTGCGGGGGTCGGGGATTCGTTTGATGTACGAATCGTCGAGGCCTAATTCATCCAACAAAATCGAAACGATCTCGATGTTCTTGCGTTCGTTGACGTCGCCGACGTTGTAAACCTCGCCGGGAACACCCTTGAGCAAGGCAGTCAGAATCCCCGTGCAGTGGTCCATGACGTGGATCCATTCGCGGACCTGTGTTCCTTCGCCGTAGAGCGGCACTTTTTTGCGGTCGATCAGGCGCGTGACGAAGAACGGCACGATCTTCTCGGGGTAGTGGTAGGGGCCGTAGGTGTTGCCGCCGTGCGTGACGATCACGGGCGTCTTGTGGGTGATGAAGTGCGCGCGGCAGAGCAGGTCACCGCCCGCTTTCGCGGCGCTGTACGGCGTGTTCGGCTCGATCGGCGACTCCTCGGTGAACTGGCCTTCGGCGATCGATCCGTACACCTCGTCGGTGCTGACTTGAAGGACCCGTTCGACATCGAACTTCCGCGCGGCTTCGAGGATGACGTTCACGCCGTAGGTGTTCGTCATGATGAAGCTGTGGTTGTCGAGCAGCGAGCGGTCGTTGTGGCTCTCGGCGGCGAAGTTCACGATGTGCGTGATCTTCTCTTCGCTCACGATCTTGTCGACCATCGCCTGATCTTGGATCTGACCGTGATAAAACTTGAACCGATCGTCCGAAGAGAAATCCGCCATCGTCGAACGGTTGCCGGAATAAGCAAGCGAATCCAACACAACGACCTCGACGCCATCCAGCTCGCGGAAGACGAGACGCACGAAGTTGGAGCCTATGAAACCGGCGGCGCCTGTGACGAGAAGCTTCATGGCAGTTTGAATTTCGAGTCGAAGTCCTCGTGCCGGATCTCATCGACCGGCTCTTTCTTGCCCCAGCCCGCGTAAAGCTTGTCGGGGAAGTTCAGGACGAACGCCTCCTCGGTTCCAACGTTGCGATAGGCGTGCACCACTCCCGGCGGGACGAAAACCAGGCAAGGATTCTCCGCTCCGACCTTGTGGGTTTCAAACTTCTCTTCGTGGCCTTCGCGGTTCTCCCACAGGTACAGCTCGTACTGGCCGTTCAAAAAAACAAACCCGTCGGTCTGGTGGACGTGCTCGTGCGGTCCTCTCGCGACGCCGGGTTTTGTCATGCTGAGGTAGCCCATCGTCGGCTCGAACCCCTCGGGCAGCTCGTCGTCGCGGAACAGCTCCATCAGCCATCCGCGCTCGTCGGTGAATCGGTTCAGCTCTCTGATGACAACGCCTGGAATCATCGGTTTTCCTTCGGAATTCGGGGTGGATTGTACCTGCGGGCTGCGATCCTCCACCCCCTAACCCCCTCCTCCATTTCGCTTCGCAAGAATGGAAGAGGGGGAACGTGGGCGTTACTCCATCGTCGTGGTGCCTTTTCTAATTGGAAAGGACTATCGCTTGTCTGAACCCCTCACCCTAACCCTCTCCCTCAAGGGGAGAGGGAACAGCTGTCGCCGGACGGGAGGGCGAGCGTCCTCGCGATCTGCGCTCGATAGCCGTGTAAATAGATCGCTTCAGATCGCCAGCGAGTCGTACCGCTCCCTCATCTTGTCCACAGCTTCACAAAGGCGGGGCAGCGACTCCAGAGGTATCGTTGTCCAGGTGCAACTCGCACCGAGCAATGCACGGGTGATTCTGTACAGGATGACTTGATTCTTGCCATTGTTCTCAACCCAGAGTACATACAGCCTTTCGACTCCACCGAAGAACCCCTTGTCAATTTCGGTGATTGGCCCTATCTCCTCGATGACCTTGCCCGGTACGCCAATGAACTTCATCGACTTGAATTCTCCATGAAGGAGATTTTGGCATGCCTAGGTTTTTTGTTTTGCTTCGTTCCTTTAACCGGAAAGGACTTTCAGTGTTTGCTCCCTCACCCTAGCCCTCTCCCCAGGCATGGGGAGAGGGGACCGAATGCGTCGTCAAGCCGACGCGATGAAAAGCGCGAACGCGTTCGCGCACTCCGAAATTACTCCATCGTCGTGCGGATGGCTTGGACCACGTCGTCGGTGCTGGGCAGCGCGGCGTACTCGTAGATCGGGTTGAAGCCGATGTGCACGTCGTCGCGCGAGACTAGTTGCGGCGAGGCGAGGAAGAGGTTGAACTTCTCCGGGTCGCTGGTCATCTCGCTGATCACCGACTGGCCGAAGCCGCAGGTTTTCGTGTCCTCTTGGATCACGACGAGGCGGCCGGTCTTCTCGAGGGAGGCGGTGATCGCCTCGTAGTCGCACGGCACCAATGATCGCAGGTCGATGATCTCGACGCTGACTTCGCCGCTCAACTTCTGCGCGGCTTCGTCGGCGAGCTCAAGCGTGTTGCCCCAAGTGACGATCGTAACGTCCGAACCTTCTTGCACGAGGCGCGCCTTGCCGAACGGCACCGGCTCGATTCTCGTTACGTCGACGCGCTTGCGGAAGATGTGTTTGGGGATCAAAACGAAGACGGGATCGTCGCAGTGGATCGCGGTCCAGAAAAGTCCGGCCGCGTCTTGCGGGGTCGCGGGGACTACGACCTTCAGGCCCGGAACGTGCGCGAGCCATCCCTCGTTCGACTGGCTGTGCCAAATCGAGCCGCCCGGAAGATACGCGCCGCACGGTGCGTAAACGACCATCGGGGTCTTCCACTTGCCGAACGTACGCCACCGCTGCGTGCTGATGTTGGTGACGATCTGGTTCCAGCCTGGGCAGATAAAGTCGATGAACTGCAGCTCGAACACCGGCTTGAGACCCATGCTGGCGAGCCCGACGGCGACGCCCATGATCGTCGCTTCGGCGAGCGGCGAATTGAAAACTTGCTTCGGATACGTGTCGCTGAGCCCTTCCGTAATTTTGAAGACCCCGCCCTTCGGGTCCTCGATGTCTTCGCCGAAGAAGATGACGTTCGGGTCGTCGGCGAGCGCCTTGTGGAACGTCCTGTTGATCGCGTCGACCATCGTCATCGGGCCGGTTTCGATCGGCGGGGCCATCGGTTCCACATCGTCGCCCCAGCAGTGGTGCATGACCTCTTCGGCGATCGGGTCTTCTTGCTTTTCGGCGCGCAGGTATTCTTCGTCGACCTCTTTGACGAGCTTCTCCTGCGTCTGCTCGAACTGCTCCATCGTCAGCTCGCCGGCCTCGATCAGCTGGTCGCGCAACAGCACGATCGGGTCGCGCGCGAGCATTTCTTCGAGTTCGCCCTTTGCCCGGTAAACGCGCTGGTCGTCAGACGAGGTGTGTGAGGCGAGGCGGTCGATGTCGAACCAGAACAGCGTCGGACCGCCGCCGGAGCGCGCCTTTTCAATCGCCTTCGCGCCCTCGGTGTACACGTTGTCGAAGTACCGCGCATCGACCTTGACCAGGTAGTCCTCGGCGATGATCCCTCCGATGTTCATCGGGAGGAACTTCTCGGTCGGCGTCGAGATGCCGTACTTGTTGTCTTCGATCACGAAGATGACCGGCAGTTGCTCTTGCACGGCGAACGCGAACGCTTCGAAAAACTCGCCCTGCCTGCTCGCAGCGTCGCCAAGCGTCGCAATGACGACGTTGTCCTCGCCGCGGAGCTGGAACCCCCACGCTGTGCCAGTCGCCGGAATCAGCCCGCCGCCGGTCGGAGTGCAGACGCTCATCACGTTGAGCTTGTCGTCGCTGAAGTGGCCCGGCATCTGGCGGCCGCCAGAGCTTGAGTCGCGCTTGGCGTAGTAGGCGAGTGCCATGTCGTAGTTCGAAATGCCGCGAGCCAGCATGAGCGCCCGGTCGCGGTAGTAGGGGTACAGCCAGTCGCCGTCGTTCAAGTGCAGCGCGAGCGCGCCGATGGCCTCGTGCCCGGAACCGCTGACCTGGAACCAACCTCTGCTCTGGCGCAGCAGTATGCCTTCGCGGCGGTCGCCTTCGCGGCAAAGCATCATCAGGCGCAAGAAATCGAGTTTAGTGGACGTAGCGGCCTCTGGAATGGCAGACATAGATAGTAGTTCCTCGTTGAACCTAGAATCAGGCCCAGAGGCCCGAATGCGTTCTGGCAGTATATCTGACTACTCCGCATTGTCATGCTTGGATGCCTAGATACCGCGTGCGGGACCAGATCGCGAGAGTCGGTAATATCGCCCGCATGTCGTTGCCGGTTCGCGTTCCGTTGATCGCAGCCCCAACCCAGATGCACCGTCTCCCGCGCGCCTCGGAGGATCTGGGGATCGATCTGTGGATCAAGCGGGACGACCTCACCGGATTCGCCGGAGGGGGGAACAAGGGCCGCAAGCTCGAATACCTGATGGCGGATGCGCTGGCGCAAGACGTCGACGTGATCGTTTCGGGCGGCTCGACCCAATCGAATTACCTGCGTCAGCTTTCGTGCGCGTGTTCGATGTTCGGCATTCACTGCGTCGGCGCGACGATGAGGCTACCGTACGTTGCCGCCGCCGGAAAGCCGGTGGGCAAGAAGGTCTCCGAAGGCGGAAACCGCGTGCTGGACGAGATGTTCGGCCTGGAGATGCGGATATTCGAGGATGACAGCTTCGACGTCCTGAAGCAGCACGTCACAGATATCGTCGCGGAGTTTGAGGCGAAGGGGAAGAGGGTGATGCGCCTGCCGAACGGCGGAAGCACCCCGCTTGGCGCCTATGCGTATTTCAGGGCCGGACAAGAGGCGGACGAACAGTGTACGGAGCCGTTCGACTACGTCGTGACGCCTTCGAGCAGCGGAGGGACACACGCCGGGCTGGGCTATTTTTATCATGGCCACCCGTCGCACCTGATCGGGATATCCTGCGACCCAGATCCGGGGCTGGTTGACGTGATGGCCGAACTAGCGCAAGGCCTCGATTCAATCGTAGGCGGGAACCTAAAGATGACGCCCAGCGATTTCGACTTCCGGATGGAGTACTACGGCCCCGGTTACGGTGTCGCCAGCGACGAGGGCCAGGCGGCGATGACCTACCTGCATCAGAAGGAGGGAGTACTGCTGGATCCCGTCTACACGAGCAAGGCGTTCGCGGGGCTGTTGGACTTGGCCAGGAAGAAGGAGATCTCCGGGCGAGTGCTGTTTTGGCATACGGGCGGCCTGCCGACCCTCTTTGCAACAGAGTAGTTTCGCACCGTCGCCCCGCGTCGCTAATCGTTCTCTATTAGATCGCTTAGACGCACGACAGCGCCTTCGACTGTTATTGCTCTGTTTCCTCCTGGAAGCTCGGGCGACGGCGCCATTTCGCTCTGCGAACCGTGGGCGCTACAGCTCGCGTTGGCGCCTCCAAAGATCGTGACGCTGCGGTTGGACCAGGGGAGGCAGCGCTTTTTTCGCTTTTCCGTTCCTTCTCGTCTAGGACTCAGGCTTCGTGCATACGAATATCGTGTCCTCGACCAAGCCGAACTTGCTGCAGTTCGCGGGGTCTGCGATGTCCGAGGTGCTGAGTTCGCGCACCGAGAAACCCGCGGCCTGCAGCCTGTCGACGAAATCTCGGCCGTACATTCTTACATGGTCGTCTTGGCCGAACGCCCGATACCTCGCCTCGGGCGTGACGATCGTCTCGTCTTCATACGTCTTCTCGAGATCCATGTCTCGCGGAACCATGACGTACGCAGTGCCGCCGGGCTTCATCACTCTGAACATCTCGCACATCGCCTTGGCGTCGTCCAGGACGTGTTCCAGGACGTGCGAGCAGATCACCGCATCGAACTCGTCGTCACCGAGCGGAAGGTCAGTGATGTCACCCTGCCTGAGAGCCACATCGGGGCTGATGTCGATGGACAGGTAGTCGACGCCCGGCAGAGCGACAATGCGCCTTGTCAGGGAGATTTCGGGAGCAAAGTGAAGGAGCCGAACCCTCGGAAGCTTGCCGATCTCTCTGGTCAGGTACAGGGACATGAGACGTTGACGCGATCCTGCGCCGCAGCGCAGGCACTGCTCGCCCTGACGGATCGGATCGCCTGCGGGCACGAACTCCCGCCAGTGCTGCCCGCAGCACGCGCACTCCGAGCCCTCACCGAGATAGGGTCGCGCCTCCCGCCGCAGACGCAGCCATCGGACGTGTTGGAGAAGGCTCAGGCGCGTGTGCGTCGGCAGGACTTTCAGGATAAATTTGAGAACGGCCTTCATGGCTGCGCGGGTAACTTCAGCGCGGCTGGATTATATCCGATCAGTTTGGCCCGTCCTCGATCGGATCGGAGAGCTTGACGATGGCGCCCTCGACCGTTATTGCCCTGTTCCCTCCGGGCAGCTCGGGGGACGGCGCCATTTCGCTCGGCGAACCGTGAGCGTTCCAGCTCGTGTCGGCGCTGTCGAAGATCATCACGGTGTTTCCGGGGTCTTCTACTTCATCGATGTAGACTTGGCTCAGCACAGAGTTCATGGCGTATCCGAACACGCCGGATCCAGCGGGGAGATTCGGGTTGACAAACTTCTTGAGCGCTTCGCCCTCGAGTAAGTCTGCCGTGTGGACGTACTTCTCCGCAGCGTCCATCCAGCCAGATGCCAGCGGCATCGCCCCTTCGTCCGCGTAGTACAGCATCAATGCACCGTGCAGCGCGCGCATGTTGTCGATGCTGGTGCCGTCATAGGTTTTCTGCTCCTGCTTGTCGAGGAATCCCTCCCTCTTGAAATCAAGATATACATCGAGAAGCAGCCCGCCCATAACAATCACCAAGACTCCGAACACAGCCAACACCGAGTACCAGATGCGCTTTTTCAACAGCCGTCGCTTCTCGTCCATGCTCACACATTATGAGACGTTTGCAGCCGCAAAGCGCGTGCATTCGAGGAAGAAACTGAGGACAGAGTAACCCCTCGTCGCTAGCCGAACTTTATAAAAGTGGGCCAAGGCACGTCTTCCGGGGAGTACTCGGTTAGCGCGAAGCGCGCGATGCCGAACGCAAGAAAGGCAATGGCTAAGGCCCACATAAAGCGGTTGAACGCGACGCTGTCGGTATTGAGCCGCCTTCCGCGCACAAACCCGTACAGCGATGCGAACGCCGACGCAGTGAACAGCGCGTACATGAAAGGCCCAAGCGGGTGGGCTTTCATCGCGCTGGTGACGTCGAGGTGCACGAGAGCCGAGACGCTGGTCGTCATGCCGCAGCCAGGGCACGGACGACCGAACGCCAGCACACTTCCGCACGGCGGAAGCCCGAGCTGTGAGTGCGTACCGTGGCCGGTGTCATTGGGGGTCAGGATCATCCCGATGACAGTCACGGCGACCCAGGCCAAGAACCACACGAGCTGACCTCTCAGTCGCGCCTTCGGCCAGCCTTCGTCAAACGTCACCATCACCGTTCTCCTTAGGCATTACGCACTCCGGGTGTGCCTCGTTGTCGCGAATGCGGGCGATGCAGATTAGGTTCCCCGACTCGTCGAGCATCGCGACCAACTCTCCGTCCGGCCTATCGGAGATCGGCACGCTCTGTCCGCACCGAAGCGCGCTCTCTTGATCCGTGGACACTTGGATTTTCTCCATTGGGTCGAGGGCGTCTTCCACTGGCAAAAGGTCGTTGGGCGTCACGTCGTCTAGCGGCACGGCGTCTTCCGCGCTGAACCGTCCTACGCGAGTTCGTCGAAGCTCGGTGACGTGGGCGCCGCACCCGATCGCTTCGCCTAGATCGTTCGCCAGCGTCCGAACGTACGTGCCGCCCTCGCACACCGTGCGGAACGTCGCGTGCGGAGCGTCCACCGACGTCAAGTCCAGTTCGTGGATCACGACCTCTCTCGCTGGCCGATCTACCACCTCGCCAGCCCGCGCGTAAGCGTACAGCGGCCTTCCGTCCTTCTTGACGGCGCTGAACATCGGCGGCGTCTGCTGAATGCGCCCGATAAACGGGGGCATAGCGCCTTCGATCGCAGCCCCAAGATCGGACGGGACGGGCCGCTCTTGGATCACTTCGCCCTCAGAGTCTTGGGTGTCTGTCTCTTGTCCGAATCGAACCGTGTACTCGTAGCCCTTCGGTTCTAGCTGTAGGTACTGGAGCAGTCGCGTCGCGGGGCCGACCATCACAACCAGAAGACCGGTGGCCAGCGGGTCGAGCGTGCCCGAATGACCGATCCGGCGTGTGTCGAACTTCTTTCGCAGAACCCGAATGACGTCGTGCGACGTGATCCCTTTCGGCTTGTCAATTAGCAGTGCGCCAAGCATTTGCTGAGAGCTTCGATGAGTTTCGACTCTGCATCTTCGATGGATCCGGTGAACGACACTCCGGCTGCGTTCGCATGTCCGCCTCCGCTGAACCCTCGTGCGACTTCCGCAACGTCGATGTCCCCGAGCGACCGCAGGCTGCCGCGAATCTTGCCCGGCTTGGCTTCGCGCAGCACGATAGCGACCCTGACACCCTTCACGGCGAGCAAGTCGTTGACGATGCCCTCGCTGTGCTGTTCGTTCGCCCCGAACTTCTCGAACGCCGCTACCGGCAGCAGGCACCACATGATCTGGCCGTCGCAGGCGGTTTTCGCGTTGGTCAGCGCGTACCCGTGCAGGTCGAACGCTGGTCGCTCTCGCGTCATGTACACCGCTTCTGTGATTTGCGCCAGGTTAGCGCCCAACTCGAGCAGATGACCGGCTGTCGCCAGCGCGTGGGCGTCGGTGTTCGGATAACGGAAGTTGCCGGTGTCGGTCAGGAGACCCGTGAGCAGGCAGTTGGCCATGTCGGGCGTGATCGTCGTTTCGCTGCCGAATACCAAGTCGAACAGGATCGAGCATGTAGCTGGGTGGCCGATCGAAACGATGCGTAGATTCCCGGGCGCATCGACCGGGATGTGATGATCGATCACGATGGAGCGGTCGCAGCGCTCGACGGCCTCGCGACAGCTTCCTAGGCGATCGAGCGACTCAAGGTCTAAGACGATCGCTAGCTCAAACCGGTCGGCGTCGGGCAGGCGTTTGATCTCGGAGACGCCCGGTAGAAACTGCAAGTTGTAAGGCGCTGGGTCGTGACAGATCACCTCGTGCCGGATGTCGAGCGCTTCCAGGAAGAGCGACACGAACAGGGCAGCGCCGATCGCGTCGCCATCCGGGTTCAAGTGCGTCGAGACCAACACTCCGTTCGCACGCGTGATCTCATCAACGAACTGTGGATACAGCCCGCTGATCTGCGCAGGCGAGGACGTCTCAGGATCGTTGTTCGTGCTGATGCTCAACTCTCCTCGTCGATCGCGGTCACTCCGATAGTCGAGTACCGAAGCCCTGCGCTTTCAGCGGCTTCACGACTGAAAACGCGGCGTCCGTCGAACAAAATCCTGCCTCGCATCTTATCGGCGATTCTACCAAGGTCGAGCTGCCGGAACTCCTTCCACTCGGTGACCAAGATCAAGGCGTCCGCACCGTCGGCTGCGTCGTACGCGTCGCTCCTCATCACGACTGCAGGATATTGGGCGTGAACTGCTGGCATGGCGACCGGATCGTACGCCCGAATCTTTGCTCCGCCATCGAACAGGCAGTCGATTACTTCCAATGATTTGGCGTCCCGAACGTCGTTCGTGTTTGGTTTGAACGACAACCCCAAGATCGCGACGGTTTTTCCCTCAAATCCGCCAAGCTCGCTCTTCAGCCTTCGCATGAACCGCGGCACTTGGGCAGCGTTGATCTCCTTGGTCGCTTTCAGCAGGTCAAAGTCGTAGCCGAGGCCTGCGGCAATCGAGATCATTCCGTCGACGTCCTTCGGAAAGCAGCTGCCGCCCCATCCCAAGCCCGCCCGCAAGAACTGAGTGCCGATCCGTTTGTCCAGTCCAATCCCGCGCGCTACTTCCGCCACGTCCGCGCCACACTCTTCGCACAGTCTGCTGATCGCGTTGATGAAGCTGATCTTGGTGGCCAGATAGCTGTTGCTGGCGTACTTGATCATCTCGGCGCTGTTGACATCGGTGACCATGACCGGGGCGCTGAGCGGCTCGTAAAGCTCGATGAGCTTTTCGGCCGCAGCACGATTTCGCGCACCGATGATGATTCGGTCGGGATGCATCGTGTCAGATATCGCAGACCCCTCGCGAAGGAACTCAGGATTGCTCACGATTGTCACGAGTTCTGGGTCAACGCCTTGTTCTAGGATGATGCGCTCGACCATGTCGCCCGAGCCGACCGGGACTGTGGACTTGTTGACGACGACCGTCGGTTTTTCGATGCTCTGTCCGATCTCCTTGGCGACCTGCTTGACGGCTGTCAGATCCGGCTCTCCGCCGGGGCCGCTGGGCGTGCCGACGGCGATGAACACGACCTCCGCGTGCAACACGGCCTCACGGATGGAGGTTGTCGCCGTAAACGTCTTTGCAGCTATCGTCCGCTTGAGCAGCTCCTCGATCCCCGGCTCGAATATGGGGGACTCGCCTCGCTGCAGACCAGCGACCTTCTCTCGGTCTTTGTCGACGCACACGACGTCGTTTCCAAGATCAGCGAGGACGACGCCCGTGACCAGCCCGACGTAGCCCGTTCCGACGACAGAAACCTTCATTCGGCGCACAGCCTACCTACCTGGGACCGTCACATAGAGCCGGTCGGCACCGTGAGAATCGGAATGTCCACGCCGCTGAACGCGAAGAACACCGTTGCGATAAAAAGGATCAGTACAGAGATCATGTGCGCATCGCTCAGTACGATGGTCTCCGGCTCGCCTCCTTCGCTCTTTACGAAGACGAGGAACAGATACCGGAGCACGCCGTACGCGACGATCGGGATCGTGAGCAGAAGCAGCGGATGCTCGATAGCCTTCGGACTCTCGATCGCGTAGATGCCGTATGAGATCGTGGAGAGTGAGGCCGCGAACAGCACCATCGTGTCGAGAAACGGACCTGTATATTCGCTAAGGGCAGCCCTGGTGTCGGCGCGCGCCTCGCCCTGAGTGTGGAACTCGTGCCGACGCTTCGACGATGCCAGAAGAAGCGCGAGAGTGCCCGTGCAGAACAGCAGCCAACCGGAGATCGGCACGCCGATGGCGAACGCGCCGGCCACGGCTCGAAAAACGAAGCCTGCGCTCACTGTGAAAACGTCGAGCACTGGCATGCTCTTCAGCTTCAAGTTGTACAGGAACTGCAGCGCGAGGTAGGAGAACAGCACGACTGAAAACGAGGGGCCGACGAAAATTGCGACCGCGCCGCCGAGGGTCAAACAGATCACTGAGATCGCTATGCCCTTTCCCGGACTAAGCTCGCCGCTCGCGATCGGCCTGGCGCGCTTCGTAGGATGCAGCTTGTCCCGATCGGCATCCAAGACGTCGTTGATCGAGTACACAGCGGAGCTGATCAGGCAGAACGCGACAAACGCCCACACAGCGAGCATGACGTTGCCAGGATCGTCGTACGCCTGCGCGAAGATCAGCGCCGCGAAAACGAGCAGGTTCTTGATCCACTGCTTCGGGCGTAGCAGTCTAAGGCTGGCAGGGAGTCTCACAGCTAAGTTGAGTATATCTACATGACGCCTAACAGCCGCTGTGCCAAACTGATTCCCGATGTGCGGAATCGCAGGATACGTCGGCCCGCTCAACGCCCTGAACGTTGTTCTGGGCCAGTTGAAGCGGCTTGAGTACCGCGGGTACGACAGCGCAGGCGTCGCGTACCTGAACGGAGGGCTGCATACGGTCAAGCGGGCCGGGAAACTGTCGGAGCTGTTGGAACAGTTCTCCGACGGGTTCGCAGAGACGAACGCTGCGATCGCCCACTCCCGATGGGCCACCCACGGCGCTCCGACCGATCTCAACGCCCACCCGCACTACGACCAGGAGGGCGAGGTCGCCGTCATCCACAACGGGATCATCGAGAACTACCTGGAACTGAAAGAGGCTCTGGTCCGAGAAGGGCACAGCTTCCACTCGGAGACCGACACCGAAGTCGCAGCCCACGTGATCGGCCTGGAGTATCAAGAAGGGGTTTCGCTGGAGCAGGCCGTGCTCAGAGCTTCCGAGAAGCTGCGCGGCGCTTTCGCGCTCGTGGTCGTCGCGGCCAGGGAGCCGGAGAAAATCGTCGCCGCGCGCAGCGCCAGCCCCTTGATCGTGGGCCTCGGCGACGGAGAAAACCTGCTGGCAAGCGACATACCCGCGCTGATTCCTTATACGCGGCGCGTCGTGGTTGTCGGGAACGAGCAGGTTGTCGTGCTGACGAAGGACGAGGTTAGGTTTCTCGACCGGCGCGGCAAGGAGGTCGAGGTCGAGCCCATGGACGTCGACTGGGATATCGCGGACGCAGAGAAGGGCGGGCACGACCATTTCATGCTGAAGGAGATTCTCGAGCAGCCGGACGTCGCGCGCCAATGTCTCGCGGGCCGCCTTACCGAGACCGATCAAGTGGTTCTGGAATCTGTTTTCAGCGATCACGTCATCCAAGACATCGATAGGATCAACATCATCGCGTGCGGCACCGCATACCACGCCGGGCTGGCGGCAAAGTATATGTTTGAAAAGATGCTGCGGCTGCCGACCGACGTGTTCTACTCGAGCGAGTTTCGGTACGGCGACCCGTTGCTCTCGCCGCGCTCGCTCGCGATATTCGTGAGCCAATCTGGAGAGACCGCCGACAGCCTCGCAGCGCTGAGGCTTTGCAAAGCCCGTCGCATCCGCACCCTGGGGATCGTCAACGTCGTCGGCTCCAGCATCGCCCGGGAGAGCGACAAGGTTTTGCTGACGCAGGCCGGGCCGGAGATCTCCGTCGCCAGCACCAAGGCGTACACAGCGCAGGTGATCGTCCTGTACCTGCTCGCCCTTTACATCGCGCAGGTGCGACAGATGCCGGGCGTCGACACGCGAAAGGCCGTGAAGCAACTCAAACAGTTGCCGGACCACCTGCAAGAGGCGTTGGAAATGGAGGCCGAGATCGACGGTCTTGCCGAGCGGTTCCACGATTCAGATCTCGTGTTCTTCTTGGGGCGCAACGCAGACGCGAGCGTTGCCCTGGAGGCGGCGCTCAAGCTGAAAGAGATCGCTTACATCCCGACGCAGGAGTGTCCGGCAGGCGAGATGAAGCATGGGCCCTTGGCGCTGGTCGAAAAGGGCGTGCTCGCGGTTTTCGGTGGGAGCGATTCGGACGTGCGGGACAAGCTTGCGAGCAACATCCGCGAGGTTCAGGCTCGTGGCGGGTTCACGCTCGCCGTCACGACCAACGACGATCAGACGTTGGCCGGGGTTCCGGACCAACTGCTGACGGTGCCACAGGCTGGCAACCCGTACCTGAACGCCTTGCTCACGATCATCCCCATGCAGTTGTTCGCGTACTACATGGCGAAGCACCGCGGATGCGATATCGACCAGCCGCGGAACCTCGCGAAGTCCGTAACCGTCGAATAAGCCGGTAGAAATGCTGTAAACGGGAACTTAGCGGGCGTTGGCGCGATCTTTGAAGCTAAGCAGGCCAGGACCGCCCGGTTCGTATGATAGAATCTACACGGACCGTGCGCACGGACCTCTTGATTTGCAGAGCGACTTGCTTTGTACAACGTTGGATCGAATTAATGGCGACTACGAATACGGCGACTGGCCAAACGATGGTCAGCAAACCTTCAGCCCGAATGTTGAAGGCGTACCCGTACACGTACACCAAGCGAAAGCGAATCCTGGACATAGGGGGCTCTTTCACCCTTCTCGTCCTAGTCGCACCCCTGTTTCTGCTGATCGCCCTGCTCGTCAAGCTCACGAGCCGTGGGCCGGTGTTCTATACCTCGCGCAGAGTCGGGCTGCTCGGCAAGGAGTTCTCGTTCCATAAGTTCAGATCGATGCGCACCGACGCCGATCAAGAGTTGCAAAAGATTCAGGCGCAGAACGAGAAGGACGGTCCGATCTTCAAAATCGAACGCGATCCGCGCGTAACGCCCCTAGGCAGGTTCCTTCGCCATACCAGCCTTGACGAATTGCCGCAGCTGTTCAACGTGCTGCGCGGCAATATGAGCTTGGTCGGCCCTCGTCCTCCTCTTCCTCACGAAGTCGAGAAATACGATAAGTATGCGCTTGACCGGCTGCGAGTTCGCCCCGGCATGACTTGCTACTGGCAGATCAGCGGACGGAGCAACCTGTCGTTCGACGAGTGGATGAAGCTGGACCACAAGTACCTGGAAGACATGAACTTCTGGATCGACCTCAAGATTCTCTTCCTGACGCCGTTCGCCGTCATCAAGGGTGAAGGCGCGTACTAGCGCGAAGGCCCCCGTTGCAGCGGACATCAAGTGCGCCGCAGCATCTTTGGCAAGCCGATCGTCCAGCGCACGGCGAAGCTGATGACGGTTGACAGCAGCGCGAGCGGCAAGCTGAGGTGTTTTCTGCGCAGCCTCCACATGATTCTCCAGCTCTCCGGCGCGTACTCCGATGTCATTCGCCGAGCGAGCGTCCCGATTCTGCCGATGAAGCCCTTTGCGTGCTGCGCGCTCAGGATTCGCGTGTTGACGACGCCTGCTTGCGGGACCAGCATCAGCCGGTAGCCGTCCTTCCGAACGTTCAGCCAAAGGTCGTGGTCGCCGCCAGTTTGCGGGAACCGTACCGCGTCGATGGAGTAACGCTGCACCACTTCCAGGCGCATCAGTACGCACTGTCCGCCCGTGAGTTCGATTTCAAACGGTTCTGCCGGTGCTTCCTCTTGCAATCTCCACGGACGAATCAGCTTGCCGTACAGCAGAAAACCCATCGCGATTTGATGGGAGTAAAGTAGGTTGACGCCTTCATCCGTCTCCAGGTACGCCGCGCCACAGGCAATCGTGTTCGTTTGGCCGCTCAAGTACTGGGCTAGACGGTTTATCGTGCCTGGCAGAACGCAGGTATCCGCGTTTGTCAAGTAGACGTACTCTGGCTCAATCCTCTTGCACTCGTCGAATCCCGCTTGCGCGCTTGCGGCCCAATAGTGCTGGTCGTCGACCCGCAATTCCCGCACTCGCAAGCATAAGTCCTCCGGCAAGGGAGCGCCCGCATTGACGACGACGATGCACAGCGAAGGGTGGTCTTCTGCCTCGATCGATTCGATGACGCGGCGCAGCTCTTCGAGCTCATTGTGCGTTGGGATGACCGCCACGATCTGCGGCGATGGCTGCGCTGTCATGCTGTCGATTCTACTTCAAGGTAGATGCCGAGACGCCGGCTGATCGAGGGGCGACGGCTGGTCGTTTGAGCTGTGCTTGCGGATGGCTTCTGTGCTCGAATCTGTGCTTCCACCGTCCACGACGATCGGCTCGTTTCGGGGTAGCCGCAGTTCAATATCGACTGCAGCGTCTGCCCCGGGCAGGCACATCGGATGTTAAGGGGGACGATCACGCTGGTTTTCGGGCGCTTAGCAACCTGAAACAGCACGGTTGCCCAATACTGGGATAAAAGGCAGGTTAGCCTTGGAACCGGCACGATTCCTGCTGGAATTCGGTCTGTACTAAGCGATGGCTGGATTGCACGGCAGGTAGTCCGATTGTATCGGCTCGATGAGGCTGGGCCATCGATCAACAGCTATAATTGGTAGGAGACAGCAAGGTAACGGCTTAGAGGCCAGATTGAAAAATGTATAAAGTCCATGTCACGCGCACGATAATCATGGCCCTCGTCGGCCTGGCGGTCGGCGTAACTATAAAAATCGTCAGCCGACCGATCTACGAGGGCCGTGTTGAGATGCTGCTGGGAACCCCGATCGACACCCAGCGGTCCGCATCGACCATGACGGAGGACGTCAGGGAGATCATTCAACGGAGTAGGCCCTCGACCTTGCTCACAGAGCGGCAGCTGCTCAATTCCGAGGCCGTCTTTTACGAGGCGCTCAGGGTTGTCTCGGAGGAGGAAGGAGACCGATCGTTGCTGGACGATTGGGAGCACTACTACAAGATGTTCGACGTGATCAGCGCCCGGTCATCGAATCAGGTCGAGCAAGGCGCTGGCATCGTGCAGTTGCAGGTGAGGATGCACGACCCGCTGCTGGCCGCGAAGATGGCGAACGCCGTGGCAGAATCGTACAACGATACACGGAGACGGGCCGCCGGGGAAGCGGTGAGCCAGGCGATCTCGTATCTCCAGGCGAAGATCGAAGCGACATCCGACGAATTGACCGACGCAGAAGCGGCGTTCGCCGAATACAAGTCGAGCATCGGTGTCGCAGAAATGGCCAAGAAGAATTCGGTGGTTGAAGACTTGGCGGCATCGATTGAGTCGAGCATGGATACTTCGCAGGCCACTATGGAAGGTTATGACGCGAAGATTGAAAGCCTAATCTTTCAGATCGACCAACTTCCCGACGAGATGTATGACCCAGGATTTGACGTTGAAAGACCTCTGATCGGGACGTATGAAGCACAGTTAGCCGGGCTCATGCAGCAGCGAGTTTTCCTTCTTAGTCGCTACACGGCGACGAATCCGAAAGTCCAAGAAAACGACGACGCTATCACAGACATTCAGGGTCGGCTCGATGCCGCAAAAGCGCAGGATTGGACCGACCAGTACAGGAAAGGCCGAAAGAATCCTCAGAAGCAGGTTTTGGAGCAAGAACTGGCCCTCTCTCTAGCGGCGCGCGCACAGACGACCGGCCGCCGGGCGATGTTGGAGAAGTTGCTCGGCGAACGGAACGAAGAGATAGTCCTGATGCCTGATAAGCAGGTGCACTTGATGAAGCTGCAGCGCGACCTCCTCATCTTCGACGGGAGCTACAGTAGATTGAAGGTGCAGCTTGAGGACTTGCGGAATCGGCGGGAGACCGGTCCGAAGGCGGCTGTCGTATTGCGACAGGCAAACGTGACTCGAGAGGTGGCCGACCAGACCGATCCGGTCGCACCCGATCTGCTCAAGCTGACGTTCATCGGTTTCATCGCCGGAGCAAGCATCGGGCTCATCGCCAGCTTTGCGCTCGAGTCGATGCGCCCTCGAATATACACCTCGACGCAGCTCGCCGACCTAACGGGACTGACAGTAGTCGCCAGCACACCGGCGTTGAGTGGCACCAGCCGCAGCTCATTTGTCAAGGCTCTAGACGGCGGCTCGGCGCAGCCCGCTGAAAGCTTCAGAAACATGGCTTTCGGCTACTTGGCCAAGTCGACCGGCGAGTGCAGGACGATTCTGTTCACAGGAATCGGCACATCGGGCAGCAGCGCCGTGGGCGCTGTGCAATTCGCGATCACTCTTGCGCACAGCGGAAAGCGAGTACTGCTCGTCGACGCCGAGAGAACGAGACAGATTCTGACGATCGGATTTGATGCTGCCGATAGCAACGGTATCTCCGACGCGCTCGGCGGTGGAGACCCTGCTGGCATGATCACAGACACCCGTATCGAGAACTTGCGGTTGTTACCCATCGGCGTGAGCACGGATCGCTTCATCGATGCCGGGATGTCTTCGCTAGAGCGTGTGTTAGACGCGATCAAAGCAGACGCGGACTACGTCATCATTTCCGTCGCACCGGCCGACACGCTGGCCGACGCTTCAGCGTTTGCATCCCTCGTTGATGAGGTCTGCCTATCGGTCTCGGCCCGGACGAACGAGTTCAGCTCTGTTCCCATCGCGTTTGACATCCTAGAGCAAGCCGGAGCCAAATCCGTGAAGCTCATTCTGTCTGACGCGGCCAAGGACAGTGAGCCGTTCACGCGGACGACTGCGATTCGACGCCAAGATTGATCCGAGGTTAAAGAATTGCCTTCCTACTCGGTGATAATCCCGGCCTACAACGCCGAATCCACGGTTGCGCGAGCGATCCGCTCCGCGAGGGAGCAGCAGCCTCGGATGGTGGAGGTCATTGTCGCCTGCGATGGCTGCACCGATCGCACGCTAGCAGTTTCGGAAGAGGAAGGAGCCGTGGTGCTGGACTTGCCGAAGGCCAACGGATCGGTCGCTCGCAATCAAGGCGCCCGGGTCGCTGCAGGCGATCTCTTCTTCTTTCTCGACGCCGATGACTGGTGGGAGGCTGGCAAGGTTGAGTCTCACCTCGCGGTCCATAAGGAGTTCGATGGCAGCTTTGTCACAGACCGGTCGACGCCGCGAAAGCTCGACGGATCGCCAGCGTATTGGAGGGGCGGAAAGGACTTCGACGGCGAAGTCGAGTGGCAGACGTTTCTCAGCCACCAGGCTTGGGCGGGCGGCTCTAGCTTCTCGGTCACGAAGGAGAACTACTGGCGCGTCAACGGATTCAATGAGAAGCTGCAGAAGTTTCAGGACGTCGACTTCTGGTTGCGTTGCGCTTTCGAGTGCGGTCCGGCGAGAACGATCAGCAAGTCGTACACGAACTATCGGTTGAGCGAATCCGGCGTCTCGCGCAAAACAGAATCGATCGAACAGAACTTGTCTGACCTGTTCAGTGGGTGGCCGTTCGTCAGCAGTGAGCAGAAGCGTGCTTTCCGCTCCTACGCTTTCTTGCTGGCAGCGGAGTTCACACCTTGGCCGGACTCAGTTCCCTACTTCAGGAAGGCGCACTGGCCTGTTCTGCAGCGGTATTTTTGGAAGTGCGTGATCCAGAGCTTTAGAGCGCGGAGGATGGTGTAGCAGATGCAGGCGTTGGTCGGTAGCTCCGAGCGAGAAACGATGGCAGCCATGAGTCCGTCTGCTCGGCTCCACGCCGCCCAACGGGCGTTATCAGAGCGGGCGATGGTCGCCTGGGGCCTGCTGAACATCGGCATCGTAATCATCAGCATGTTTCTAGCCTCGCCGATTGGGTACGCCGTTGGAGTCAATGTCGGCAACTTGAACAAGTATTTCATGTTCAGCCTCGTGGCTTGGATCATGGTTGCCCTGCTGAGAAACCTCGCGCCATTGCGGCTTCCGGCGGCGATAATCCTGATGAGCCTGGTTCAGATATGGTTCACCGTTTCGAGCGTTGTGTCGCAGATACAGTTGAGCCGGAGCTTGGACTTCAGTGCGCCCGACTATTCGCTGATGTCGTTTCTGCTCTGCTTCATACAGGGGTCGATGCTGACCTACTTCGCCCCCCACGTCCGCGTTCTGCTCAAGCGATTGGTCGTTGGGCTCGCCATAGTTTCTGCGTTCGTAGCCATACTCCAGTTCTTGGGCTTTGGCCCGGCGATCGCGTATGCGAACTTGATGATCGCGTTCCAGGACATCACTGACTGGGCCGGGCAGGGCGGCATCCGCGCCTCAGGCATCTTTGGCGGCTTAGTTCTGCAGTCCTCCTACTGCTTGATCGGGATCGGCATGATCGCGTCGGCGCTCTACTCTCGAAAGCTGACCGGTCTCGAGATTGCAACGATCATCCTCCTTACGGGGATCATGTTCATGGCCCAGGTGCGCAGCATGCTGGTCGTCATCGCGATCGTGATGATCTCGTTGGTCGTGTTCTTCGTCCGCAAACATCGCATGTCCGCCATGCCGTACGTAGTCCTCGGCACCCTCGCGCTGGTCCTGTTGATATTGAAAGGTGGAGACAGATTCGACTACATGTTTTCCGGCGACACGTCAACGTTCGATTGGCGGACCGACGTGCTTTGGCCGCAGGCTTGGCACATCTATGCAGAGCGCCCTTGGTTCGGAGTCGGTGTGGAGCCTGACTTTATCGGTGTCAGGACATTCGTCACAGGCCTCTGGTCGTCAGGCTATATCATGGACAACGGCTACCTCGTCGCGCTGGCGTTCGGAGGTCTGCCAGCGTTGGCCTTGCTCATCATGACGGTCATAGCGGCTGTATTCAGCTCGATCAAGCTCCTCTTGCGCCGCACCGCGCAACCGATCGACCAAGCGTTCGCGCTCACTGCTGTGATCGTCACACTACTGTTCGGATACGGGATGTACTTCAACAACCTGTACACAAACATATCGTCGGGAATGCTCTATTTCATACTGATCGGTGCTGCCCTGCCGTCCCGTCCATCCATCGGGCGTTCGCCGAAGAAGAGCGGAGGCCCGCCTGATGCGATCGATGGGCGTCAGGCGACGGTGACCGCCGCCAGCAATGAGTAAGACCAAGAACACGCTTCGCCTTGGCGCGGCGCGGTTTATCGGGGTCGCTGTCCAGTTTATCAGCGTGCCGATCGTGTGGGACGTGCTGGGTGGAGACCTGCTGGGCGCCTGCTACTTTCTGATCGCCATTAGCCGATGGGTGTCGCTGATCGACATCGGCTACGACATCGGCATCCAGCGGCTCATGACGCGGGCGTTCGACTCGGACGACCGCGAACGAGGCTTCACCCTGTACCGGATGCACGTCCTGATCCTTCTGTCGCATGCGGCCGTCGGGTTCGGAGTGTTCGCGGCCCTTGGGCAGTTCGTCGTCGTGCCCAACCTTCCTGGAGACACAGCTTACGGTTCGCTGTTCTTGGCCGGTGCGGTCGTGTTCTCCTCGCAATACCTGTACATGAGCAGCATGGTCTACTTTCAGGCCACCCGCCAGTTCAAGTACGTCGCGATGGCGAACGGTTCGCAGTTCCTCATATCCGGGCTGACAGGCCTCGGGCTGACCCTTTGGCTTCGGCGTCCGGAGGCATATTTGGCTGGTTATTCCGCCGGGTATGGCGTCGTCTATCTTTTCAATCTGTACCGTGGCCTCGGTCAAGCGCGCAGGGCGGAGGGACGTCAGTGGTTCGACAAGGAGGCGTTCAAGTACTGCTTTGGGTTTGGCGCGCGGCTCTACCCAGCAAAGCTGTGCAGCGTCTCGATGGGCACGTTCGACAGGATATTAATCACGAGCATCCTCGGTCCGGCCAAGCTTACGGGCTACACGAACGCCGCACGGTATTCGGAGGTCGCGAGCGAGGCTCTGCCGCTCCATCAAACCTTGCTCCCGGACCTGACAAAGGCCCATATGGAGGGGAAGAGGAACTTCGCGGAGCTGGTCGACCGCGGGTCGAGGATCACGCTCATGGTTGGCTGCGGGATTCTCTTCATTCCTTGTGCCTTCGGCGGCCCACTGCTCCAGATCTGGCTGCAGGACAAGTACGTGCCAGAGATGGCGATCGTCATGCTGGTTCTGGGCATGTTCCGGGCGTTCGAGTCCTATAGCGCGAGCCTCGTGATGACGATGCTTGCTTCCGGTGCGCCGAAGAAGATTACGTTAGTGACGTTGGTGACGGCGGCCTTGGTCTTGGCTCTTACTTATCCGGCGATCATTACCTACGGGGTGATCGGTGCCGCGTCCATCCGACTCTTGATCGCGCTTGTGCTCTTCGTGCCGGTGACCTGGTACATTTGGCGATTCGTCGTGCCCGACATCTCGTTCTGGCCGTGGATCAGCAAGCTTGCAGGGACGATGGGAATCGCAGTCGTCTTCTCCGCGCTGGGATATTGGTTCTGCCAGACCGACCGGATCGTCTCCACTCCGTGGTTGGCACTCATTGTGCTTCCGTTCTTCATGGTTGCGTTCTTCTACGTCGTGGACTTGTTGCAGCTCGCCTCAATCCCCGAGTCCATCAAGGCCAGGATTCGCAACTTTGTGCCCCGAGGCGGAGGTAAGGCCGGCGCCTAAATCTGCAAGGGGGTAGCCAAACCGTGTGCTATTGTGTTGATGACAGGCTCGTTTGATGAGAAGAGTAATGTATCGGTCGCGAAAAGCGCACAGCCTTTGCCAAGGCTGTGCGTGCTCGATGCGGTACAGGAGTCTGCACTTGTTGTACACAGGCCGAAGGGGCGGGGTCGGATTAGGGAGCAACTGTGAGTAGGCCGACCGACGTAGCCGTCCTCACCTTTGCCACCGGCCATCCGAGGTACCTTACGATGGCGAAGGCGCTGGCCCTGTCTCTAGACCTCAACTTCTGCACCGCCCAGAAGGTCGTCGTGACGGACAGCGACGATCCTGAGTTGAAGCGCCTGTACGACGTCGTGCTTCCTCCGCCAAAGGATTACGAACATTTTTTCATCAAGCTCTGCGCACTCGACCACACCGAGTTCGACAGGATTCTCTTCATCGACGGTGACTCCCTGGCGATCAGGCCGATCGAGCCGGTGCTCGAGGCCTGCAGGGGAAAGGACTTCGCTGTGCAAGGGACTTGGCTTTCCGACGTCCAGTGGTACGGCGACATGACCTCGGTCATGAAGCGTCGGGGACTGAAGCAGGTGCCCAAGTTCAGCGGGGGGTTTCTGTACTACGAACGGACTGACGCGGCCAGAGAGCTGATCGCAAAGATCATGGAGCTGGCGGCGGACTACGACTCTATCGGGCTGGAGCGGAACCGCGGGCATGTGGTCGACGAGGTCTGCATCAGTCTCGCCATGGCCGAGACGGAAATCGGCCACGTGTTCCCAGACTCTATGCAGCTCTCCCGCACGCCATACTTGCTCAAGAGCCGGGTCCGGCTCGACGTCCTGCACGGCGAATGCTCGTTCGTGAAGGGCGACGACCCCGCGAGATCGATCAGGCCGTTCATCTATCACTCAGCTCACGCGGCATTCGATCTCAAGTACTGGCGCGAGGTGAGGCGCTTGATGCGGGTCAGCGGCAAGAGGCTTGGAAGGACGTCCGGAACGGGCGACAGGCTGACATTCGCAAGACGCGCTAAGATAGTGTTGACTGCGATGATTCACAGAAATGCGGGGAAGTACTGAGGGGTGCGGTCGATGCGAGCGAGAGTCCTGGGTGCTGTGAAGCGCGCGCTGGGGCCGAGGGTCTGGAGGTTCCTCAAGAATTGCGTTAGGCCGTGACGTCAATGTAAAGATCGATCGAAGTGTTGCTATGGAGCGGTTCGGCCTTACGGTCCAGGCGTTCGACCCGACTCCGAAGTCGATCGAGTGGGTGAAGCGCCAGAAGCTCCCCGAAGGCTTCGTCATGCACGAGTACGGCATCGCTGACGTCGACGGCGACGTGACTTTCAGCCCGCCCGAGAATCCCGACCACATCTCCCACACGATCCTTGAGCGTCCGTCGACGGCGTCGCGGGCGATCACCGTACCGGTCAAGAGACTTGAGACGATCATGCGCGAGATTGGGCACGAGCACATCGACCTGATGAAGATGGACGTGGAGGGGGCGGAGTACGCAGTGATCGACGACTTGGTCGAGTCAACGGTGCGGCCGAGGCAGCTGCTCGTTGAATTTCACCACAGGTTCGAGAGCATTGGCCTTCCCAAGACGAAGGCAGCCGTGGAGGCTTTAAGGGGCGCGGGTTACGACCTTGTCTACATCACAGATTCCGGCGAAGAGTACAGTTTCTTGCAGGCTTGAGCCTTGACCGGGCCTGTGGCCTCAAGCTTGGAGCAGGCTGTCGTAGAAGTCGACTGTCTTCTTGGCGAGGACGTCCCAATCGAGGGCGTCGAGCGGGGCCGTCTGGGGGCGGGGCGTGCTCTTCGCCCAACGGACGGCGGCCTGAAGGTGCGCCGAGCTGATCTCGCCCTGGTAGGTCATAACCCAGTCCTCGCCGATCGTCTGCTTTAGCTCCGGCATCGAGCCGATGCCCGGCACCAGCACCGGAACGTCGAACGAGAGCGCCATGAGCGCGGACCCGGAGTTGAGAATGTTCTTGTAGGGGAAGACGGCGAGGTCGGTGGCCCGGAAATAATTCTGCAACTCCTCGTCTGGCACGCGCTGGAACTTCGACAGGATGCGGGGGTCGCCCGAGACCGCGCTTTCAACCTCCTTTCTCAAGGCGTCCGGATACGGCTCGCCCGCGACAACGAGCCGCAGGTCGCCCGGAGTCTCCTTGAAGGCGCGTGCCAGCTCCGGCACGCTCTTGTAGCCGCGAATGAATCCAACGTGGACGATGACGAACTCGTCTTGGCCTAGGCCAAGCGCTTCGCGCGCATCGGCCCTTGAGGCCGTGTTCGGATACGCCTCGCGGTAGTGCCCGTGCGGCACGGTCTCGATCGGGCAGACCATGTCCGAAAACCGCGCCTCGACGAGCCGCCTTGCCTCATGTGAGAGGCAGATGCAACCGCTCAACATCGCCGTGAACTCCTTCCAGAATTTTCGTTGCAAGAGCTCGTGCCTGCGCTCGTGCGTATGCAGGTTGTGGGCGGTCCAAACGATCTTTGCGCCGCCTGCCGCCAGAGCGCGGAGGCACTTCATCCACCGGTCGTAGCTCCGGAGCACGACCACGGGGTTGCGGCGGTTCAGGAACGACTCCGGCCAGTGGACGTGAAAGACGTCGGCGGCCGCCTCGGCACATCCGTCCAGCTCGAACTCTGCGACCTCCACCCCAAGCTTCTCGACCCCTGCGTACAGCAGCGCCGTGTAAGGGTTCGACTCTTTGACGTCCTTGGGGAATGCCAGTACCTTCAAGACGCTACTCGCTCACGTTCGCCTTGAACCACTCGTATGCCTCGCGCAGGCCGTCTTCGAACGGCCTCTTCGCCTGCCACCCCATGCAGCGCAGCCTCGACACGTCCAACGTCTTTTCCGGAAATCCGTCGGGCATGGACGTGTCCCACTCGATCTCGCCCGTGTGCCCCGTGATGCGCTGGATCGTCTCTGCCAACTCGCTGATCGTGATCGACGTGCCGGTCCCGACGTTGACGTGCCCTTCGACCTTCTCGCGTCCCAGCATGAAGAGGCAGGCGTCGGCCAGTTCGTCGGAGTGCAAGAACTCTCGCTTCGGCGACCCCGTCCCCCAGCACGTGACGGTCTTGTTCGGCAGGTGCTCGTGGAACCGGCGGATGAGCGCGGC
Source organism: Armatimonadota bacterium (assembly GCA_022563855.1). Taxonomy (NCBI): domain Bacteria; kingdom Bacillati; phylum Armatimonadota; species Armatimonadota bacterium. The sequence goes on from JADFMN010000002.1 coordinate 285,750, forward strand.
GATCACGTGCGAGTGCTCGGGGTGGAAGCTGTCACCGGGGCCGAAGACGTTCGGCGGCATGACCGTGAAGTAGTTGCGCCCGTACTGCTTGCTGATCGCGTCGCACAGGTACAGCCCGGCGATCTTTGCGACCGCGTACGCCGCGTTCGTCGGCTCCGGCGGGCCGGTGAGCAAGGCTGCCTCGGGCATCGGCTGCGGCGCCTCGCGCGGGTAGATGCAGCTGCTTCCGAGGAACAGCAGATTCTGAACATCGGCTCGATGCGACCCTTCGATCAAGTTGCTTTGGATGATCAGGTTTTGGCTAATGAACTCGGCGGGTTGGCTGTTGTTGGCGTGGATGCCGCCGACCTTTGCTGCGGCGACGATCACGGTGTCTGGCTCGACCTCCGCCAGGAAGGAATACGTATCGCGTTGGTTCAAAAGATCGAGCTCTTGGTGGGTTCTTGTGACGATCTCGAAGCGTTCTTGCTCTTCAAGGGCTCTTAGGATCGCCGACCCGACTAATCCGCGGTGGCCTGCGAGATAAACCCTATTGCCGGTCTTCAGCGCTGGCATACAGCTTAAATCCCTCCTCCGCCACAAGTTTGTCTCGCTTGGCAAGCTCCAGATCCGAATCAACCATCTCTTGCACCAACTCCTCGAACGTGACTTTGGGCGCCCAACCGAGAACCTCACGCGCTTTGGATGCGTCGCCCAAGAGCGCTTCGACTTCCGCCGGACGATAGTATCTTGGGTCGATCGACACGATCGCCTTACCTGTTTTTTGATTCAATCCCTGTTCGGACTCGCCTTCACCGCTCCACTCGATAGTCGTTCCGAGGCGCGCGAAAGAGATCTCCACAAATTCACGGACCGAGTGTTGCTCGCCCGTCGCCAGAACGAAATCACCAGGCTTGTCCTGCTGCACAATCAGCCACATGCCTTCGACGAAATCCCGCGCGTGGCCCCAGTCGCGCATGGCGTTCAGATTGCCCAGGTAGAGGTGATCTTGCAGTCCGACGGCGATGCGTGCGGCTGCTCGCGTGATCTTGCGTGTGACGAACGTTTCGCCACGGATCGGTGACTCGTGATTGAAGAGTATGCCGTTGCAAGCGAACATACCGTAGGCTTCGCGATAGTTCACTGTGATCCAATGGGCGTACAGCTTTGCGACGCCGTACGGACTCCTGGGATAGAACGGGGTTGTCTCCGTTTGCGGAGTCTCCTGCACTAGTCCGAAAAGCTCGCTTGTCGATGCCTGATAGAACTTCACAGAGTCCGTCAGGCCGAGTATGCGTATCGCTTCCAGGACGCTGAGCGTTCCCAGCCCGTCCGTCATAGCGGTGTAGTGGGGCTGGTCAAAGCTCACCTTGACGTGGCTCTGCGCACCCAGGTTGTAAATCTCGTCCGGCTTTGTCTGCTCAAGCACGCGAATCAGAGAGACGCCGTCCGTGAGGTCTCCGTAATGCAACGAAAGCGGCAGTCCCTGTTCGTGCTGATCGTGAAATAGGTGGTCGATGCGCTGCGTGTTGAACGACGATGCTCTTCGCTTGATTCCATGCACCTCGTACCCCTTCGCCAGAAGGAACTCAGCGAGGTACGCACCGTCCTGCCCGGTGATGCCGGTAATGAGCGCCGTTTTCATCTGAATTGGTTTCCCTCTGGTAGGCCCGCGCCAGGTTCGATTGTACCAGAGCAGCGATCAGGGCAATCGAACCAGCGCGGCGTGGGATTCGGCTGCGCAAGTTGCACCTTGGCGAGCCGACTTGGTGCGACAGGATCGAACTCCGGAATTCGTCCTGCAGTTTGGAGCAGAAGCATCTCAGTTGCGCGTAGGCGTTTCCCAAGCTCGTCAGGAGATTGTCAAGAACCGGCTGCGCAACCCCGTTATATTTGCTAGCACGGTCCAAGTTGGTACGATTCCTGCGGTTCGAAGTCCAGTATACTTGGGTGGCGGAAGCGTACGATGAGTCAGCAGATCTCAGATTCTGAACCAGCAGGCGACGGAGCCGTCGATGGTCGCTCTGTGCTCGACAAGAGCATTGAGTTTCTAAGAACTTGCGACCGCACGTGGCTTGGCCTGACCATCGCCGCATGTCTCGTCTTGGGGTTCGTTTTCTGGGCTCTTTTCAGTCAGCTTCCATACATTTGGCTCGGGCTGGGCACTTGGGAGTTCAGGTCTGGGGATGGATACTATTCGCACGGCGTCCTCGTGCCGTTCATCGCGGGCTACATCATCTATCAACGCTGGCCCCAGATAAAGGACACGCCCGTCCGTCCAGGTTGGATCGCTATCGTACCGTTCCTTGCTATGTTGTGGATTCTGTGGGCCGCGAACGTGGCCGACATACTGTTGATCCGTTCATACGCCCTCATCCTTGGTCTGCTGTCTCTTGTCTGGTTCATCGCGGGCCTAAGGTGGATGCTCGCGCTATCGCCCTCGATTCTGTACCTGTTGTTTGCTCTTCCAGTTTGGACGGGGGTAATCAATAACTACACGAATCCGCTTCAAGTGTATTCGACGACCGTGTCTTATCATTTGCTGAATGTATTCGGATACAAGGTGTTCCAGCACGATGCGACAACCCTGTTGTTGGATCACTTCGAGCTTTCGATCGCTGTTCCTTGCAGCGGCTTAAAGCTTGTCGTTGCCGTGACGGCGTTCACTGTGTTCTTCATGCTGATTGCTCGTTTGAAGTGGTGGGCGAACGGGCTGATGGCCGCAGCCGTACTGCCGCTGTGCCTGTTCATCAACGGTCTGAGGATCGCGCTGATCGGGATCGTCGGGGAGGAACGGGGGAGTGCGGCGGGGTTCGCGTTCCACGACTACAGCGGATACATCACGCTGATCGTGTGCTTCTTCATCATATTCAAGTTTGCGAGGTTATTAGGATGGAAAGAATGAAAAGGAGAGCTGCGGCTGCGCTCGGTGTGCTGCTCGCCGCAGGAGTCTTCATGGCGTTTAGCAAAGTAGATGAGGGGGACTCGATAGACGAGCAGTGGATGGTCGATAACAGCCCTAGGCAGGTAGAGGGCTTCAAGATGTTGGCCGGTGAGGAGAATCCCGACTATAGCTATAAGATGGCTAAAGTAGCCTATGACACGTTAGAGCCCTACGGCATCGTCGCCAAAGTTTATGTGAACGAAAAAACCGGCGAATCGTACGATGTCGTCTTGATCGCGAGTAAGAGCAAGGACAGCTTCCACGATCCGCGAGTCTGTTTTTCGGTCCAGGGTTGGGCCTTGAACACCCAGTGGGTCGACTCTGTTGAGACCGAAACGCGAGGGCTAGCGTACATGACCATCACGGACATGGACGGGCCGACAGGCAGGGGGAAATTGGCAGCGTTCCTCTATCGGGGTCAGGGCAAATTCTACAAATCAACGAACGAACTCAAGATCGGCATGTTCATCGAGCAACTCAAAGGAGGAGGGAACCTGGACGGGGTCTTCTACAGGATCATTCCGCAGCACAACAACCCAGATTCGGACGCACTACTAAGTGACTTGAAGAATTTCATTGCCGCGTACTTGGACGCTGCAAACGAAGCGAGCAACGGCTACTTTTAGGCGCCGGAAATGGGGAGAGTTTTGTACGTCACGACGTACAACAGCGAAGACGTTGGCTCGTGGTCGGACATCTCCGGGTGAATCGCTCGCACGAATCATAGCGCGTGTCTGATCCGTCGTGTGCATAGGCGGCGTTGAGTTGTTTTGAACCGCCGCAAGCCATGTTTGAGTACGAGCGCATTAGGCTAGGTTGCCCCGATACTCAGCCATCTGACGTCTTGCTGTCGTCGGAGCTGCGTCCTGCTGCCTTCCTGGATCGAGACGGCGTTGTGAACACGGATCGCGGATACGTCCACTTGCCCGAGGACTTTGAATGGACTCCCGGCATCCTGCCCGCGATTCGGGCTCTCAACGATGCGAACTACGCCGTCATCTTCGTCACCAATCAGTCGGGGATCGGACGCGGATACTACACCGAAGAAGATTTTCTGTCGCTGAGCCGCTGGATGTTGGACGAAGCCGACAGGGAAGGGGCTTTGATCGACGCGGTTTACTACTGCCCTCACCACCCGGACGGGGAGCCGGGTCCGTATCGCTTGCTTTGCCCAGCGCGCAAGCCCGGAACAGGCATGCTGGAGCGAGCCGAGCTTGAGTTCTCCCTGGACAAAGCCAAGTCGTTTCTGATCGGTGATCGGGAATCGGACCTGGGGGCAGCTATCGCCTTTGGGATCGAGTACAGCCTGTTTGAGTCAGGCGACATCGAATCCATAATAGCCAGCCATATCCGCGGTTGAGTCTAAGTTTTCTCGACTAACTTACGCACATCTTGCGCCCTTGGCATTGGGACGACCAGAATCTTACCGTTCGCGGCGACCACTGCCAGGTCGTCGCAACCCAATAGGCAGACTTCGACGCCTTCCATGTCGTTGTACACCGCGCAACCCTCTGACTCGACGACTCTCGCTGTGCCAACGATGGCGTTTCCGGAGTCGTCGAGCGGCAAACTTCTGGTCAGTGCGTCCCAAGCTCCAAGGTCGTCCCACTCAAATGCAGATTCGACGACGTACACGCGTTCTGACCTTTCCATCAGCGCGTAGTCGATCGATTCGGACTTGACTTGTGAGAACAGCTCTGCGGCCTCTTCGCTCTCGCTAGAAATCGCGGCCGCGAGCTGCTTGACGAACTCTCGCGTAACGACTCCGGCCTCTTCGAGCTGGTCGATGAACGCCTGCACTGTCCAGAAGAACATTCCCGAATTCCAGTAGTACTGGCCGCTCTTCAAGAACCGCACTGCGGTCTCTGCGTCGGGCTTTTCAGTGAATCTAACGGCGAGGAAGCCCTGTCCGACAGGATCGCCGCGCTCGATGTAGCCGTACCCTGTTTCCGGCCGGGTCGGTGCAATTCCGATCGTAACGAGGCCTCGCAAGTTCTCTGCAAGATCCATGGCCGAACCCACGACGGACAGGAATTTGTCCGCTGGGGCGATCCGGTGATCGGCGGTCACGACGGCCATCGTCACCTCTTGCCAGCTATCGGGAAACCGCGCCATGAGATTTGCAGCCGACCAGATGAGCGCTCCAGCGGTGTTGCGCTTGGTCGGCTCGCCGAAGACGTTTCTTGCCGGCACTGCTGGGCACTCAGCGCGAGAGGCTTCGACCAATCTCCCGGTCGTGGCGATGAAGATGTCATCGTTGGCGAAGTTCGTCTGCAGCCGTTGGACGGCGTCTTGGAGCAGGCTGCGATCTGCCGACGAGAGATTGAGGAACTGCTTTGGCCTGTCCGGAGTTGAGACCGGCCAGAATCGCTCGCCCGATCCGCCCGCCATCACGACCGCTACCCGATGGAAGCTCATGTCATCAGACTACCATTGCAATCGGTCAGCGCCTGGTTCCCAGAGTATCCTTAGCGGGATGGCGGCGACGAAACCGAAGCGAAGGAACGTGCGCAAGCGAAAATCCCTGCGTGAGCTGGATGAGTTGCTGACCAGATTGGAGAACGTATACGGAAAGACGCCGTACGCCAGCCGCTTCTCACCGATGGACGAACTGGTGTGCTGCATTCTCAGCCAGCACACCTCCGACGCGAACAGCTTTCCGGCGTTCGCTCGGTTGAAGGAGGAGTTTCCCGATTGGCAGGGCGTTGTCGATGTGGGGCCAGAAGGCGTCGCTCCAATCATCAGGCAGGCAGGGCTGGCGAACCAGAAGTCAAAGAGCATCGTCAGGGCGCTTGTGGAAATCCGCCGCCGTACCGGTAGCTATTCGATCGACCATCTCCAAAGCCTCTCGATGCTGGAGGCCCGCGACTGGTTGATGGAGCTGCCGGGGGTCGGCCCGAAGACGGCGTCGATCGTCCTCTGCTTCAGCTTCAAAATGGGCGCGATCCCGGTTGACACGCACATCTTTCGCGTTTCCCAGCGGATCGGCATGTTGCCGAAGTCCTGTACGGCGGACAAGGCCCACGACCTCCTTCTCGATTTGGTGCCGCCCGATGACGCGTTTCGGTATCACACGACTCTCATAACGCACGGCAGGAAGATTTGCAAAGCTCGCAACCCGCTTTGCCGGGAGTGCCCGCTCAACGACATCTGCCCCTCGGCAGCGACGTTTATGAAGAAGGCGACGGGCAAACGGAAGTGAGAGGATTCGCTGACCCGGAGGCTGCAGATCGTGCGTTTGCGCGGATTTCTGAACTCACGCTGCGCGACGCACGGGGCTGGCTGGCGGAAGCTCTAGCAGGCGCCTCCGATCCAGATCTCGCGCTGAAGCAACTGGAGCGCTGGCTGACCGCGTCCAGCAATGCGACCGTGCTGCTCGACGCTCTTCTGGGTGCGCCCGAGCTGAGCCAGCTCATCGTTACGCTACTCGGCGCCAGTCATAAAATTGGCGACGTACTCGCGCAGAATCCAGAGTTCTCCAACTTCGTCCTCGAGCCGCAGCTGCTGTCGGAAAGGCCGACTGTCGAAACGGTCCTGTCTCAGGCGGATCGCCTGTTCGCAAGCACCAGTTCGCACAGCCATCGTCTAGATCGGCTCAGGCTGATCAAGCAGGAGTGGAACCTGCGAATTGCCGTGGCGGACCTCGGCGGCCTTTGGCCCGAGCCGGATGTTTGGCTTGCGATCTCTGCCGTCGCCGAAGGGCTGCTGGTGGCGGTTCGTGATCTTGTATGGGCTGAGTTCGCCAGCGAGAAAGGCCTCGACTTCGCGTGCCCAGTCGAGATAGTTGCGTTCGGCAAGCTTGGCGGCCGTGAGCTAAACCTCTCTTCCGATGTCGATCTTGCGTTAGTTCTGCGAGACGATGCCGATGACGAGTTGGAGCGGCACGCCCAGCGGTTTGGCGAGGTACTTCTTCGAGCCGTTTCGGACCCGATGGGCAGGGGCTCGCTGTACCGCGTCGATATGCGGCTGCGACCGTTCGGCTCGGACGGCGCGCTTGTCTGCAGAATGCAGGCGTTCGAGCGGTACTACGAACAGTACGCGGAGCCTTGGGAGCACCTTGCGATGATACGAAGCAGGGTGCTCAAGACCGAAAGCGATATCGCCCGACGTTGGCATGAGCTGCGGACGCGCGTCGTCTTCCAGGAAGCTCGCGGAGAGTGGGTCATTGAAGATCTGTTGAAGATGCGTCTCAGGATGGAAGAGGGCGTGTCGCCGAACGACATCAAGCTCGGTTCGGGCGGAATCCGCGACGTCGAGTTTCTGGTTCAGATTCTGCAGATGCTGTCCGGCCAGAAGCACGAGTCGGTTCGGGTCGCACCGACGTTGGATGCGATAGACGAGCTTGCCAAAGCAAGCGTGTTGGAGCTGCGCGCTGCGCGCGAGCTGCGCTCCGGGTACGTGTTTCTGCGGCAGGTCGAGCATCGGACGCAGTTGGTCGGCGATTTGCAGACTCACTCTCTGCCGGACGACGCGTCTGAACGCGCGCACCTCGGCCGAAGGATGGGGTTTTCGACGGCGGCAGGATTCGAATCTGCCTTGAACACGGTTCGCTCGCAGATGCGATTCTGGTATCTGTCGATCCTAGCGCCAGACGCTCCCGAACACGCTGATCGATCGAGCGTCGCAGAACGTATCGGCGAGGCTGCCGAAACGGCGCTCGGATGGTTCGATGGACTGGTCGGCGGCGACGCTTTTTACGCCAGCCTACTAGAGAACGAGTCGAGCTTGCAGAGGGTGCAGTTCATCGTACAGAACGCGCCAGCTCTCGTGCCCGAACTTCGCCGGCTGTCAAGCGTCACCGAGCAGGTCATAACAGGCGAAATCCTTGAGCCGTTCGACGCTGGGGAGAGGTTTGAACCGCTGAAGCGTCATTTCTCGAACGAGGCGTTCGCAATCGCTGTCCGCAGGGGTTGGCTGCGCGTTGCGACCCGCTGGGCGTTCGACTCGTCGTTCTCGTACGGAGATTCGTCAGCCGCGCTGATAGACGCCGCGCTGACCACGCTGTTCGAGCACGAGGAGCTTGAGTTTTCGGTCGTTGCCCTCGGCAGCTTCGCTTCGGGGGAGATGGCGCTGCACTCAGACGTCGATCTGCTTTTCTTGAGAGCCGACGACACGGACGCAGCTCACATGGAGCGCTCAGCCCAGCGGTTGCTTTCGCTGCTGCAGGAACTGAGGCAGCAGGGCGCGCCGCTGGAGATTGACGTCCGTCTTCGTCCAGAGGGCAGATCAGGCAGGCTGGTCAGCTCGTTCAGCGGGCTTGAGGGTTACGCGGCTGACGCCATGGAGCCATGGGAGCGTTTCGCGCTGGGTAGATCCCGTCTGCTGTACGGAGAAACGGAGGCGCTGGACCACGTGCGTCGAGCTGCCTACGGCGACGGGCTGAGCAACGCCCGACTTGAGGCGCTGATGAAGATGAAGTCTCGCATCGAGAACGAGCGAATTCCGGTGAGGTACAGGAACAGGCACATCAAGCTTGGCGCAGGCGGCGTCGACGACCTCGTTTGGACGGCCCAGCTGAACTGGATGAGGTTCGAGTCGAAGGCCGCCGACCCGTCTCTCCTGTCAGTTGAGAGCCGCCTGAGGGCACTGGCATCGCTGGGTGTTTTCAACGCGGTCGAATTGGACGCGATGCTTGACGCATGGCGGTTTTTCACGCGTCTGCGAATGCGCCTTGCGCTTTTAGGTTTTAACGACGAAATTCTTCCGGAAAACCCTGATAAACTGCGGAAGCTTGCATCGGTCACGGATTTGCCTGATGGGAATGAGGTCTTGGCTCAGGATGCGCGTTGCCGACAGGCTGTTCGATCCGTGTTTGAAGACAGTGTGACGCGCCTGTTTCAATGATAAACATCGCACTCGTTTACTTGGGAGCTTATTTGATAGGCGCGCTTCCGTTTGGAGTGATCATCGCTCGGATGCGCGGCGTCGACCTCCTTACGTTCGGCAGCAAGAATCCAGGCGCATCAAACGTCGCTCGAGCCCTCGGCCCGTGGCTCGGCCTGCTCGTGTTCTTTCTTGACATCGCGAAAGGTGCAGTGCCGGCATACGTTGCGATGCAAATACTGGATGACCCTAGACACGGGCTGGGCGCAGGAGTCGCCGCCGTGCTTGGACACACACTTAGCCCCTTTCTTAGATTTCGTGGAGGTAAAGGTATCGCAACGAGCTTAGGAGTTCTGGTCGGTGTTGCTCCGTTCGTGGCGCTGTACGGATACGGTGCGTTCTTGGTTCTATTCGCCATTTCCAGAATTGTCAGTATTAGCAGCCTAATTGGAGCTTTAGTCGTTCTCATATCAGCCGTAATTCTACGCGAATCAACTGAATTCTTTGTTGTGTTCGTGCCGCTCGTTGTCTATGTATTCATCAGGCATAGGAGCAATATCAAACGACTCATGAAAGGTGAAGAACCAAAGCTTGATCTGAAACCATTCGGCAAGAAAGACAACGCAGAGCGGAAACGGGAGGACGATGATCTTAGCGGAAATCAATGACCTGATGCAGTCGGGCGGACTCACCTGCGTTGCTGCCGTCCCGATAGCGATATGGATATTCACTTTCATCTCGTGGTCAGTCATGGGCGACGTGGAGCCGCTGTTCGGCGTGCTAGGAATTGGATCTGCCTTTGCGCTTATGTACACTTTGCACACAGCTCCAACACCTCTTTTTGCGCTGCTTGGAACCGTTGCTCTTTTCGGATCGGTGATCGCAATCCCCATCATGAGACGTCATCTGAATAAGCGCAGGTTTGCGCAGATGGACGTCGAACAGATTGAGGCTGCTTACAGAATGCTCTCGGTAAAGCCGGACAACCCTTCAGCAAAGTACAGGATGGCGGAGGGACTGTACGCCCGCGGGTACCTGTGGCAGGCAGTCGCAATCGCGGAAGATGCGCTGGACGGTTTTCCGGAGCGAGGATTCGAGGCGGAGCGGCGCACGGTTGGCGGCTGGCGCCGGGCTGCTGAGGCCAGGAATGAGGCCAGCTCACTGCCGTGCCTCGAGTGCGGGCATGTGAATCAGCCAGGAGCCGTGTACTGCGGGAGATGTCGCTCGAGCTATCTTACGGAGTACGCTCGCGGAAAATGGCTGAGCAGGTCGTTGGGAAGGAAGTTGCTCGCGGCGTGGGTTTGCGGTTTGGTGGTCTTCGTCGGGATTCCTTACGTCGCGAACTGGCCGCAGATCGCACCTGGCGGACGGATTGCGATCATCATGGGAGAGGTTGCACTGTGCGCATTCGTCTTGGTTCGGGCGTTCCGAAAAGGGGCTGAAGCCAGATGAAACGCCTGGACAGGTACATGCTGAAGGAGATGATCGGGCCGATGCTGGTCGGCACGGTGATCATCGCGCTGCTGTTCATGGCGAACGAATTCATTTCAATCTTTAAGAACTTCGATGTGTCCAACTTGCCTAAGTTGGCAGTTATACAGATGGTGATGTTCAGAATGCCGCATTGGCTGAGCATGACGCTCCCCGCAGGAACGGCGATCGGGGTCGCGCTGGCGATCTCTCGCATGGCGAGAGAGTCGGAGGTTACCGCGATGCGAGCCGCAGGAATCTCGCTGCGGCGGTTGCTCTTGCCTGTGGTTTTGATGGGCTCGCTCGCCGCGGTTGCAAACTACCTCATCGTCGAAAAACTCATTCCACCAGCGGCGCTGAAATACCGCCAGGTGAGGAATCAGGCGTCTGTGCTCGGGCCGGGGCCGATATTTCGCTCCAACGTGATGCTGAGCCTAGATGGCAAGTCGGCGAGTTTCGGATCGGTGCAGCGCACCGCAGACGGCAGAATCCTGCTCAATGACATCTTGTTGATCGAGCGACCTCGTGCAGGGGAGTCTGTCGTGTTTTCAGCGGACGAGGGCAGCTATGACGATGGCGTCTGGTACTTCCAGAGTCCTCTGATCCGGTTTTTCAGCGGCGGCGAGCTTGTTTCGATCAAGACCGAAGACGTAGTAACGATCAACGAGCGGATCAGGATTGCCGACATGTTCATTGCGCCGATGCCGGAGGAAGAGACGGCGGCGGACCTCAAGGAGGCGATACAGGACCGCAAGCGCAGCCACGGGGACACGACCTTGCTGGAAGTCGCCTACCACGTCAAGTTCAGTCTGCCCTTTTCGTGTCTGGTGTTCGCCTTGAGCTCGGCGATCATGGCTCTAGCGCTCGTCCGCTCCGGCCCGTTCGTCGGTCTGATCGTCAGCATGGTCCTCGTAATGGCGTACTACAACATCCACATCGTGGCGACCGAGATCGTGGGACGCAACGGCTGGCTTCCGCCCGGGCCGTCCGCGTGGCTTCCCAACGTCATTTTTGCGGCAGTTGCGGCGGTTGTGCTGTGGAGGATCGAGTGACGCGGATTTGGCCGCTGGCTGCGGCCGTGGCTCTGATCCCGCTGGCTGGCGCTCAGACGCCGTCCCAACTACCGCCGCCCAAACCGGATGCGCGGCAGGAGTTCAAGTTGATCCACGCCGACACTGCCCGGTTCGAGGGTGACGAAATCGAGTTGACCGGCAACGTTCATGCGCAGTTCAAGGGGTACGACCTGTACGGAGATCGAGTTATTGGCGACAAGGTAACGCAGGTTTTTCGGCTCGAAGGAAGCGCGCGAATCATCGGCCACGACGCCGAGGTGTTCGGCAGCGTTGTGGTCATCAACTTCAAGGACGATACGTTCAGATTTGAAGACGGGCGCGCGACGCTGGGTCCGGACCGGCTACAGGGAGAGACCGTCGAGGACATCTTTCTCTCATCTGTAAGCGGGTCGGGCAGGGCAAGTCTGTTCGAGACCAGAGAGGGCGCGCTGACGACTTGCGACAAAGAGATTCCGCATTTTCTATTCACAGCCGAATCAACGAGAATTCGTCCGGGAAAGAACGCTGCTCTACGCAACGTTAAGCTGGTCATCCTAGGACACACGATCTTCTCCATTCCGTTCCTGGTCGTTCCGCTCGTCGAGAACGGCACGCGCTACCTCCCCGACGTCGGACAGAGCCCTGACGAAGGGTACTACGTGAAGACCAGATGGAGCACACTTCTCAATGGCGACGACTACTTCGATACGAGGCTTGATTACATGTCTCGCCTGGGCACGGGCGTCGGATTCGACTACAACTATGAAAACGCGACTCTGGACGGCAAATTCACGGCGTACACGCTGATCGGCCAGCGACCGAGTACGGTGCTGACCGGCAGCCACCGACAGGATGTATTCGGTGGAAGTCTGACGTTCAACTCGCGGTTCGAGCAGCAGAACTACCTCACCGCGCCCGGAACGAGCATTTGGAATACGCGCGCCCAGTTCATGCTGCCGTGGGGCACCGGTTCGTCCCGCCTAAGCTGGTTCCGCGTGAGCAGCGACCGCAAGACGTCGAAGTCCGTGTCAGAGAGCTTTCGGCTCTCCGACCAGCGCAGATTCGGCGGGCGCGGAAGCACCATAACCACGAGCTTTGACGCAAACTTGGCTCGCTCCGAGAGCAATCCGATAGTCGGCCAGGGCACGAAGTCTGAGCGGTTGGACCTCAGGTTCAACGTGCGCTCTAGCTTCCGATTGTTCGACGCCGATCTGATCTATCAGCGGAGCGTGCCGATCGGAGACTCGTCCAACTTCTTCAACGCGACCGACCGCACTCCAATGCTGACGCTGCGCTCGGATGCGCGGCGTCTAATCGGTCCCGACTTCGCCCGGGTGCTTGCGTTCACGACGGAGTTCTCCATCGGAGAGCTGCTCGACCCGGCTACATCGAGCACCGTTACGCGCATCAACTTCGATCTGAAAGCAACGAAAACCCTCGGCGGGCGAAGGAAGTCTCAGCTGCAGCTCAACGGGCGATTCAAGCAAGGGCTGTACAGCAACGACACCGCCCAATACGTTATCGACTACGGTGCGCGCTGGAGCTACCAAGTGGGAAGTTCTCAGCCGGGTCGGGAGTCGACGGTGAACCTGTCGTACCGGTACTTGCGCGCGTTTGGGTTCACGCCGCTGAGCATAGACAGATCGGGCCGATCCGATGCGCTCGGGCTCGACGTTACCGCCAGGCCCACCGCAAAACTGCAGCTCAGCGTTCGCACCGGCTACGACGTTCTGCGAGGGTTCCGCGGTAGAACGCCGTGGCAGTTCATCTCCGTTCAAACCGAGTGGAACGCAGGTGGTGCGCGCCGAACGGAACGCGGCCCTCTGCGCATCAACTTAACCTCCTCGTACGACACGATCAACCGGGTCTGGAGCAACGTCAGGCTGAATGCAGAGTTTACGGCGGGCAGAGCGCAGTTCGCGATGGGCGCGAGGTACGACGCACGGCGATCGCAGTGGGCATCTGCCAACTTGGTTTTTGAAGGGTTGCGGATCGGTAAGACTACGTTTGCGGTTGCGCTGAATTACAACGGGTTTACCAAGCGGTTCGACGCCCAGCACTATTCGATCATCTACGACCTGCACGCGGCCGAGTTGGTGCTGGACATCGTCGACAATCAAGTCGGATTCCGCGCCGGTCGCCAGATCGGCTTGTTCTTGCGACTAAAGGCGCTCCCGACCCGTTCTGGATTCGGATTCGGGACGCGCGGGCAGGCAGTCGGGTCACGCGGCGGCTTCGGATTCTAAGAGCTTGCGCTCGTGTAGTGCTTGAGCGCGAACATCCAGAACCAGCGCGCAAACAGGAGCGAAGCACCGGCCCAGCCGATCCCGAGCACGAGCATCAGAGGATCAAAGCCGATGATGAGCTGTCTTGCCGGGACCGTCGCGATGAAACCGATCGGGACGACGTAGAGCAGGAACCGCTGGATGCCCGGAGAGTACATGTCGAGCGGAAAGCGGGCGACGTCCAGCACTGATTCGGACAGCACCCACAAGTTGTCGACGCGCACAAACCAGATCGCCAGCGACATCAGCGATAAGCAGAGAGAGTAGAAAACTGCGACCGAGCACCCGACGAGAACGACGTACCCGAACCAATCGACTAAAACCGGTGCGGCACTCAGGCGAGGAACTGCGTAGATCATCGTCGCGATTCCGGCCACGAACGACCCCACTTGATCGAAATTGAACTTTCGCGTCGAAACCCAGAACTGCGAGTCGACGGGCTTCGTGAGAATAAAATCGAGCTGGCCGAGCCGAATCTGGCCAGGGATTTCAAGCAGAGATCGGAACAGCAGTCCGAATACCGCAGCCACCGTGAACCCGGTTCCGACTAGCAGCAGGGAATCAACTTTTTCCCAGCCAGCGACCGAGTCGGTGTTGCGATACAGAACCAGCACGACAAGAAGCCCGAACAGAATCCACGCCGCGTTCTGCAGAACTTTCGCGAAGAAGTTCGCCCGGTACTCCAACTCCCTGGCGAA